>JAAUTN010000001.1 GCA_012031415.1 Leptolyngbyaceae cyanobacterium SM1_4_3 | reverse complement strand
GACGACGAAGACAGGTTCAAAAGTACGAAATGCCTGTCGGGAATGGCTCTCGCGCCTATCTGCCTGCAATCTCACCCCAAATTCGACAACTGATTAGTCGTCGATACGGTGTCGATATCCCCCTATTTGGCTCTTTCTGGGATTGGTTGGAGGCTCATCCCAAAATCCCAATAGTGCCGACTGAAGGAGGCAAAAAAGCATTGGCACTTTTGAGTCAGGGCTTTGTTCCCCTGGCTTTCTACAGGGTTAATGGTGGCTATCAAAAATTATTGGATGAAACCCGGCGGCTAATTCCCGATGTCGCTCGATTTGCCGCTAATGATCGGCGGTTTGTCCTCGCGTTTGACCAGGACCAAAAGGCAGCAACCAAACGGCGAGTCTTTGTTGCCCTATATCGGTTTGGTGGTTTGCTGCGCCAAGCAGGATGCTCGGTGGGTGTTGCAACGTGGAAAGCTACTCAGGGAAAAGGGGTTGATGATCTGATTGTGCAAGGTGGAGCTACCCTTTGGGAAAGGGCTTACACGCAGGCACCTCCTCTGCAACACTGGATGATCTGGCAACGCTTAGAAAATCGATTGACCTATCTGGCTTCCGTTAAAGTCACGACCACTGACCTTTCCACGCTGGTTCTCGACGACATTCCAAATAGTGGAATTGTGGCGATCGAGAGTGCGAAGGGCACTGGAGAGACAGGCAACCTGGAACCAGGGGTACTGCCCTATAGAGGAAGGAGATGGATCACGCGTCTGTTCTAAGATTGAGGCTGCTACGGGTGATCCAGGCGAGGAGGCTTCTCCTGAGCCAGATCCTGAGTTAACTAAAGCGGTACTGAGCGATGTGATGGGGTAGATAGAAGCCTCTGGGTATGACCCTGAAGTAATGTCCCCAAATCCAACAAATGGTGCCTGTCTCCGTTTTCTAAAAGTTAAGTCTCTTTTCTCATTTACCTTAGCAGTGACGACTAGAACGCAAAGCTAAAAGGAATTTATCAAGATTGGTACACGATTGGACAACAGTTAATCATCCACTTCCTTTGATTCCCTCTCAATCTAGTTCGCCTCTCAATCAACCATGTGAGGTTTTGCATGAACCCACTTCGGTTCTCAACCAATGCAACTCGGTTCTCAACCAATGCAACTCGGTTCTCAACCAATGCAACTCGGTTCTCAACCAACACAACTCGGTTCTCAACCAACACAACTCGGTTCTCAACCAACACAACTCGGTTCTCGACCAACGCGAACGCATTGTAAACGAACAGAAGTTTAATCACGGATAACGCTTATAGGTTCATAATGACCGCATAAGTGTTGTTTATCATTGATTATGACAAAGCTTACTACAGACTATAGGGAACTGACCGAGTTTTTAGATTTTGTCCTGTACTGAGTGAAGTTACAACTGCCGCAAACGGAGCAACTGCAATCAAGCAGTTTCATAAACTAAAGCGGTGCTGCCATAGGTTTGCTGTTTTAGCGTGTTGTCTGAGCCACCCGTGTTGGAAATCTACACGATAGCTTCAATCTTCAAGTGTGGAGTGGGAATGCTGGACGGGGTATCTTTCTTTAAGCATTTTCCCTCACCAGGACTTCACTCCCCATGACTGAATTGCCCTCCTGCCAAAATCTTCAGGAACAAGTCGATACATTGCTGCAATTGCTCAGTCACGAACCTTTGCTGCGATCGCAACAAAATATCACTGCAATCCAAACCTCATTGAGGAAGGCGATCGCCCCTACCTTTGAGATCGTTTTTGCAGGAGCATTCAGCGCCGGCAAGTCGATGCTGATCAACGCCTTGCTAGAGCGAGAACTGCTTTACAGCGCCGAAGGTCACGCCACTGGAACTGAGTGTCAAATCGCCTATGCAGAACCCGGCAAAGAGCGAGTCGTGCTGACCTTCCTGAGCGAGGCAGAAATTCGAGAGCAGTCCAGCGTTCTCTGTCAAAGGTTAGGACTGACCGCCTCTGTAAACGTTAACCAAACAGAAGTGGTCGATCTGCTGCGGCGAAAGTGCCGAGAGATCATTCAACAAGAAGGCGGAGAGAGCAAATCGGAACGGGCAAAACAAGCCAGCGCCCTGAATTTCTTGATTGAAGGATTGCTCAACAACCGCGACCACATCAGCACCGTCAGCAACACGACCTATTCAATGGAGCATTTCAACTTTTCGACGCTCCAGGAAGCCGCCAGCTATGCCCGCCGGGGCAGCAACAGCGCAGTGCTGAAGCGGGTGGAATATTACTGTCACCATGACCTGCTCAGAGACGGCAACATTCTAATTGACACACCGGGGATTGATGCCCCCGTCAAACGTGATGCCGACCTGACCTACCGCAAAATCGAAAATCCAGATACCTCAGCCGTTGTCTGTGTCCTCAAACCCGCCTCCGCAGGCGACATGACCACCGAAGAAACCGACCTGCTAGAAAAAACCCGCTCCAATCCTGGTATCCGCGATCGCGTCTTTTATGTCTTTAACCGCGTCGATGAAACCTGGTACAACACTCAACTGCGGCAGCGGCTCGACACCCTGATTCAGGAGCAGTTCCGCGATTCTAGCCGGGTTTACAAAACCAGTGGGCTGCTGGGTTTCTACGGCAGCCAGATTAAAGCAGCGGGGAGGGGCGATCGCTTTGGACTGGACACTCTCTTTGCCCAAAATATCCAAGAGGCAACCGAACCCGAGGAAACCCCCCAGTTCGTCAGCGAATTTAACCGCTATTGCGCCAGTTCGGGCAAGCTACCCGCCGATCGCTTTCGGATTGATGTCAAAAGCTACGAATCGCCCAACGAAAACTATGTGAGAATTCTCAGCGAACAGGGCGATCCGCTAATCGAGCAACTGATTCTAGATAGCGGCATCGAAGAATTTCGCACCGCAGTCACCCGCTACCTGACCGAAGAAAAGCGCCCCTTGCTGCTAGCAAACCTGGCAGACGACCTGCAACCGCTCTGCATCGGTCTGCGGAAATCCTATCTGGCAACCTGGCAAGACCTGGAGAGTCAGCCGCAGGACATTGAAGCCATCAAAGAGCAGGAACTCAGGCAACTCAGCAAAGAGCTAAAGCAGATTGGGGATGCCTTCCAGCAAGACATCGAGCGAGAAGTGAATGAGGCGATCGCCAGCGACAGCAACTCAGCCCTGGAGCGAGATTTTCTCAAGCTCAAAGCCAGAATGGTCAGCCGCCTGGATGAGTTGCTCAACACTTTCTCAGTCGGCGAAGTTCACAAACGCGCCCAGGCAAGCCACAAACGCAACTCCGTTGTGCCGCTGCTGGGCATCTTG
The DNA here is from genome assembly GCA_012031415.1 of Leptolyngbyaceae cyanobacterium SM1_4_3. GTDB lineage: Bacteria > Cyanobacteriota > Cyanobacteriia > Elainellales > Elainellaceae > JAAUTN01. The sequence goes on along the minus strand of JAAUTN010000001.1, from coordinate 71,523 downwards.
ACCGAAGCTTTCTACTACCTGGCAAACGGGCTAGAAGATGTGCTGGTCGAATCTGCCGTTGAGGTCGTCACCAACTTTTTCCACCGCCTCGTCGATCGCGTCAAACAGCAAGACTATTACCGCAACCTCTATCGCCTACTGGGAAATGATGACGGCATCGAGCGCAACCTGAACCTTGTACTAGAGCAGGTGAAAAAGGCAATCGTCAATGAAGCACAAACCGAGTGCGATCGCTACGTGCGGGAACGCCCCGAATTTTACACCGAAGGCACTTGCTCCATGTGGCAACTGCGCCAAACCCTACAACAGGCTTGCCGGGGCTACGACTACCAAAACATGATCGAAGCGGAACCCGCCATTCGCCAATTGCTCAAGCTCGACTTTGAGCAAAAAGTAAAAGAAACGGTAATGCGAACTTTCCGTCAAACCATTAACCAGACGCTCAATCACCACTTGCTAACGGGCGCAGATCAACAGGCAGAGGCAATCTTGCAGCAATACGATCAGGCGCGGCTTTATCTCTCTCAAATTCTTGACAAAGAAGCCGCAGAAAAACTCAAAGCCAATCGCCGCAAACAAACCGAAGTGGAGCAAAAAATTGAGGTTTACAACGGGGCGATCGCAGGCATCAACACTTGCCTCGAATCGATGCACCTCGATCGCAAAAAGCTACCAGAAATTAACGAGTCCGATCTGGTCATCATCCCCCCTATTCCAGACCCAATTTCTGCTCAATTAGAAGTGCTTAAAGCGGATGATGCTGATGAAGTGGATGGGGCGATCGCCTCTCTAACAGAAGCAGAACAAAGGCCATTTGACAAATCTACCCCATAGCCCAGCACTCCGTAGGGGCGCAGCATTCGGTAGGTAATCCCTGGAACAAACTAAAATTTTCCGCCCGAATGCTACGCCCTTGCCGGAGAAATTCACTTCAACTGCACACAACCTTCTAAGCGTTCATTTGTGACTCGATAGAATGATCATGACTGAAAAGTTTGAAAAACGGAACTGCGGCAATGATGATGTCCTAGCGTTTGGTGACTCCACATACAAAGTTGGGAAATTTAAGAAAGCAGTAGATTTATCATTTTCCAGTTCGCTAGGAAGCCATTTAAGTGGTGAACTTAGAAATAAAGGAATCCAAATCGATCAAAAACATTTAGCTCCTAATAATAAGCCTGATGAATATGCCCGATGGTTTGGTTCTGGCATAGAATGTGAAATTCTTCAGGTCGGTTCTGACAGTTGGAAAGTTGGAAAAGTCAGAATCAAAATTGAGGTTGAATTTTATGTAGAAGAGCTTGAATCCTTAGAAGAAGATGAAAGCGATATCTCAGAAACTGTTCAATTAGAATCACCTTTGGACAGTATCCGTCAATGATAGTTGAGAACGATCAGGAATAGAATTTTATGCAAGAAACCGATCGCCAGGATAGCTTTGAGCTACTCAGTCGTGATGAAGTCTTATCAGTAGAATCTGCTGAAATTTCGCAGTATTTGAACTTGCCGCCAACCCTTAGAATTGCTGAGTTTGTGGATGCGATCGCCCAACGGCTACTATCCCATGAAGAAGCTCATCTCTTCTCGAAAGGAATGTCCTGTGAAGTCTTGAAGTTTGGTGAGCGAAACTGGCAAACAGGAAAAATCAGAGTCAGCATAGAATTTTGTCCTGATGTTCCTAAATCTCCCCTAGACGACATCCGCCAAACAATCCTTTAGTAGGTTGGGTTAGCATAGCGTAATTTACTAAGCCAAAGCTGTCATGCATCCTCAAAATTAGAAATATTAGTAGCTAAGAAAAATGAACGACAAATTTATGGTTCTAGACCGAAATGTAGTTATTTCTTCTACAGGGAACCTCAGCAACCTGATCTGTAATAACACCTTCAAAGTTGCTGAATTATTAAGGGCTATACAAGAGTGTACGGGAAAATCAACTGGATGGTTTGATTATGGTGTACCTTGTGAAGTTTTAGGTCTTACTCAAGATTGGCAAAAAGGAAAAGTTAGAATCTCCATAGAGTTTTGTCCTGATGAACCTGAGTTAATTGATTCTTTAAGGAGAAAAATGAATTAAATTCTCAACCTGAATCGCCGCTTGATAATATTCGGCGGACTATTGTTGATTAGGGCAATGTGCAACCAAAAATTTAGAAACTCTGGTTTCCTGTGGAGCAGGCATCTTGCCTGCTTAGTTCGGACGGGCAAGATGCCTGCTCCACAGAAGGATTCCTGGTTCTTAGCCTCTGGCGGGGAATCCAATCTAGAGACTCTGCCTAGTCATGAGAAGAACACTCTAAATTGCTAGTTTAAGATGAGTAAAACACCTCGAATTTCAATTCCGATAGAGGTTAGAAAGTATGTGCTAGAACGCGATCAGTACCAGTGTAAAAGCTGCGGTTCCAGCACCAAACTTTCGGTGGATCACATCATTCCGCTTGCCAAAGGCGGCTCCAACGATATCAGCAATTTGCAAACGCTTTGTCGTGCCTGCAATTCGAGTAAACAGCACAAATTTGACTCACGATTTCAGCGTGGTTTTGACTTTTGAGGTTGGTTATTTACGAGTTTTCTAATGTAGGTTAAGGAGATAGAGTGTGAATCTCAGCGATCGCCTAAATTTTGTTGGGTTTCGCTTTGCTTCACCCAACCTACAGGACAAAGGCTAATACCTAATTAACGCAAGGTGCAACTTTTTCTAACCTCTTGTGAGATGGGCATCTTGCCCGTCCAACTCAAGCAGGCAAGATGCCTGCTCCACAGGAAACCAGGGTTTCCAAAACTTTAGTTGGACATCGCATTAATTAAGTAGCCAGATATTCCCGTATATATTGATTCACAAGTTCTGGTTGTTCTTGCTGTACCCAGTGGCTACAGTTGGGAATGTAGCGGATTTGAAAATCTTTGACGTAGGCTTCGGTGCCGTAGGTGAGTTCTTTGCCTAGAGCCGTATCATTTTCGCCCCAAATCATCAGGGTGGGGACATTCAGAACGCCCCATTCCCGATTGACAATTCTCTGAGCAAATGCATTGCGATAGTAGTTGAGCATTGCAGTCAGGGCACCGGGTTTGGCAACGGCTTCTTTGTAAGCAGCGAGGTCTGAATCGGAGAAAGCATTCTTGTTGACGGCCATTCCGGTCAGGGCAGCAGTGACAATTTGGTAGCCGGAGGACTGTACCAACAGTTCGGGCAGCCAGGGAAGTTGAAAGAAGAAGATGTAGGAACTGCGGAGAAGCTGCTGCGGGGTGCGTAGCCCTTCAGCAAATTTAGCGGGATGGGGCAAATTTAGAATGATTAGCTTTTCCACCATTTCGGGATAGGCGTAGGCAAAGTTCCAGGCGATCGCCCCGCCCCAGTCATGCCCGACCAGCACACAGCTTTCATAGCCAAGTCCGCGAATTACGCCTTCCACATCCTTGATGAATTCAGGCATGACATAAGCAGATGCATCAGCAGGTTTTTCGCTATCGTTGTAGCCGCGTAAGTCGAGCGCTACAACTTTGTAGTCTTGAGCAAATTCGGGAATCTGCTTGCGCCAGGAGTACCAAAATTCTGGGAAGCCATGCAGCATCAGCATCAGCGGGCCTTCCCCCTGGGTGACATAGTGCAGCCGAATCCTGTTGCTGATGATGGAGTCGTGCTTCCAGGTTTCTGTCGTATACATCGGGTTAATCCTGCATTGCGTGGGTGATTTGTCCAAAAGCCGTCATCAGGGTATCAGGAATTGCGCGGGGACGCATGGCGATCGCATCCACCCAGACCCACAGCGCCTCTGCTTTGAGCAACAGGTCGTCACTGCCCGGTTTACAAATTTCGTAGCGACGGACAGCACGAGTGCCCCGCATTTCGTGAACCCAGGTCGTGACTTCGAGGATGTCTCCAGCGATCGCCGGACGCAGATAATCGATTTCGACTCGCCGCATGATAAACCAGCCGCCCAGTTCACGGTAGCGATCGAGGTTCAGCCCCAGATATTCTGAATGCTCAATTGCCGCCTGTTCCAGATAGTGCTGGTAGACGGCGTTATTGACGTGCCCCAGTGCGTCCATTTCGTGGTAGCGCACTCGTAGCTGGGTTTTGTATGGCTGCATGAACTGACTCAGTGCCCCGCTGCAAGGATTTCTTTCCCATGCTACCGAAGATGCGCCAGTCCTAACCTGCTCTATTCTTGACCCAAAAGATTAGATAATCTGCCTTTCAGCGCGGTAACTTGAGTGTCTTCTTTGGGAATAGACAACAGCTTCACCTCAATCTCCGAGATGTTCTTGATTCGCGTTGTTTTCTCCCAGGTGCGCTTTTCGCTTTCGGACTCATGCTCATAGCGAAACGTGACCGTTTTGTCGGTTACTTCTAAAATCTCCGCGTTCTTGACCCAGCCTTTGCTGCTTTCAACGTAAAGCCAAACGTTAGACTGACCGATTAGCTCTTTTAACTTATCTTCCATAGGAGTGAAGTTACCTTTAGCAAAAATCTGTCCAGGGATAGATTGCTCAAATTACAAGTTGGGCAACCAGTATACCCGATTCGCTAAGGATTTTTCGGTCAAGTTCTGACAAAGTTTTAAATATTGCTGTAACGAGTTTTGGTTGACTGGGAGCGTTCCCAGAAGAAACCAGTGACGTTTGCTAGCTGAGATAAGAAAAACAGGACTGAGATCAGTAACCCCTGAACTGGGGGCGTTTGTGATAAGGGATAAGTCAGCAGCTTGAAATAGAAGGACACCGGTTCTACTTTGATTTGTTCTACGTTGCGTCGGGCACGTGCCTGGTGAAAGCAAAAAGCGCCACGCCCATAGTTAAAGTGCTGCCGCCAAAACTTGGGCAAGGTCAGGCTGTGGGCGTGATAGACTTGCACTTCTGGTGCATAAAGCATGGAGTAGCCGTGATAAAGCCAGCGATCGCAAAATTCCCGGTCTTCTCCTGCGGCTAAAGGGAAGCTGGTATCAAAGCCGTTCAGCGCCCGAAACCGTTCCGCAGGGAGGGCGATGTTGTTGGATGCGAAGAAGCTGGAGCGATCGCCCTCAACGGTGTAGTACTTGTACAAATAATCAATCAAAACCTGACTGGCGGTAGAGTACAGGTTGTTGGGCAGGGCGTTGAGAGTGCGTCCGCCCACGATGCAGTCGGGTAGTGTTGTAAAGCGAGCTTCTAGCGTTTTTAGCCAGTCCGGTGCGGGGGTGCAGTCATCATCTGTGAAAGCCAAGAATTGCCCCTTTGCCTTTTCTGCGCCTGCATTGCGGGCTTTGGCTGGCCCTGCGTTGACTTGGCGAATTAGCGTCAGGTGCAACTTTTCTCGAAATGGGGCAGCGATTGGCTCCATTGGGGTTGGGCTACCGTCGTCTACAACGATCACCTCAAAGCGATCGCTGGGGTAGTTGAGTTGAGCGATCGCCTGCAAACAGTTCTCTAGCCGCTCTGGACGAGCGTAGGTAGGAATGATAATTGAGAATAGAGGTAACGGGTGTGTCATGCGTTTTAATAATTTTGTAGATCATCCAACCGATCAAATTTTCTGTAGAAAGTCAGTCAGTTTCGCGGGAGCAGTCCGACGTACCACCTGTGTTGGATTGATGGAAATAGCCCAGAGCAGACTGGCGATCGCCGATTGCCACTGTCCGTTTTGGTAACACTTTGAGGCATGATTGAAGACAAAATCAGCAAACATTCTGGGATGAGCTTCAAACGCAGTGCGATGTTTGTCGATTAGCTGGTGAAAGCTCTTTTGGCGCAAAGTGAGATTTGCTGAAACCCGCTGCTCATCATGGGAACACAGCCGATAGGTGACATCAGGAATGCCAATAATGGTGCAAACTGGGTTGAGCCGCAAAAACAGTTCAGAATGGACGCGGGAACGGAATGACTCATCCCATCCTCCAATTTGCTGAATGGTAGATCGCTCGACCACTAATGTTTGTTTCGTTAAGTAAGAATGTCCGGGTTCAAGATCTTCGAGTGAGAAGCTACACCCGTTCATCCGTAAGGGCGGCGGCACCCGCTTGGAGGAAATTTCTCCATTAGCTTTGACGACTTCTATGCCCGAAATAACGGCAATGGGAGGAGTTAGAGAAGATTGGGCGATCGCCGCCATCGACACCTCAGCCATGTGGGGGAGCCAGTAGTCATCATCATCTAAATAAGTTACCCAGCGCCCTTGTGCAGCTTCAGTGCCCGCGTTTCGGGCTGCGGCTCCACCTCGTCCTGGGTCAAGACGAATTACCCGTAGACGCGGCTGGTCGGGTGGCTGCACAGGTTCCGTTGAAGCATCATCACGACAATCACTTCTAAATCTGCAAACGTCTGCTCTAGCGCACTCTGAACGGCACGGGGCAACAGATGCGGACGATTGTGAGTGGGAATAATCACACTAAGCAGAGGAGTAGTCATGATTGAAGGGGTGAACTGACAAGCTGCCAAGACCGGGGCTGATAGAATCTACATTTGCTCATTTTGCCGTCTGCTGTAACGGTGAAGCGAAAGGATTCAACCACATCGAATGAGTAAATGGAATCTTTTTTAAGCTTAATCTTCATGGTGTATGCGCCTGGTTCCAACCCCAAATAGGGCAGTTGAAGCTGAATTTCGTGGCTTCCAGCAGGCATATCAAAGAAGATATTGTCGTTATCGCCACTCAAATACAAAATTGTTCCTACACTATCTTCTCCACCTATTTTGGAAATGCTCAGGTGTAGTGTAATTCCCGAAAATGCCTGTCGCGCCTGACAAACCACGCAAAAACTTAGGGCTTGACCTGATCTCAAGGATTCTAAAATTTCTGATTGAGTTCCGCGAAAGAAGAGTGAGGTAACATCCAATCCCAGACTTTCCTCAGGTGGTTTTGGCGGCAGGTCAAGCTTGCAGGGATAGCGTTCCGCACCGCTTAAGAACAAGTCTTCTTCATACTGGGAAATGATTGTTTCTGCATCGCTGGACGCGACCAGCTTTCCCTGGGAAAGGTAAATTGCGCTGTCGCAGGTGTTTAAAATAGCCTGGGGATTATGGTTAACCAGGATGAAAGAGGTTCCTTTTTTTCGTAGCTCATACAAGCGGCGGTAGCATTTTGCTTTGAAGCGAGCATCTCCAACCGCTAGCACCTCATCAATTAACAAGATCTCAGGTTCGGTGTAAATAGCGCAGGCAAAGCCCAATCGGGCTGCCATACCCGAACTGTAGGTTTGAACTGGAGCATCGATCGCCTCCCAAATTTCGGCAAACTCAACCACCTGGTCAAATCGCTTTTTAATTTCCTGGGTAGACACTCCTAAAATAGACATATTGGCATAGATGTTTTCTCGCCCTGTCAGAATTGGGTTAAAGCCTGCTCCCAAAGCAATCAGGGGCGCAAGACGACCTCGAATCCGAACGCTGCCCGTGTCAGGCTTGATCAAGCCGCTGATAATTCGCAACAGCGTACTTTTACCTGCGCCGTTGGTGCCAACTAAGCCAAGCGCCTCTCCCCGGTGCAGCCGAAAACTCACGTTTTGCAGTGCCCAAAACTCATCCTGACGCAAAGACTCACTTTTTCGTCGCCAGCCGCTTAGGTCAGCCGCAATGTCTTGAATGCCGTAGAAGAGCGATCGCCTCAAATCTCGACAAAACTTTTTGGAAACCTGATCTACCACGATCACCGCATCATCCTGCTGAGAAGAGGTGGGCACGGTTTGCTGAGTAATTCCAACCGCCATTATGAACTCACCCTCTCAATCACATACGGCATTGCCAGACGAAACATCACCCAGGTAAATATCACCCCCAACAGAGTGAGAGCGCTGACCAGCCAAAAACTCCCGGCATCTGAAATAACCCCTGTAGTCGCAAGTTCTCGCGTCGTCACCAGTAGGGGGGTCACTGGATTAAGCCTGACCAGCAGCCCAAATATCCCTTCTTTGGGAATAGGATAAACCACTGGTGTAATAAACAACCAAAATCCGGTTAACATAGTGAGTCCTTTGGAAACGTCCTGGTACAACACGCCCAGAGGAGCCAGTAAAATTCCGAGTAGCGTTCCCAGTAAGATCAGGTGAATCAGAGCTACCGGAGTTAAAATCACCATCCAACTGACAGGTACCTGAAACCAGAGAAACAGAGCGACGATCAAGATTAGCTTAACTCCAAAGTTAAAGCCAACTTCGCCTAATTTAGCTAAAATCAGTGCTTCTCTAGGAAAGTTGACTCGTGCCAGCATCGGTTTGGCGATCGTCACCGCTTGAATTGGTCCATTCAGCGCTTCTACAAAGGTTTGCCACAAAGCTGTGCTAAACATGACGTAGGCAGGATAGGGAATATCGGTTTCACTCACGGTAATCACATTTGCATCTTTAGCCAGTGTGAACCCTGCCGCCATGACGATGGGAGGAAGAAATGCCCAAATGATTCCAAAAAAAGCCTGACGATATTGGGCGTTAATGTCGCGCACCATCAGCCGCCAGGCCAACTCACGCGAGGCAAGCAGATCTCGCCACATCAGGTGGGCTAACAGATGCGGACGTTTGAGCAAACTTTCGGGAGTGTAAACAATCTCAGGCGGCATGGAGTTTTGCAAGATAGGTTGCGTCAATTCTCAGAAATATTAGCGTTCTCCTATTAGCTTCTCAACAGTGTAGCCGGAGCAGATGAAGATTGAGATTCGGGCTGAGACTGGGGCGATCGCTGAGCATGGCGATCGGTCAATAGTCGATTCAGCCTTCGGTCAAACCACATCAAAACCGCAGCTAGTTTGGGACTGTACAAACCTAATGTCATTCGTAACACAATAGGCGCAACGATTGTCATTTTGCGTCGCCAGCCGAGTTTTTTGTATTTGGTTTGGAAATAACCATCCTCTACCAAATTCCACTTATCGCGCAGACGATGCAAACTATTCAGCGTCCAGGCATCACTCCAGCGCAGCATATAATAATGCAAATCACTCCACTCCAGCGGCGGACCAGGCACATAGGTGACGATTGAAGCAGGTTCAAAGTAAACAGATAGCCCTGCTTCTCGGACATTCATACAAAAGTCCAGATGTTCTTTGGTGTTATACATCTGCTCATCTAGACTGCCTAACTGCTCAAATACCGAAGTGCGGACTAAAACACAGTGAAACTCGGCTAGCTCAGTTTGCTGGCGCTGAAGCTGACTCTGCAAATCAGCAACCTGGTGCCCTTGCTTATACATTTTTTCCCGCAATCGCCGCCGCTCTCGTTTGTCAACCCAAACGTGGGATTCGCCACCCGCAAAGTGTACCGTGTGATGCAGCGGTAGGTCTTGACACATTAGCGGCCCAACCACCCCTGCTCCAGTTTCCTCGGCACAGTTCACTAAGTGGTTGAGCCAACCCGGTGAGACAACTACATCGTTATCCACAAAAACGGTATAGCGAGTGTCAACCTTTGCTAGTCCTAAATTTCTAGCCTGATTGGGGTAGAGATAATAATCTGTGCGAATGATTTGAAAATTTTTAGCTTGCGCCTGAGCCTGCAAATATTGACTAACTTTGGACGGTGAATTGCCATCTACGTACACTAACTTAAGGGTAACTGCGTGTGTTCATAGATACTTTCTAAAGACTCCTGCGTATAGCTAAAGCGTTCACGAGGAACGACTACTATAGTAACGAGCGGCTCATCTAAAGGTGCTTTAGTGGACGTTGGTTCAGTTAGCATTGGCTCAGTCATGGAAGTTGATCCTTTTTACTGGTATTGAATTATCCTGATGTTGAGCTATTTGTGTAAGGTCGCTGGTGCTGGAATCCTTGAAGAAAGGGGCGATCGCCCCTCTAGCTCACACCTCCCCAATAGTTGCTCATAGCGTTGCACCAATCGGTCATTTAACCCGTGAATATCATAGTGTTGCTCGACAAAAGCACGTCCGGCGTGTCCCATTTCCGTCCAGCGATCGGGATGCTCAATCAAATAGCCAAGTTTTTCAGATAATGCATCTACATCGCGTTCTGGGACTAAAAAGCCAGAAATATTATCTTCGACCAGTTCTGGAATGCCCCCATGCAAGGTGCTGATCACGGGTAAACCCATCGCCATTGCTTCCTTCAAAACATTGATCGGAGCATCCTGATTACCATCTTGAGCCGTGATGCTGGGCGCAATAAATAAATGAGTTTTTTCGAGAATTTGAATAATTTCTTGCTCGTTTTTCCAGCCTACTAGCTTAATATAAGGAACTGCATTGAGTTCCTGAATGAGCGCTTGCAGGGAATCTTTGAGCGGTCCATCGCCAATGATTTGATATTCGATGTTGGGATGAGTTTTAGCCTGCTGAGCTACTGCCCGAATTGCGTACTCAACTCCCTTCTTCTCAACCAGTCGTCCTGTCGTCGCAATTTGCACAGGGCTATCTGGTTCCAGCCGACGGGGTGTAAATGTGAACTTGCTGCAATCCAAGCCAGAGAGATGAACCGCAATGCGATCTGGGTCACAGCCTAACTGAATTGCCCGCTGCCGAAAGAACTCACAGTTTGCCAGGAAAAAGTCTGCCGTTTTGAACAACTCATCGTAAATGCGATCGCCATGCTCAAACACATAGCGGCTAATGTCGTGTCCCCGAAACGTCACAATCAGCTTAGGCTGGGGATGCAAAACATTGCGAAAGAACATTCCCCGATAGCCTTGAGTGCCAAACTGACAGTGAATCAGGTCATAAGGCTGCTTATTGATTAGGGAAATAGCGGAATACATCAACCATAATCCTGCTGCCTGTAACCCATAGTCAGCTACGTTTAGGGATTTCAGCAAAAATCGGGGTGCCTTGTAAAAGTTTTCTAGAAACAATCCAAGCCCCTTAAGTAATCGCCAAACTAAATTAGTAGGAACTTCGGTTAGCAGATAGGTTCGATCCAGAAGGCGATATTTTTCCACATCAGGGTGAACTTTGGAGCGATCGCCCCAGCCTTCAGCGTAAATATCAACCTCGTGTCCCCGCTCAATCAATCCCGTAATCTGATTGAGGATAAAGGTTTCAGATAAAACCGGAAATCGACATACGATAACAGCAATTCTCATAGTATGCAGCAATTCATATGCAGTATTTGTGGAATCGTTAGCATAAGCCTTGCAAAATAGAATCTGGCGATTGCAGAATCATTTCAACAAACAAAACGTTAGCCGCGATCGGACACCCCACCAAACTTGAGCCGTGTTTTTTCCCAGGCGCTAATGTATCGCACGAAAAAGAACACCAGTGAAACCTTTACCTTGTAACCCAAGCGATTGAGCTTGGGGTTTTTGAAGGTGTTGACAATAAAGTTAACGGGTGGCACCAAGTCATTGAGCAGCAGTCTGGCAAAGGTTTTGTTACGCTCCCAAAAAGAAGCATCTTGCTGAATGTACAGGTCATATACGCCACCAGATAGACGAACCGTGCGTTTGTGCAGTTCGTTTAGCGATCGCCGTGCTGGGTGCCCTACCTGCACATCAGCCGCATAAACCTGCTGATATCCTGCCAAAAATACCCGCTTACCCCACTCCAAATCTCCGTTAGACTTGAGGCGATCGTTGAAGCTTCCGACTTGATCAATCACCTTACGCCAGGTCAACACATTAGCAGTTGCGCCCCCTCGAAACTGTTGCAGCAGGCGTTCTTGAGGAAAAGCGGTGACACTTTCATATAGCTCTACCGGAGTGGGGCGATCAGGATTTTCAAAGAAGATTTCAACCTTTCCTACAACTTGCCCACAGTTTAGAGTAGTGAGCAAATGATGCACCCCTTTCTCTAACCAATCGACTGCTGGAACACAGTCTGCATCGGTGAAAGCAATCACTTCTCCCTTTGTCAGGGTTAGTCCATGATTGCGGGCGGCGTAGGAACCAGGTTTGAGTTCTTGAGTGGCGATCGCATTAGGATATTGAGCCACCACTGCCTCAACCTGTTCAACTGCATCAGAGCCATTGTCGATCACAATAATTTCGTACTGCGACTGAGGATAAGTCTGATTTGCTAGCGCTTCCAAACAAATCTTCAGCCGCCCCGCATCGTTGTAAACCGGAATGATTACAGATACAAACGGATAGGATGAAGCAGGTTGAGGTTCCTGAGAAAGTGGCTGATTCATTTTCTCACTCCGATAGGTCTACACTTGGGTTGAATTAGGAGTTGCCAACCGTTGCTTCGATGGGCGATCGCCCTCCCTGGCTCTGCTCCTTAACGCTTGGCCACTGCTGTTTTGTAAACTCCTCATGGTAAGACCGCTCTGTGTTAACATTCCACAAATCGTGCTTTTCGCCCATGATGTTTCTAGCTGCTAGCATTGCCGTCAACATTGAGTGATCTTGATTGTTATAGCGATGCATTCCGTTGCGGCCCACTGTTTGCAGGTTTTCAAAGGTTTGCATATAGTCTTGAATCACCTGTAAGTGCTGACGATATTCACCGTCATAAACCGGATAGGCTTTGTATTGACGAATCACCGTTCCATCTTCCACATCGCCCTCATTGACTCCCAGCCCTAAACTGACCGCTTCACGGCTTGCTAGCTTGATCAGATCGGCATCTGCCATCTCCCAAATGTCATCTCCTTCGCTGCAAAAATACTCCATGCCCAGGCAGGTTTTGCTAGCATCAGGCACCATCTCCGGACTCCAATTCTTGAAATTTTGAATTCTACCTACTCTAAATTCTGGACTATGGATGTAAATCCAGTTATCTGGAAACAGACTTGGCTGATTGATGACCAGAGACACAATCAAGAAGTCCCGATATTTTAGCCCTCTTGCGGCTTCCAAGACATACTCAGGCGGTGCTGGGTCAAGCCGATGCAGCAACGCAGTGACGGGCATACTGGAGATGAAATGATCTGCCTCAATTTGAAAAGTCTGATCGCCTTTCTGCGCTGTAATGCTCTTAATCCGAGTTCCCTCTCGCTCTACCCGAACGACTGAAGTATGAAGTTCAACCGGAGAATCTTTGCTGTCTAGAATCTCTTGACAGCGCTCCCACATCATTCCTGGTCCAAGACGTGGATAGTCAAACTCTTTAATCAAACTCTTTGCATTTTGGCTGCCAAAGATGGCATTGATTACCGCTCTTTTCAGAGACATCCCCTGAATTCGCTGAGCCGCCCAGTCTGCCCGAATTTTGTTGCACGGAATGCCCCACACCTTCTCGGTATAAGTTTTGAAAAAGATGCGGTAAAGCCGATAGCCAAAGCAGTCAGTTACCCACTCTTCAAAAGTTTCTAGTTCTTTTTTAGGCAGCAACTTTGCCTTCAGCTTTGCCTTGAGGTAACTCACCAAAATCATGAAACTGGTGACAACGCCCAGATTGCTAAGTGCGTTAAATAGAGAGAGCGGGTAGTTATAAAACTTACTCTGGTAGTAGATTCGTGACAGACGGGGAACTTTGATGAAATCGTTTGTCAGAATTTCGTGCCAAAACTGTTCAACCTCAGTCACTTTGGTAAAAAACCGATGTCCACCAATGTCAAAGCGGTAGCCCTTGTAGGTTTCGGTTCTGGAAATTCCCCCAACTTTGTCAGACTTCTCTAGAACGATGGATTGGATGCCTTGCTTGACCAATTGATAGGCAGCAGTCAGCCCAGCCGGGCCAGCACCCACAATTGCAACGGGATAACGTCTCATTAACTCTTCTCCAGGTATCCTTCAAAGTGTGACTATTCTCGACTGTAAAACTTTTAACAAGTGTCCATTCTTCATGAGTAGAAATGGACTCTTACTAAAATGGATATCTTTAGACTTGAGAAAACCTAGTTTTGGCAATCCTATATTGACGAACGTGGTAGCGAATGGTTCCAGTCGCAAAAGCAAGTCCGCTATAGAGAAAATAAAGCCAGTGCCAGGGAATGGTCTGCACCGCAAACCATAATCCTCGCTTGCGTTGGAAAAATTGGTAGACCGGAAAGTTAAGCAGCAATAAGGACAGGCTCAAGATTCCTGCAAAAACTAGGGCTAGTGTCCACCACCAGCTTGACACCAGTGCAGCTAGCAGCCCGTAGGTTAGCGCCAGACTGACACGACTCGAAGTTTTCAGGTTTAAGTCATTGACGAACTGGCGATCGCGCCACAGCAGTTCTGTCCAGGGGAGAGCGCGATAAAAGAATTCAGCCTTCAATAAGGAAACAGGTTTCCAGCATTTCAAATGTTTGACCTGAACCTCTTTGCACAGCCGAATTTGATGCCCTGAGCGCTTAAGGCGATATCCTAGTTCAATGTCCTCAATTGAGGGATAGCGATACGCCTCATCAAATCCGCCAATTTCCAGGAACACTTCCCGTTTGATTGCGCCACAGGCACCCCAGAACGTAGATGCTTCTTCACATCCCGTTTGGTGAGTGTAATGGTGAAACAAATTCTTATATTGGGACAGAAAATTAGGAGCGCCAGGGGCATCATCATAGGAACCAATTAGCGCTGTAAGATTAGGATGAGTTTGGAAGGCGATCGCCACCTGCTTCAGGGTATCAGATCCAATTGTGACATCGGCATCGATAAAAAACAGAATGTCACTTTGAGCCACCTGCGCTCCTGCATTTCTAGCTCGTGCCGGGCCACCCGCGGTTGGAAACTTGATGACCTTTGCTCCAGACTCCTCGGCTAAGCGCCAAGAGTCATCTGTTCCGCCATCTACGACAACAATGATTTCTGTTGATGGAGGAACAAACTTAGCCAGATTCGCCAAGCACTCACGGAAACTCTCTCCTCCATTGTAAACCGGAATCACGATCGAAATCGTTGGCTCTACGGGAGGTCGTACATCTGAACTGATTAAAGTCATTACAAATACTCACTTGTCTCCAGATAGTGCCTAAAAATGCAACTTTAAATTTTGAACTCCTTACGATTTTTTAACAGACCTTGACAAGAATTACTACCAACGAACTGCTCTCTTGTCCGGAGCAAGACTTACACCTTTCATCTTTTGGAGGGATACCGCCGCCGCTTACGCTGAACTACATCCAACTGCACTATTAAGTGTTGCTATGCAATCAGTAAACAACATGAAGAGAAGATGGTGTTGAACTAAAATGACCTGCAAAGCTTAAGTAAAATCCACTGAACACCTCCTCATTTTTGCGATCACTTTTTGATCACTATATATAAAAACTGAGTCACAATTAGTTGAAACGGTTCCACCTTCACGTGTTCTTTAAAATCATGTCGTCTGATACTGAGTTTATTAAGACAACGTAAATATTTCGCTATTTAGCTTCTCTTAAATTGGAGGAGTCACTTGCTCTCACCGTAAATCTGACTAAAATGAAAATTTTGAGCTTGTCGCCCAGCAAACTTTAGCGATTGAAGATTCAGTTATGCTCTACTTTATTGCTGTTTGGACTCTTTTAAGCATGGTTTGCGGGTTAACTGGCGCAGCCTTGCTGAGTAGTTTGAGAACAAGTGTTTTCACAAGATTGGGCGATCGGCTGATGGTTGCGCTCTGGCTAGGGGTCGTTCTCCTGGCTACTGCACTTCTGACCGCATCCTTTATCGTGCCTCTGTCGCCACTGATAGGGGGACTGGTTGCTGCCATACCCGTTTCTCTATCGCTACGATCTCAACGGGTGCGGCGTGAGATCTCGATGTTGCGATCGCACCTGACACCAGTTTTACTCACGGTTGGCTTGACTCTGGCGTTTGGGGTCGCCATCTTGACTACGCAAAGAGTAACCTGGCTCGATACAGGTCTTTACCACTACGGAGCAATTCGCTGGCTATCAGAATTTGGTGCAGTACCCGGAATCGCGCTTCTCTTAAGGCAGTTTGGCTTTTCCTCTACATGGTTTGCTCTTGCCGCCCCGTTAAATGATGTTTTCTTAGAAGGTCGAGCTAGTGCCGTAACCAATGGATTTGTTCTGTTTCTGTCATCATTACACTGTTTAATTTGCTTGATTCGAGTCTTCAGCAAAAGATCGACCACTAGTGACTGGTTTATCCTATTTTTCCAGCCCGTAGCAGTTTTAGGAATTTTTTCGACCCGTCTTTTATCAACTGTTTTAATTTCTCCTTCTCCTGACATTCCAGTTATTTTTCTGACAGGTATAGTAGCCTGGACAATACTATTAAACTTTGCTTCACCTGCTGATGATCAAGTCAAGTATGCAGGTTTCCACACTGATGTGGTTCCCCTAATCCTGGCGATTGGAGCAACATCGATTAAGTTAACTGCTTTACCTCTTCTATTTGTCGCTAGTTTGTTCTATTTCTTTTGCAGAGGGTTTAGCCTACAGCGATTGTGGATAGGCAGTGTGGTAATTATCTTGCTTTTGCTACCCATACTTTCCTTTGGGGTAATCACCTCCGGCTGTCCGCTCTACCCTTCTTCTGTTTTATGTCTTGATGTACCCTGGCAGTGACCGCCGAGGAAGCTAAAGCAACTGCGGAAGTGACTCGTGGCTGGGGCACTTGGTTTGGTTCTCCCCCACCTGAAGTGAACTCTGGTGTGTGGTTGTTTTGGAAGTGGCTCAACTCAATCAACTCAAGTAAGCTGATTGTGCTGCTGGTTGGGCTATCTGTTTTGGCATCTGTTCCCATATTTAAAGAATATCGAGCCAAACAAAATTTTAGCTACCTCTGGGTTTTAGCTCTAGCATTTGTTGGGAGTACCTTCGCCATATCACAAGCTCCCCTGCTAAGGTTTGGGTTGGGATACTTTGTCCTTTCACCTATTCTGTTGGCTGCTATTCTAATCCAGTCAAAGTTCCAGTTGAATTTATCCAAAGCTGCTAACCAATTGATGCCTTCGCTGCAATTTCAAAAACTACAGCGTCAAAACCTTTTTGTTCTATTATTCTTGACTACCCTGATAGCAGTTAGTTTGACAAGTCTAGAAGTGCGATCGCGCTTCCTTCTCCCTCCTCCATTTGCTGATGTAGAAGTACTGGAAAACCAAACTAATGATGTAACATACTTCTCCCCACGAAATTCGAGGGGAGTGTGCTGGGATACAGAACTGCCCTGTACGGGTAAACCCGATGAGGACATCCATTTGCGAAATCCCAATCAAGGTATCGAAGCTGGGTTTTCGCGTAGACCTAATTCCCTTTAAGTTACTGTAGAACTATAGAGGTTGGTCAAACAGACCATTATTTTCCGGATTAGCAATCTGAGCTTTAGGAGCGTCTACTCTATTTGGAAACCCGCTATCTAAAACATCGGCTGCTTTAAAGTACCAAAAAATTACAAGCAGTGGGAGTGCGTACTTATCCCAGGGGTAAGCTTTAAGCATGAGTCCGCAATTGACAAACAATAACCAGAAGGTAAGGTTAGTTCGTGTAAAGCGCATACAGACTAGCAAAGCCAAAACGTAAAGTACAGCTAGTGTAATGGTTGTATTAGGCAGAAAGTTGATTATCTTAGTTAACACTCCATGTGTTTCCAGGGGTGGGAAAAACACAAAGATAGGAAGTAAGATAAGCGCCAAACTAGCATTTCTGAAGATAAGAATTTTTTTTAGGCTGAAGTTTCTATTAAATAGAATCCATTCTGGAATGACAAAATATAGCCCTATACAACTCAAGAAGTATAAACTGGGGCTGAGTGAAAATGACCAGGTTGACTGCTGCACAGAAGGCGTGTTTTGAGTGGCGATCGCCGTCTCTGGTGCAAGTCCTTTAAACAGCCAAAACCAGCCAAAAATTGTTGCCGCAGCAACAAGGGGCGCTAAATGTCGTAAGCGTAACTGAAACCCAGATTTGAGCGAGGAAACCAGTTCGTAAGCAGCTAGTGCAACGGGGAAAGCCAACATATATTGACGAGAGGCGATCGCTAGTATAAAAGCCAAACTGCTCCACACGTGCTGATTGCGAAGATAGAGCCAAAAGCCCAAAAAGACAAAAAAAGTAGCAATGATATCTGTATAGAGATGACTACTTAACCAAAGATAGTAGGGAAATATTAGAAGCCCACAAGCGGCTAACGCACCGTTCTTGCCCTTTTGAGCAAAGGGAAATGCGATCAGGCAGATCATCACGAACGAGAGTAACAAGTTTAGCAAGCGACCAGCAAGGATACCGTTACCAGTCAAATTCTCAAGTATGCCGAAAATGATAAATGGCAGCGGTGTGTTGAGCGCTCCGTAATTTCTAAGCTGATTTAGATTAGGAATAAAGCTGTCGCTAAAGAGCAGGCTGGCTTCCCAAAAGTGTTTCTCATCCCACACGAGCGGAAAACGGAACTGATCATAGAACAGAAATACAGCCAGATAGACGGCAAATAGCCCCAAACAAAACAGCACTGAGAACTTTAGCGATAGGATACGTTTTAATATATTCATTTGAGTACGCCAGTTCTGACGGTATAAGTTTGCTCTACGCTGCACTAGGCTTCTATGTGGATATTTCTTGCGATTTCAGCAGAGCATCTGTACGATTGACGAATAGTTAAACGGATCTGTGGGCGATCGCCCCCGATTAATAATTCACAACCCACAACCTTCCTCCGGAGCATCTAGATAACTGCTCTTTATGAGGTAAAATTTTGCAAATGATCGGGAGAATTAGCTTCTAGGTATCTGCTACAGGGATGCGCGTAGAGCCATATCATGAACATTCGAGTTGCTCAAGAATCAGATTTGGTAGAGCTAGCAGAACTTTTTCGTCAATCTGTCCTATCCACAGCACCTCAGCGCTATACGCTGGAACAAACTCAGGCATGGGCCTCTATGGCAACAGACATTGCTCGCTTTCGTCAACTCATTTTGCAGCCAACAACTTATGTTTTAACGGATGACACGGGCATTCTAGGTTTTGCTGGCATTGCGGCTGATGGTTATGTCGCATCAACTTATGTGCGGGGCGATCGCATCCATCAAGGTCTGGGTTCTAAGCTAATGCAGGTGATTCTTGCTCATGCCAGCCACAACAGAATTCAGCGCCTCTATACAGAGGCCAGCGAGTTTAGTTTAGGATTGTTCAAAAAGTTTGGCTTTCATCTGTATGATACTGAGGTGGTAGAGCGACAAGGCGTACAGTTCAAGCGCTATTTAGTAGAACGATATCAAGTCTGAGAAAAGTTTGTGGCGATCGCATTCGATCATCTTTTTATCTGCACCGCTAAAAACGCATCGGAAGTCGATCACATTCTTGCCGATGGCTTTACCGAAGAAACGTCAAACTCCCATCCAGGGCAGGGAACCACAAATTGCGATCGCGGAGTGCAAAAACAAACTGTTGATTTTAGTCCTCACTTACCGCTGCGTTTATGCTGGTAAATCAACTTCTGCTTGACCCACTTTACTTACTTATTAACAAACAAAAAACATTGCCAAGCCGGAGCTTGGCAACGAGCTTTAGAGGATGTTTGAAACGTCTAATCTGTAACCCAAAAGCTCGTAGGGGCTTAGCATCGGCAGGTAGACGCTGGAATAGACCAAAAATGCTTGCCCGAATGCTACGCCCTTACAGGGATATTTGCTACTTTTCAAACACCCTCTTAATCAGTTTTATAGCAGTACGAAGCTTGGTTAGGACAGGTGGAAAGCGACAAAGCTTTGACCAACAAGGTTCGACTTCATCCCTCATCCCTCATCCCTCATCCCTCATCCTTACCGCTATACATACGGTACTGTCTGGTGCCGCTGAACCTACACTAGAGCTGGCGCTTTAAATGCAACGGGGACTGCTTCACCGCCTGCCAGGTCAAGCGGAAAGTTATGAGCATTCCGCTCGTGCATCACCTCAAAGCCGAGGTTTGCTCGGTTCAGCACGTCTGCCCAAGTATTGACCACGTTACCCTGCGTATCAAGCACGGACTGATTGAAATTGAAGCCGTTCAGGTTAAACGCCATCGTGCTGATACCTAGAGCAGTCGCCCAGATACAAATGACTGGCCAAGCACCTAAAAAGAAGTGCAGCGAACGACTGTTGTTAAAGCTAGCGTACTGGAAAATGAGACGGCCGAAATAGCCGTGAGCCGCAACAATGTTGTAGGTTTCTTCTTCCTGTCCAAACTTGTAGCCATAGTTTTGTGACTCTGACTCAGTGGTAGCCCGCACCAGTGAAGAAGTCACCAGTGAACCGTGCATAGCGCAGAAGAGAGAGCCTCCAAACACTCCCGCAACCCCTAACATATGAAAGGGATGCATTAAGATATTATGTTCTGCCTGGAAGACAAACATAAAGTTAAAGGTGCCGCTAATCCCCATTGGCAAGCCATCTGAGAAGCTACCCTGCCCAATTGGATAGATCAAAAATACAGATACCGTTGAGGCAAGAGGAGCGCTGTAGGCTACACAGATCCAGGGACGCATTCCCAAACGATAGCTTAGCTCCCACTGTCGCCCCATGTAGCAACATAGGGCAGGAACATAGTGGAAGGCAATCATTTGGTACGGACCGCCGTTGTAGAGCCATTCATCAATGCTGGCAGCATCCCAAATCGGATAAAAGTGCAGTCCAATGGCATTAGAAGAGGGGACAACGGCTGCGGTAATAATATTGTTGCCATAGAGTAGTGAGCCAGCGATCGGCTCTCGGATGCCGTCAATATCTACGGGCGGAGCCGCAATGAAAGCGATCACAAAGACAATGAGAGAGACGGATAGGAGTGGAATCATCAACACACCAAACCAGCCAATGTACAGCCGATTGTCGGTGCTAGTGACCCAATCACAAAATCTCTCCCATGAGTTAAAACTTTTGCGTTGGAGAATTGTCGTCATAGGTCTTGACCAAATTTATCCAGCTAGAGATGTTGATTCTGAAAGAAGAATCAAGCTTGTTTGGAAGATTAAGAAAAGAACGTGAAGAACCGATGAATTGAATCAGATAAGCCGCAAAAGTTTACAAATCAAGTTGAGCGAGAATACAGTAAATCTCTGATGGATAAACTATTGGGGAGGCAGTCAGCCCGCAAAAGTCAGTTAATCCAAAAGTCAGTGAACACTCGGCATAAATTAATAAAAGTATAAATGTTTGAAGTTTTATAAATTTAGATAACCTTAGCCGTAAAAATTTGCTCATAATACGTTTCAACCTGAATTTCCTTTTTCCGCTATCTACTTTCCGCCCGTCTACGCATTTATCTCTCTACTCATTGCTCTGGTGATGAAGCGATCGCCATAACAAGAGTTTGTGCTGTACCTCAGTTTTTTAAGAGGCGAAAGACTGGTTATGAGAATTCTCCTGATTGAAGATGATGAGTGTATTGCTCAAACATTAGAGAATGTTTTAAGAAATGAACATTATGCTGTTGATGTCGCCGTTGATGGGCAGCTTGGCTGGGATTTGGTGGAAACGTTTAGTTATGACTTAATTTTGCTGGACGTACTTCTCCCTAAACTAGACGGAATTCAGTTTTGCCAGCGGCTGCGCTCTTGTAACTACCAGATGCCTGTGCTACTTCTGACTGCTCAGGATTCTGGGGCGGATAAAGTGATGGGGTTAAATGCTGGGGCAGATGACTATGTGGTGAAGCCGTTTGACTTTCCTGAACTGTTGGCTCGCATTCGAGTGCTTTTACGTCGGGGAAATGCTCCTCTTTTCCCGGTTTTACACTGGGAAAACTTACAGCTTGATTCAGGTCTTTGTCGAGCCACTTATCAGAACCAGGTTTTGAACTTAACTCCAAAAGAATATCGTCTGTTAGAACTTTTTCTGCGAAATCAGAACCAGGTTTTTAGCCGTAGCGCGGTTTTGGAGCATCTCTGGTCATCGGAAGAAGTGCCTAATGAGGATACGGTGACGGCTCATATTAAAGGACTGCGCCACAAATTAAAGCAGGCAGGGGCACCCACCAACACGATCGAAACGGTATATGGTTTAGGCTACCGTTTGAAGCTATCCCAAGCTGAATCAGTACCCCCAACTTTCTCAGGTCAGTCAACCTCTCAAAACTCAATTCACCAAAAGACTAAGGCAGGGTTAGATGAGGTGTGGGAAAAGTTCAAGGGGCAAAATGGCGATCGCCTCTCCACTCTAGAACAAGCGAGTCAGGCTTTACGCACCGGAAAAATTGATAGGGAACTGCGCCAAAAAGCGCATCAGACTGCACATAAGCTGGCAGGTTCACTGGGTATTTTTGGGTTAACGGAGGGTTCACGATTGGCGCGAGAAGTTGAGCAAATGCTGCACCCTGAGCGAAACCTGGACGAAAGCCAGATTCGTCATGTGATCAAGCAAGTTGCTGCTCTTCGCCTGGAGTTAGAGACTGCTTTTAACAAGCGACTGAATCAGATTGGAACAAAGGGTTCACCCAACCAGAGCCTTCCATTGCTGTTGGTGATTGAGAATGACTTAAAACTGGCAAAACAGATTATCGTTAAAGCCGCAGAGCAAGGATTGCAGGTCGAGTTAGCGCCAGACCTGGCAGCGGCCAAAGCTGCTATTGATGGCGCTATCAGTGTCGAAAACACTCACGATAAGTTGGGCAATCAAACTCACTCAACAACTCACTCGTTAGATGGAGTATTACTTAATCTTTCATTTTTTGACCTGGATGAAGGCAGTCTAGATCAGTTAGCAACCTTGATTAACCAAACTCCACCTCTGCCTGTGCTGTTTTGCACAACTCACGATGGGGTTGCAGAACGAGTCAAGGCGACCCGTTTAGGAACTCACGCTTTTTTTCAGAAGCCGCTTGTGCCCAGTCAGGTTTTAGAAACCATTGCGCGGGTGCGATCGCAAGTTTGTATCTCTAACTTCAAGGTGATGGTAGTTGATGATGATCCGCAACTGCTAGCAGTCATTCAAAACTTGATGTCTCCGTGGGGAATACAACTGGCGACCGTAGAAGAACCCCTTCAGTTCTGGAATACCTTAGAAACTTTTTCCCCTGATCTGCTGCTGCTAGACGTTGAAATGCCTCGTTTCAGCGGCATTGAACTCTGTCAAATTGTTCGCAATGCTCCTCGTTGGAGTGATTTACCCATCCTTTTTCTCTCTGTTCATACAGATACTAAAATTGAACACCAGGCGTTTGAAGCCGGAGCAAATGCTTATTTCAGTAAATCCATTGTAGGTCCAGAGTTAGTGACTCAGATGTTAAATCGGCTGGAGCGATCGCAACTGCTGCGGAGTATGTCTCATGATGGATAGGCAAACGATCAACAGTAGTTCCATTGACTCTCTTGAAATATTGCTGCATCGCATGATGAACCGGATTCGGCAGTCATTAGAGTTGCCGACGATCTTAAATGGAACAGTTGCAGAAGTTCGAGCGTTTCTGGGCACCGATCGCGTTAAGGTCTATCAGTTTCACCCCGATGGCAACGGCAAAGTGGTAGCTGAATCAGTTCAGAGCCAGCGTTTACCTTCCCTGTTGGGGCAAAACTTCCCAGCCGAGGATATTCCCCCTGCGGCGCGTGAGCTATTCCTCAGAGCGCGTCAGCGATCCATTGTGAATGTTTCGCTACAGCAAATTGGAGTCAGTCCGCTGGACTGTTTAGAAACAGGAGAAGTATTGGACGTTGATGACATCCGCTTTCGCCCAGTAGATCCTTGTCACGCCGAATACTTGACGGCAATGGGAGTCCAGTCTTCTCTCGTTGTGCCAATCTTACATCGAGATCAGCTTTGGGGGCTGCTCGTTTCTCACCATGCTGACCCGCGCCAGGTGACAGAGCGAGAATTGCAGGTGGTGCAGTTGGTTGCTGATCAGGTTTCCATCGCGATCGCCCAATCAACACTGCTCAGCCAAACCCGCGCCCAGGCGCAGCAAGAAGCAACGATTAATCGTGTTGCCACACTGCTGCACTCTATGACTGAAATGAAGTTGCAGCAAGCGCTAGAGCAAATTGTTTCAGCTTTAAAGGGAATAGGGGGTAGGGTTTACATCAGCGCTCAGGATTCAGGGCAAGCACAGTTATTGACCTGTGGTATGCAACCCGTTTTGAGCGAGAAGAGGAAAAACCAGTCATCACGACAAAAGCGAACTCAAAACTCAAAATTCAAAACTCAAAACTCATCTACTCATGTCGCTGCACCCGTTGAGCAATACCCTAGTTGGCAATCCTGCTTTAGTGAGGAAATGCAATCAGGAGAAAATGGAGTTTGGGCGATCGCCGATTTATATCAGTCCACAGTACCTTCCGACCTGGTTCAAGCATTCTTGGATAACCAGATTCGTGGAGTATTGGTGGTTCCGTTACGATATCGGCAGCAGCAGTTAGGCTACCTCAGTGTGTTTCGTCAGGCGGTTGAGGTAGAAACCCTGTGGGCAGGACGCTATGACCAGGATGATCCGCGCCACCTCCGTCCGCGCAAGTCTTTTGAAACCTGGCGAGAGTTAAAACAAGAACAGGCTGATGAGTGGTCTACCTCAGAAATCGAGCTAGCACAAGCTCTGGGAAGTCACCTGGCAATGGCAATTCACCAATATGAACTTTATCGACAGGTTCGGGCCCTGAATGCGGATTTAGAGAAAGATATCCAAGAACGCAAGCAGGCTGAGATCAAAATTTGTGCCCTGAATGCAGAACTAGAGCAGCGGGTTTTGGAGCGAACCGTAGAGCTACAGCGCTCGAACGAAGAACTGGTGCGCCAAATCAGTGAGCGCGATCGCGCCTGGCAGGAACGCAAGCAGGCCAGAGCCTCTCTGGAACGTCTCAGCCATCAAAACGAACTGATCTTAAACTCAGCCGGAGAGGGCATTTACGGACTAGATGCTCAGGGTAAAACAACCTTTGTCAACCCCGCCGCTGCCAGAATGTTGGGGTATGAAGTAGAAGAGCTAACTGGCAAATCCATGCATGAAATCCTGGCTCCATCTCAACCCGGTGAAACGCCTAACCCTGACAACCCGATCTATGCCACGCTGCAAGAAGGCACAGTCAATCATGTGGCTGAAGATCTATTTCGGCGGCACGACCAGTCAAGCTTTCCGGTTGAATATGTCAGCACGCCGATTCGTGAAGCCGATGAAATTGTTGGAGCCGTTGTTATCTTTAAAGACATTACGGAACGGCAGATTGTTGAACAGATGAAAGATGAGTTTATCTCAGTCGTCAGTCATGAGTTACGAACACCCCTGACTTCCATTCGCACCACGCTGGGGTTACTTTCAAGCGGTTGGCTCAACGCTCAGCCAGAAAAGAGCCAGCGGATGTTAGAAATTGCCTTCTCTAATACAAACCGATTGGTGCGGTTGATTAATGACATCCTGGACATTGAGCGGATCAAGTTTGGCAAGGTGACGATGGAAAAACAAGCCTGCAATGCGGCTGATCTAATGTCCCAGGCAACAGACGTAGTGCGGGCAATGGCCGACAAAGCAGAAGTTTACCTTGCTGTGATGACCACTGAGGCGCAGCTTTGGGTTGACCCCGATCGCATCATTCAAGCACTCACCAATCTTTTGAGTAATGCAATCAAATTTTCACCGACAGCGGCCACAGTTTCTTTAATGGCTGAACTGCAAACACAACACATTATCTTTGAAGTCAAAGATCAGGGACGAGGAATTCCAGAGGATAAGCTTGAAACCATTTTTGATCGGTTTCAGCAGATTGATACGTCTAATTCCCGCAGTCAGGGCGGTACGGGCTTAGGATTAGCGATTTGCCGAAGTATCGTTCAGCAGCACGGAGGCAAAATCTGGGCGGAGAGCAAGTTAGGTAAGGGCAGTTCATTTTATGTTTCGCTGCCGCTCAGCCATCAAAGCGAATCAAACCAAAATGAAGCATAAGTAACCCACCGTAGTAGGGGCGAACGGCCGTTCGCCCCTACTAAGATTTGCTGTGAATTCAACATTTCCTTCAACTTCTAATTGAATCAGAACATGACATGACAAACAAACGGATTCTAATTATTGACGACGAAGCCGACATCCGTGAAGCGACAAAGCTCTGCCTTGAAGTAGCAGCAGGGTGGGAAATCTTAACTGCCAGTTCAGGTATTGAGGGGCTACAAACCGCTGCTTCAGAACCACTAGATGCTATTCTGCTCGATGTGATGATGCCTGATATGGATGGACTCACGACCTTTGAGAAACTTCAAGCTAACCCCAAGACTCAAAATATTCCGGTCATTTTATTGACGGCAAAAGCACAGCCCGCAGAGCAGCGTCAATTCACACAGTTGGCCGTCACAGCCGTGATTACGAAGCCCTATGATCCGCTAACGATCGCCAGCTACATCGCCGAAGTTCTAAATTAGATCTTAAGTAGCTACTTTAGGATAAGTTTGCAATAGCGTAAACTCTTGCCCTAATTTAAAGTTCGAGCTAAGAGCTAAAGTCCGTTTTAACTGACCAACATATGTAAAACGGGACTTTAACCCGTTTTAACGAGTTTGAGCTTTGAGCCTGAATTTTAATTCAAGGCTGACTTGACACAAAACTTTGGACAGATCCTATCTACAGATGTTATCAAACATCGTGTCATTGTAATGCCTTCACGGGGTAATGACTTTCATAATGCGATCGCCTCGTCACCGAAACATCTTGGACTGCCGCACCATTAGCCCAAGTCCTCCGAATATCAGAGCTACTACCAAAATAATTAGGGGCAGTCTGGATGGGTTAGTTTGATTTGCAGGAATCGTCTGACTCTCATTGTCGGTGTCTTCGCTAGACTGGCTGACTGTAGTTTGAGTCTCCTCTATTGGAGAGTTGTTTGATTGAGCCGCAGGATTAGCTACTGGTGCAGTTCCCCTACCCACGATCGCCGTGTAGCTTAATTCAAAGGGCTGAAAGTCTGCTCCGGCTTGGGGCGCACCATTGAGCCGTAGCTGATATTCACCTGCCTCTGGAAAGACCACTTCAGCGCCGGGAATGCCCTGATATTGTTCAGCAGAGATCGCTTCAAGGGTTGGCTCTAGCACCGGGATTTCCCCTCCAGTATAGGGAGCGGAATAGACTGTTAGCTTGCAGTCACATTGCTCCAAAGGTACGATCGCCCCTCCTGCTTGAGTTAGCGCAATCCAGACTTGAGCAGGCTCTCCAGCTTTGGGGCTATGGTTGGGTTCAATATGCCAAAGTCCGGCAATGTCACCTGAAACTTCAACTTTGTGAGCGATGACAGGGGCTTCTGTCCCTAGAAGAAGTGAAGTAGTGAGTAAAACAGGCGTAAATTTAGTGATTTTTGTGAGGAAAAACATAGAACTTTTCTAATGCGAGTAAAGACCAGAAATGGTGCGATCGCACCATCACCACTAAGAGAGCGATCGCCCCTAGTATCACTGTTGCGACTTGATGAGTGAGTGTTTGCTCAAAGCCACCTAAATAGTGAGAACCCAGCAGAATTGCATGGGCAGCAGCTAAGATAAATGCCGGAATACTGAGCAGATGCAGCGATCGCCAGTGTTTTCCCAGCCATTTCACCATCCAATCAGAACTGGTGAATGCAAGCGGTGTGAGTAACACGAGTGATATTAGTCCTGCCCAACTGCCAATTTGATGAGTGGGCAGCAAAAAAGGAATTGCCCGGACATTCCAGCCCATCGTTAACATATGACTCATGTGTACCAGTGCCAGAATAAATGCTCCTACGCCCAGGGCACGACGGTAGTGGAGAGGCTGTTTCCAGAGGCGACTAATGGGGCGGGCAATTAACGCTAGACTCAGGCAAATTAAAGAAGCGTATCCCGTCAAATCAACCATGTCGCCTGTTCGCAGCAGGGTGAGAATGCCGATGGTGAGAGTGAGCCAGCCGCCCATGCGAAAAAGCTGACTGCGGCGATCGCCACTCACCATTGACCCCACCATGCCTACCCCTAACATCAGCGGCAATGTTCCCAGACCAAACGACAGCATCGTGACACTGCCAATCCAGGGGCTACCCGTCTCCGCCGCCTTGATCTGAGCGGCGTAGAGAAAACCACAGGGAATTAATCCCCAGACCATTCCCAACAGTGCTGGAGTCCACCAGTGAGAAGAAAGTGAGAGCTTCACCATGCCGCTGCTAAGGCGATTGTGCCAGTTTTTCTGGGTGAGTGGATGCAAGAGCGGTAGATGGGGCACGGAGTCGGGGCTAATTTGCGATAGCCCAAACCAGATCAGCAATATTCCTGTTAGCATCGCCATGCCTTGCCGCAGGGCGCTATCGACTCCGGCAAGCTGTCCGCCTGCAATTAGCACTGAACTTAATGCACCGATACTTGCACCAACTAGGGCGTAGCTGAGAATTCGGCCAAAGTTGAGCAGTCCGTGAAACCAAATTTGCTGCTGCCAGGACGGTTTCTCTCGCTGCTGTGCAAGGGAGAAGGCGACTGTGATGGGGCCACACATACCCGCACAGTGGCCAAAGCTTCCTAAAAATCCCAGGGTAGCAATAAGTAGTAAGTCGAGCATTTCGTTTCAATGAAGATAGCGATCGCCCTTCAAAAGCGCTCTGCGGAAACCGCAATTACTTCAGTATCTCCAATTGGTTGACCATTGTGGGCAAGTTCTTCATGCCCATTCGTACTTAAACTAACAGTAACTTCGTGGCTGCCAGGTTCAAGACTGCCGAGATAGTACCAATTACCATAAAGCCGTGTAATTTTTTCACCATTGATATAAAGATGGGCGTGCCCTTCGGTTGGGCTACTGGGCTGCTCTAGATTTTCGGGCGCAAATCTAAAGTTAGTGGTCTGTATTTCCAGGTTCCATCCCTGCATTGAGTCTTGATGCACGATCAGATCCACTGATGGAACAGGTTGTCCAGCAGGAATTTCCAGCATTTCGTGAGAATGGGAGGGGTCATGCTGTGTCCCGTGTTGCGTCTCACTATGCGGATGATTAGCATCTGGGGTATGGGCTTGCAAATTCACTGTTTCTATCAGATCGCTGCCTATGCTGGCGCTGCCGTTTGCCATAGCCAGAGAGAGCAGAGCAGATGAAGTTAGCAATAACCAATGTCGCAATCTGTAGTTCATATCTAAAATCTGTGGTTTAAAAAGTTACCCTATTGCAAAAGCCACCGCCTCAATTTGGTGAATTAGATTCAACGTTTGCTGATAAGCGATCGCCGCTCCCTGATTAGAGAAATGTTGGGCAGCCTGCTGAAGGTCAGCGATCGCCTGCCGCTTTTCACCCAACTGATAGCGAATCAACCCCCGACTCCGGTATGCCTCTGCATGGTTGGGCACCTGCGCTAGCACCTGAGTAAAATCATCGATTGCAAGTCGCAGATCTCTTTGGCGATGGTAGGCACAGGCACGGTTGTAGTAGGCTTCAGCATCCGCAGGGTTAAACTGAATGGACTCAGAAAAATCAGCGATCGCCCCCACCTGATCGGTCAGCATCAGTTTGGCTAGACCGCGATCGCGATAGATTTCTGCCAAAGCGATTTGATCTAAACCAGGCTGTTGCAAGGATTGTTCGTAGTCGGCAATTGCGTCCAGGTAAGCGCCCTGCTCAAACTGAGCCAATCCTCGGTTGTAGTAAGCCCGAAAATCGTCCGGAGACGTTGCAAAAGCTGGTTGTAGTCCGCGATCGCCTGTTCAAACTGACCCATGCGATCGAGGGCTAGCCCTCGATTTAGATAGGCTTCTGGATTGTTAGCATCCAGGCGCAATGCTTGAGTGCAGTCCTGCACAGCCTTTTCATAGTCGCCTTGCTGGAGGTAAGCCAGACAGCGATTGCTCAACGCGGCTGTGGATTGAGCGTCTGTTTGAAGCGTTTGGGTGAATTGGGCGATCGCCTCTCCGTAATCTGCCTGCTCCAGTGCTTTCACTCCCATTTCAAAGGAATGCGGCTGAGCTGAACGACTGGCGATCGGGCTTGCTAGCACCGGGAAGGGGGTTAGCATTACAAGTAATCCAGCCGTAATTCCTGCAATTTGGCTCAAGTAGCGCAGGCAAACGAACTTACCAGCCCTTTTCAGCTTGATCCAGAACATAAGCCGCTACATCCTCAATTTGCGGATCGGTCAAACGCCCCTTAAATGCAGGCATTGCGTTTTTGCCATTCGTCACTTGCTGCTGAATCGCCTCCAGGGAAGCCATTTCGTATTGTTCGAGTGCCTCTTGCTTTAAGGTTTTAGCTCGATTAACGACATTGCCACCTCCTGCATGACAGGCGGCGCAGTTAGCGCTGAAGACCTTAGCGCCATTCGCCAAATCCGCGGCTAATGTGATGGAATGCGGAAACACTGAGGAAAAGAGGGTGAGAGCGATCGCCAACCCGATCGCCAACAATAGCTTTTTCAACGCAGACTCCTCTAACTGGATCGGACACTTACTATCCTCACCAACCTCCCGTCTTCCGTCAAAAGACAGGTTGTAAAACTTCCAGGACTCAGGCGATCGCGCTTCGCCAATTTCGTTCCCTAGCTTCGTCTTTCAGCATCAGTGCGGCTTCGCAAATAGTCTGCCAGAATACTTCTGAGTTCGACTAAGCCAGCCGTGTTTGCCGCAATCTGCTCGGCATTTGCCGCAATCTGCTCAGCATTTGCGCTAATTCGCTGGTCAAACTCGGCACGGCTCGCTTGTAGTTCCTGTTGAAAGGTTTGATGAGAAGCTTCCTGGCGCTGCCTAAGCTCATCGATCGCCAGCAGGATGGTTTGCGCTAGAGCTTCTAATTGATCAATCCGGGTAGATCCAGTCGTCATGATAGCTTTTACAGTTTTGTCTTCTTTAGCAGCTTACTTGAGCGTGGGAGGGCGATCGCTCCTAGCTGCGTCTTTCAGTATCGATGCGGCTTCGCAAATAGTCTGCCAGGATGCTTCTGAGTTCCACTAAACCAGCCGTGTTTGCTGCAATCTGCTCGGCGTTCACATTGCTCCGTTCGGTGGTAGCCGCAATCTGCTCAGCGTTGGCATTAATTCGCTCAGTAAGGGCATTAATCTGCTCAGCATTCGCGTTGAGTCTCTGGTCAAACTCGGCTCGGCTAGTCTGCAATTCCTGTTGAAAGATTTGGTGAGAGGACTCCTGACGCTGTCTGAGATGATCGATCGCCAGTAAGATGGTTTGCGCTAAGGCTTCTAGTTGGTCAATGCGAGTAGGTCCAGTCGTCATAGTAGCTTTTACAGGTTTGTCTTCTTTGCAATTTAGTGGATAGGAGGTTGGTTTGAGGGGCGATCGCCCCAACCTGAGCCTACTCCATCGGGATGCCATCGTCGCAGGAAAGTTCGTCTTGAGTCGGTGGAATGGTGACTCCGTAATATTCCAGTTCGCGCCGTCGAGAGGGTTCGATTTTGATGGACATGATTTAGCGGAGGGATGAGGGATGAGGGATGAGGTTGAAAGCTTTGCTAGAAGAAGCGTTGGTCAGCCAGCTTTGTCTTGACTATCCCTTCGACTGCCATAGTAACTCTGGGTCTACAATCTGCGATCTAACGGTGGAACAAGAGGCTTAAGATCTCCAACTTCTTTAAGAAGTTGGAGATCTGTCCGCTCATCTCCAGTATTGAAATGATATGGATCTTAACTACATTTTCCCTTGCTCTACCTGACGTTTGATTAAACGCTGCACACTGGCGAGGGTGGGATTGAGTTCGTAGCTGCGCCGTTCGGGGTGGTTGAGGTAGGCGGCTTGCTCCTGCTCAATCATCAGCACATCCTGACGCACCAGCCCGTCTAGCAGCTTTTGAGCCGCCCCAAACATTTTGTTTTTGACGAAGCGGCGGAAGCGTTCGGGCAGTTTGTGCAGTCGGTGGAAGGCGTTGAGCGAGGTGAAGTGGATGAGATAGGCTTTAGTGCGAGTTTCGTGAATCGGGCAAAACAGGCAGTAGATTTTGAAATCGTTGCCCAACGCCGATGCCCAGTGGGGGTAAACGTAGCTGACATCCAGCGGTTCGGGGTGAAGCCGCCGCAGTGCCGGGAAGATCAGTTGGGAAACCGACCAGATTTTGTCGATTTTGTAATAGCTCTGCGCCTGGTAGTGAGCATCGACGCGATCGCCCCCCTCTTCCACCCCTTCTAGCTTTGCCTCAGTCCACGCCTGATAGTCGTCGTGCAGATGCCCGTGATACATATCCATCAGGTTTTCGATCAGGAAGGAGAAGTGCGCGTTGCACTCAATGATCGAAACGGTGGCAATGTAGTTGAGGTGATCCCATTCCGGTAAGCCCATTGGCTGCACGGTGGGCTGCATTTCTCCGTTCGCCGATTCCGGCAATCCTTTGGTGCCGGGATAGAGCCAGGTGAAACCGTCCAGTTCTCGCACAGGATAGCGGCGAATCTGGCAGGTGGGCAGCTTCTGGTTCTCTGCTAGATAAGGGACGGCGGCGCACTGCCCCGCTGCGTTGAACTGCCAGCCGTGATAGGCGCATTCTAGCCAGCCGCCAACGACTTTGCCTTCGCTCAATTTGACGTGGCGGTGGGGGCAGCGGTCTTCCAGGGCGTGAATCTGTCCGGTGCGATCGCGATACAGCACAATGTCCTGGTGCCACAGGGTTACGCCGAGCGGCTGAGCCTGCACTTCACTGCTGCGGGCGACCACATACCAGTGATCAGGGTTGATGCCCAGCCGCCGCACATCTCGATAGGTCGAAGAAACGTCCGGGATCATATCTGCAACATTCCTTGAGGATTGACTGAAAGCAGCGATCGCCGCTGAAGCCCTTCTCGGTGCAGGATCTCGTTCGCCGCCAGTAAGCCGCTGCTAATCGCCCGCTCCATCAAGCCACAGGGAAAGGGCATCTTTACCCAGTCTCCCGCAAACAGCAGGTTGGCGGCAGCAGTACTGGTTTCAGGGCGATCGGCGTAGCTGTTGGGGGGAAATCCGGCAAAGTTTTTCTGATTTACCAGTTCCCGGTGCAGCACGGTTGCCTGTTGCAGTTCCGGTACGATTTCGTAGAGTTCTCGCTCAAAGGTGGTCAGCAAAGCCTGCTGGGTCGGAAACTCCGCTTCCTTATAACAGTAAGCGTGAAGCTCAACCACGCTACCACCAGTTCTTTCTGCCCAGTCGATGTAGTCTTCCTGAATGCGGTGATAGAGGGTGATGCTGTCGGTGAGGCTATAGCCCGATAGGGAGGCAAAGTTGCTGTGTTGCCAGGAAAAGTCGCGGTCAAACCAAAAGCGAGCAACGGCAAACGGGTCAGCGACCGCTAGCTGTTTCACCTGCTGTGCCACCTGGGGATGGGCTTCGCCTTCCGCTAGAGAGAACAGGTGTTGAACGCCGGGTACGTCTGCCGCAAATACATAAAAGTCTGCCTCTACGGTTTCACTGGGAGCAGCTTCAGCGGCGATCGCCACCAACTGCACTTCCTCCTCCTGTCGCTGAAGCACCTGAAAGCGAGGCAAATCGCGCTGTGCCGGGCCACGCTGGACTCGCCCCTGCTGGTCATACATCGCGCCATGACAGGGACAGTGAAAAGCTCCATCGGCTTCCTCATGCACGGTACAGCCCTGATGGGTGCAGCTTAAGGAAACGGCTTCACTGCTGTCAGCAGCGATCGCATAGACCGCATCACCCGCGCCAAAATATTCCAACTGGTCAGTGCTGAGCAGCGGATTACGCTTGACCCAAAACGGGACGCGACTGCTGCCATTGCCCCGCTGATAGCTGAGTGCCTTGACCTGTCCCTGATCCCAGCGCACACCGCTGACGGTGACATCGGTGAGAATCGTGCCGCCGTTTTGCTGAATCGACTGGGCGATCGGCTGCACCAGGCTTCTGCCCATGTCCTGCCGAGTACCGTTAAATGCCAGCCCTTCTGGGTTGCCAAAGAAATAGAAGTGGAAGAACTGCATCAGCTCTCCGGCACTCATGACATCGGGTGCATTCAGGCTGGACTTGGCAAAGGGCAGAAAGTAGAGGTCATATAGCCCTTGAGGAAAGCCATTTTTTGTCCATTCTGCGACAGAAAGATGGTCGAGCCGCTGAAAACTCTTCTGAGCATTAAATCCGGTAATTTCTCGAAATACCTGCCAGTGTTCATATTTGGTCAGGTTCAGCCCCCAGCGCAGACGGTTGGAGGAAGAAACTGCTAGATCAACAATGTTCCAGGGAAAAGCAGAATGGCTGGGGCGAAAGACTTCTGGGCGATATTGGCGATCGCGATAAACCACCGAATAATATTCCAGCGACTTGAAATTATCTGCCGCGCCAATTTCCTCAACCAGCCCGTTTAAGTTGTAGTACTGCGGGAAAAAGCCGTGAAACCCATGCTCCATCATGAAGGTTTCATCGCCTACCTGAATTTCCCAACTGGCGACCTTGCCGCCCAGTTGGGCCGATCGCTCTAGCAGCGTGACAGCAAATCCACGCTGACTGAGTTCGTAAGCACAGGCTAAACCCGCTAAGCCACCACCTACCACAGCAACGCTTTTGGGCTGGCTGAGATGGCGAGGCAGATCAAGTCTATCTTGCTGAAAAACCGAGGGCTGGGGTTTGGCGAGGCGGGAATAGCCAACCAGTCCTCCGATCGTACCGATTCCAAAAAGCTTGAGTAGTGTTCGTCGAGAGACGGATTTCAACAGGGCAGAACCTAACGCTTCACTCATTATTTACGATAACCAGGGCAGGAATGGATGGTTTATGTACTAAGTTATTCAGGCCATGAATCATACCAACCCCTGGCGATCGCCCCTGTTCCTCCAAAACCTCACAAAACCTTCACAGGATCAGGGTTTTAGCCCTTCCACGTAAAATCACCAGCCGCTCAAACTCTTTATCATGTCTCTACATTCGCAGAAGTGACCAATTCCTTGATCCCCGTTACTCCGGCATCAGCATTACGGCATTGCTCAACACGCTACGAAATTCGGCTGTCCTTCCCCAAGAAGAGTAGATGTCGTCGCAGAGGCAGCTACAGCAACTCACTTAGGAGCAATCAGATCTCCGACTTCTTTGAGAAGTCGGAGATCTGATTGCTTCAGTTCACTTCGCGAACACTCCTCAGCCATTCATGTCACGCACCAACGGCTTCCTTCGCGGCGTACATGACTTCGACTGTGATTTCGCTGAGGTTGCGATCGCGGGCAAACTTCTCTGTATTGCGCTTCACCTTGCCGCGCACAAAGCCCGGTACTTTATTCAGTTCCGCCTGTGCGTCCTTTGTCCAGCCAAGATCAGAATCAGCGCTGATTCCCTTAGTAATCACTTCTTTGGTATCGTGACCGCCAAAGATTTCCAGCAAGTGATCTTCCATTCCCAGGGTGAAGGAGTTGTAAACCAGATCGGCAATCTGATTTGTGCCTTCATAGCCCACAAACGGCTTGTAGCCAATCGGGAAATCCTGAATGTGAATTGGAGCCGCAATCACACCGCAGGGAATGCCTAGCCGTTTGCCGACGTGCCGTTCCATTTGGGTGCCGAAGATGGCGGAAGGTTCTAGACGGGCGATCGCATCGGCAATGGCACCGTTGTCATCACTAATCATCACCTCATCGCAATATTCACTCACCTGCTCCCGGAACCAGGCTTCGTCATACTTGCAGTAGGTGCCTGCCAGCACCACATGAATTCCCATCTCGCGGGACAAAACTTTAGTGAGTGCAGCCGCATGAGTATTGTCACCAAACACCACTGCTTTCTTGCCTGTCAAGTTTTGGCAGTCAATCGAGCGAGAAAACCAGGCGGCTTGCGAAACGTGCAGAGTTTGCTCGTTGATAAAGTCTTCGTAATCGACCGCTGCGCCCTGCTCATTCAACACCTGCTGAATTTTGCGAATGCAGCGAGCCGTTTCTACCACGCCCATCGGGGTGATCTCTACATAGGGCATCCCAAAGTCTTCCTGGAGATATTGTGCCGCCATCAAACCGATTTCGCGGTAAGGCACCAGGTTAAACCAGGCTTTGGGCAATTCTTTTAGATTTTGCACCGATGCGCCCTCAGGAATCACCTGATTCACCTCAATTCCCAAATCTGCCATCAGCCGCTTCAGTTCGGTGCAGTCGTGCTGATTGTGGAAGCCAAGAGAAGTAATGCCGATGATATTAACGGAAGGTTTCTCAGTTTTACCAGTGGGCAAACTGCCCTGTTTCTTTGCTTTAGCGATGTAGAACTGGACAATTTGCTGAAGCGTGCGATCGGCGGCTTGCAGTTCATTCACCCGATAGTGATTTACATCCGCCAGCATCACGTCGCCCTTTGCGTCGATTTGGGCGCGATCGACAAAGTTTTGCAAATCTTCTTGCAGAATGCTGGACGTGCAGGTCGGAGTCAGCACAATCAGGTCAGGACTTTCTTCTGCATCCTTGCGGGTGATATTGTTCACCACTTTTTCTTGAGAACCCCGCGCCAACACATTGCGATCGACGGAGCTAATGGTGACGGGGGTAAAGTTGCGATCGCGCTCTAACATCGATCGCATCACATTAAAGTAGTCGTCGCCAATCGGAGCGTGCATGATGGCGTGGACATTCTTAAAGGAACTGGAGACGCGAAGCGTGCCAATGTGCGCCGGGCCAGCATACATCCAGTAGGCCAATTTCATAAACTGATCTCCGTTTCGCTGAGGGTCGCTTGCCCAAGAGTTTTGGACAATACTGTTAAGTTCGAGAGTTGCTTACGATTGTCTCAGAGATATTCAAGGCATGAGCGATCGCTATTTATTTCTTAGGATATGGAAATGTGGGGGGCGATCGCTGAATAGGTTGAGTGGAAAGGACGGGGGCGATCGCTCCTACCAACCGCCCCACTTTTCCCGCAACGATTCTTAATTCTTCATCCAGGACGATTTACACGAATTAGCATCCCATTCAAAGTTTCAATGTCGGCGATCGCAGCATTGACTCTCATAGCAATGCCTTCCCTATCAGGATCATCTTTGCAAACGATGATGCCTGCATGATTGGGCTGTTGGTGGTGCAATCGAATAAAGTGTCGTCGGTTCAGAGTCAGGACAACACGGTTTTCCTGAATTGCAAATGCTAGCACCTCTTCATCAGGTAGCCCTCGCTTGCCTGCGGCTTGAACGGTGAGAACGTCATGTCCCAATGCCTGTAGTGCTTCAACGATTCGGCGCGGAAACTGCTCATCAGCGTAAAAACGAGCCATGCTCTAGGCTGCCTCATTTTCTTGAATAGCGGTTTCAATTTCCTCTGGATTCGCGTGTGCGTAAACCCAAGCATTTGCTAAATCAGTGGCAGATAGGGTTGGGTAATCGTAAAGGAGTTCCGCTTCACTAATTCCCAAATTCCGGGCTTGCACCAGCACCCATAAAGGAATCCGCGTTCCAGCGATACAGGCATCACCACCACAAACATCCGGCGTTTTGGTAATTCCACGCCAGCTTTGACTGATGCTATGAGACAAAATTTGAATTGCCTCAAGCTTTTCAGCAGGGGTCAGAGAGAGCAACTGGGTTTCTAGCTCTTGTAGAGTCATGGTGTATCTCCTCAATCTTTCATAATTCTAGTTGCTTCATTGAGTCGTTGCTGCTCCCTGGCTCCTAGCCTCCGGCTAGGAATCCGATAGGAAGGCTCTGCCTCCAATTACCTAATCAAGGCAGAGCCTCCGACCCTTGCATGACCAGACAGAGCCTTGTCACAAGAAAACTTGATACCGATTTAGATATTTTGTCCTCTCAAGCCTCAAGAGAATTTGAAGCACCAGGAGAGGTTGAGCGAGTCAAACAACTTATTGCTGACGCTCAGCGAAAGAAAAGATCTTTTTAAGGACATAAAAGATGAAGCTTCAGCCAGGAAAAAGATAAGTCAATTACTTCATCAGATAAAAGAATCTGAAATATTCAGGATGAAGTTTCAAGATCTTGAATAGAATTGTCATTTTTCATAGAACTTCAAAAGATGTTGATACTTAGATCTACGATAGATACGCAATGAAAGCACTTGAAGTAGTTCTGTTAATAGAAGTCCATCCACTGAATGTATCTTCTACTCTGATTTAATGCGATCGCTCAAGCGATATAGAGCAAGTTTATATCCAGTACGATTAGGGATTGGCTTACGACCATTCTTCTCTGATTTGCTGCTGATAGTCTAGAGGGTCAACCGTAAGCTGAATTGCGCCTGCGTAGTCAGATAAGGCTGGAGTTATATCCTGTTCCTGGTAAGCTTTCAGAATTTCCTCAATTGCCTGCCAATCTTCATAATCAATTAAAACAGCAACGGGACGCATTGCTTCATCGGTGACAATTTGCTTTTTTATTGGTTTCATCGTTCCATTTAGATGGAGAATTACAATCTAGCTACCCGTACAATGACACTGACTTAAGTTTCTGCCTTCGCCCTGAACTCAAGTTCGGGCTAAAAGCTCAAGTCCGTTAAAACGGACTGCAATCCTGGAGGGGGCGGGAGCTTAACCCGTTTCAACGGGTTTTAGCTTTGAGCCTGAGATTTATCTCAAGGCTGCTGAGTCAGTGCCATTCAGCTACCAGCATTATGTAATCAAGATGTTATAAAGCGATCGCCCCTCATCTCCTCATTCCTTTTCCGCTCCATCACCCCAGTAGAGCTTTGTAAATGTCTCTGCTGCATTTAGGTCAATTTGCTGCAATGCATTGCGATTTCAATAATTGAATCCCCTGCTAGATCACCAATCTCATACACCCAGCGATGAACATTAGAACGTAAGATACCTCTGCGTCCAGCGACCAACCTTTCGGCACTGGCTCTCAACCCCAATTGCAAGGGAGATAGGAATATGATGACGTATCAGGAGTACATTACTCCCTGGGTCGTCGTGCGCCTTATGCCTGATATGCAGCGAGTGATAGTCGGTCGATTTCGCAAGCGATCGGATGCGGAGGAGGATGTTTGAGGAGTAGCAAATGTCTCCTGTAAGGGCGTAGCATTCGGCAGGTAGACTCTGCAATAAACCCAAAATCTTTACTTCATGGATACGGGTACTGGCTCAAAATGCAGCACCATGATTTGCTCTAGACGCAACCCTAGAATTCGTAAGTTAGGTTTCGCAAAGCTCGATCCAACACTCCAGGATGTCTGGTTGAAGCGTGGAATCCAACCTACGTATATTATTTAATCCGCGATCCTTTGGCTAGCGAGTAAACCTTTGAGCTTCGTGAACGAATATTTAACCCTCATCGATTAAACTTTGGCTTAGCGGCTGAATCTTTGAGTAAGTAAATGCGTCTTCTAATATTTGCGAATAATCCCTTTAAGCTAGGTCTATGCAGCCTGAACCCCAAGTCAACATCCTTCTAGCCGACGACGAACCAGAAAACTTAACCGCACTAGAAGCTGTGTTAGAAGGGTTGGGGCAAAATCTGGTCAAAGCCAGTTCCGGCGAGGACGTTTTGCGGCACTTGCTCTATCAGGATTTTGCGGTGATTTTGCTGGACGTGCAGATGCCCAAACTCGACGGCTTTGAAACGGCGACGCTGATTCGTCAGAGGTCGCGATCGCACCACACGCCGATTATTTTTCTCACCGCCTTCAGCACCAACGATAGCCTTATATTTAAGGGTTATTCTTTGGGAGCCGTAGACTATCTGTTTAAGCCCATTGACCCGGTTGTTCTCAGTTCCAAAGTGTCTGTCTTTGTCGATCTCTACAGAAAGACACTAGAAGTTCAGCGGCAGGGGTTAGAACTGGCAGCTATTAACACCGAATTGCGACAGAGCGAAGAGCGCTTTCGCACCCTCAGCGCCTGCTCCCCAGTCGGTATCTTTCTCACCGATGTAGCAGGGCGCTGCACCTACGCTAACCCCCGCTGCCAAGAAATTTGTGGCTTTAACCTGCAAGATAGTTCCCGTCAGGGCTGGCTCGACTTTGTGCATCCTGAAGATCAGGAAAGGGCGATCGCCAACTGGCTGACCCACCTGCAAAACGGACAGGAATATTCAGATGAATTTCGGTTGCAGCGACAGGGCACCACCTGCTGGGTGCATCTTCGCTCCTCTCCTATGCTCTCAAATGTGAATACATTGGTTGGGCACGTCGGCACTCTGGAAGATATCACCGAGCGCAAACAGGCAGAGTCTGCCCGCACCCAAATTATTCAAGAACAGGCTGCCCGTCAAGAAGCGGAAACTACCAATCGGCTAAAAGATGAATTTCTGGCAGTGCTTTCCCATGAACTTCGCACTCCCCTAAACTCAATCCTGGGCTGGTCACGGCTGCTGCTGACCAAAAACTTTGACGCAGAAATGGTTCACCGCGCTCTAGAAACAATCGAACGGAACGCCAAATCTCAAGCGGATTTAGTTGAAGACATTCTGGATGTTTCCCTGATCATTCAAGGGAAACTGCGACTGCAACTTCAGTCGGTCGATCTGATTCAGTTGATTGAAACCATGCTAGATTCTCTGCAACCTAGCCTGGAGTCTAAGTTGATTCAAGTTGAAACTGACCTTGACCCAGCCGCCACAACTGTCGTAGGAGATGCCGGACGACTGCGGCAAATCTTACGAAATTTGCTGTCTAACGCCATTAAGTTCTCGTTAGAGGAAAGCAAGATCAAAGTTCGTTTAGCCAAACAGCAGGAAGAAGAAAGCAGCCTTGCCCAGATTCAGATAGTCGATAGCGGCATCGGCATTAACTCAGAATTTCTGCCTTACGTGTTCGATCGCTTCCGTCAGGCAGACAGCAGCACCACCCGATCTTACAGCGGTTTAGGGTTAGGTTTGGCGATCGTTCGTCATCTCACCGAACTGCACGGCGGCACCGTTCAGGCGGAAAGCGCAGGCGAAGGCAAAGGAGCAACATTCACTGTTCTCTTGCCGCTCCTCAAACAGGAAACTTAGGAGCGCTCAGATCTGCGACTTCTCAAAGAAGTCGCAGATCTTAACCCGTCAAAGAAGTCGCAGATCTCAGACCCTTGTGCCGATCACCCTTACTGGTGCAAGGATCTGGAGAGGTGAAACGGATTAAAGTCTGTATCTGTGTCGTAATAATCTTCCCGCTCCTGTTGCTTTAACCAGCCTGTGAGCCAGTAGGTAGCAGGGGTAAAGAGAATTTCCACACCACACTTAAACAAGTAGTTTGAGACAATCAGCGTCAGCAGCAGGCTATTTGGAACCACATTGGTAAAGGCAATCAAGATAAAAATAGTGGTGTCTACAAGTTGTCCGACCAGCGTAGAACTGATAGTCCGCATCCAGAGCCGTCTGCCGTTCATAAGAATCTTTAGCTTTGCCAGGATAAAAGAGTTAGAAAACTCACCTGCAAAGTAAGCCACTAGACTAGCTGCCACGATTCGAGGAGTCAGTCCCAAAATTTGCTCGTATGCTTCCTGATTGCTCCACTCGGTGGCGGGGGGCAGCGCTCCTACCAGAATTAAAGTGACTGACAGCAGCAGCGCTGAGATAAAGCCGAGCCAGATGACCTTGCGCGATCGCCCATACCCATAAACCTCCGTCAACACATCGCCAAAGATATAGCTCAGCGGAAACAAAATCGTCCCTCCATCAAAGGTAAATGGCCCCAGGTCAACTATTTTGGTAGAGGTAATGTTTGAGATGAGTAACACCGTCACAAACATTACTGTGATGGTATCTAGATGCTTGAATGACTTAGACACAATGCTGATGATTCTCGCTAGATAGAATGCTCAGCTATTGTAATAGACCTATCGCACCCTCGTTGCCTCTTTAAACACCCTCTCAGGGAGATGCCAGAGGTTTCAAGCCCAAGCCACAACAGGCAACCTTGCGCTACGCCCTCACCAATAACTTTAAGTCACAACAAACCTGTAGCGATAGCCATCAGTTCTCCAAACTCACGTTCGCCTTCTTGCGGACTGGACGACGGCGTTCGCTCTTAGGGACACCCCCCGCCTTGCCATATTCATAGCTATTCTTGCCATACTTGGCGGCAACCCCTAACAGCATTTGTTCAGACAGATTCCGCAGTTGGAGTTCAGTGTTTTTGATGTGGCGGGAGAGGTCGTCCAGGTCTGAAAGGGCACTGTTGTAAGTCTTAATCTGAGCCTGGAGGGTTTGAATCAGGGTGGAATAGCTTTCCAGGGTTAAATCATTCCCCAAATCTAAAGCCGGATCGATCGATTCCATTCCTGCTGCACGCTGTTCGGCGTGTTTCAAAGTGATAGAAGAACGTTTGGGACGTGCCACAGTAGTTGCTCCTTGAATAAAAATACTCCTGCAATTTATCCGTTGCGTTCACCAACTAACCTGAGGGGAATTGACGAATTTAGATAGACTAAGCTGGCAGGGAGAAATTTTTCTACGTGGATATTCCCTTCTCGATCGCCCTACTGAAGCAGTAAACCCTGACTGTTCAGAGCATTTACATCTTCAGGCAAAAGAAAATTATTTTGTTGCAGAGTACCGTGACGATATTACTTTGTGCGATCGCGATATTACTTTGTGCGATCGCAACGCCACTCTACAACATTGCGACGTTACTCGATAAGATCGTGGTGTTACTTTGTGCGATGGCGATATTACTCTGCAACATTGTGACGTTACTAAAGAATGTACCGCTTACACAGAGTAGCCTGACGATGCTGCTTTGGGCGATCGCGATCGTGGCTTGATAACACGCGGCTCTCCTTTTTACTGAGTCTCTGGCGCTGATACGCTGCTCTCTGAATTAACTGACAAAGTTTTTGGTGATTGAGGCGGTTAGATTTTAGAATAAAGGTTTCTTTTTTCTTCAAGTGCAACTTCCTAATATCTTTCAGTCTGTTCCATTGAGTTTAGGGTTTGATTCTGCTTCAGGTAGTCCCAAT
Organism: Leptolyngbyaceae cyanobacterium SM1_4_3; assembly: GCA_012031415.1. GTDB lineage: Bacteria > Cyanobacteriota > Cyanobacteriia > Elainellales > Elainellaceae > JAAUTN01. Next base: position 29,161 of record JAAUTN010000001.1, on the reverse strand, counting down.
ATTGACGCTTTGTTGGAGCAGTTCAGTCATTTTGGCGTGCAGCTTGGCTTAGAGCGAATTCAGCGCCTGCTAGCAGATTTAGGCAATCCTCAGCAGCAGGTTCGTATCATTCATGTGGCTGGCTCAAATGGCAAAGGCTCGGTTTGCGCCTATCTTTCCTCCGTTTTGATGGAGGCAGGCTATCGAGTTGGGCGCTACACGTCTCCCCATTTGGTGAGTTGGAATGAGCGAATTTGTTTGAATGAAACGCCGATTTCCTCAGCCGATTTACATCAACTGCTGCTACAGGTGATTGCCGCGATCCGCGAGTCAGAAGAAACCCCTACTCAGTTTGAAGTGATTACGGCTGCGGCGTGGCTCTACTTTGCTCAGCAGCAGGTTGATATTGCAGTAATGGAAGTTGGGCTGGGCGGACGACTGGATGCAACGAATGTGTGCGATCGCCCCCTCGTCAGCGTCATCACCTCCCTCAGCCGTGAACACTGGCAGCGCCTCGGCCCAACCCTGGCAGACATCTCCCGCGAAAAAGCAGGAATTCTCAAACCCAACTGCCCCGCCGTGATTGCCCCCCTCCCCCCTGAAGCCGAACCCGTCATCAAACAGCGCCTCGCCGAACTCAACTGCCCCACTCTCTTCCCCCCACCCGCCTATCCTCATTCCCCCAACTGGGCTGTTTACTCCCCTCCCCCTTCATCCCTCATCCCTCCTCCCTCCTCCCTCCAATTCCCCCTCCCCCTCCCCGGTGCCCACCAACTGATTAACTCTGCTCTGGCGATCGCCACTGTCCAAGTCCTTCAGCAGCAGGGCTGGAAAATTCCCGAAGCCGCGATCGTCAGCGGCATGGCCAAAACACAATGGCCGGGACGGCTCCAGTGGATTACCTGGCAAAATCAGCCTGTGCTAATCGATGGCGCACACAATCCAGCAGCGGCGATCGCTCTGCGCCACTACATTGACCACAGCGAAAAAGTGCGCCAGCCGATTCATTGGGTCATGGGAATGCTGACCACCAAAGATCATGCCGATGTGTTTAAGGCATTGCTGAGGAAGGGCGATCGCCTCTACTTAGTACCTGTGCCCGACCACCTTTCCGCAGAACCGGAAGCGCTGGCAAAACTGGCGCTAGAGATTTGTCCTGACTTGGCAAGTTGTGAAGTGTGTGAAGATGCGATCGCCGCTCTGCATACCGCAATAAAAACCGGGGCAGATTCAGCAGCCTTTACCCCGGTTTTGTGCGGTTCACTCTATTTGATTGGACATTTCTTTCGAGATATTGCTAGAGAAGACTGCTAGCGATTGTTCCATTCCGACTCGGCATCGGCGATCGCCTGCTCAACGGTTTTTTGATCGAGCATGGCAGCCTGCAAATTATCGTAGATGATGCCTTGCAGTTGCTTCACATCTTCAATCTGCGGCAGCAATACCTGAGCATCTTCCATCTGGCTAGCGCTGACCATCCGCGCCCGGTCGGGAGGAGCCACCTCAGCCGGAAGATCAGTGAAATAGCCGTCCTTCAGCGCCTCAACGGTGGAAGGCAGCACGTTAGCTGCTTTTGCGAAGGTAAGCTGGTTTTCGTTGTTGGTGACAAACAGCGCAAACTTGAGGGCGGCATCCGGCTGGTCAGTCGATTGTGGAATCACCAGATTCATTACGGCGACGCTTTTGGCTCCGGTTGAGCCAGTGATTTGAGGGGCGACACCGGAGACTTCGGCGATCGCAGGCGCATTGGTTGCAACCGTTTCCAGGAAATGGGGACTCGAAGACAGCAGCGCCACTTCTCCCGACTGGTAGAGTTCGATCGCCCGTCGATGTCCCTGGGTTAACACTTCCCTGGGCAGCAGTCCGTCTTTGTACAAATCTACCCAGTATTGGAAAGCAGCCAGACCTTCAGGTGTGTTGAATGCAGCCTGTCCTTGCTCATTCACAAGCTGAACGCCCATCTGAGTAAACGACTGCAACACCTCAGCCGAGTCTTCCGGTACAAACGTCACAAAGAAAGCATACTTACCCGTTGCTTCCCTCACCTGACGGGCGACTTCAGCCAGGTTTTCGTAAGTCGAAACCTGATCCCATTCCGTATCTTCCGCCGCTGGAAGCGGAACATTTGCCTGTTCCAAAAGCTGCTGGTTGTAGATTGTAACGCTCGTCGTGAGATACCAGGGGATGCCAAAATTTTTGCCGTCTAACGTACCCGCTTCCCAAATTTTGGGCAGATACTGCTGCTGCTGTTCTGGTGAAATTTTGTCTCCCAAGTCTAACCAGGCGTTTAAGCCCGCCAGTTGAGCGGCAAAGTCAGGGTTCAAATTCACTACATCAGGTGCAGTTCCCGCAGAAACAGCCGTCAGAATTTTGCTTTGCATATCTGCCCAGGGCACATCCACCCAACGCACCGTCGTTCCTGGATTTTCTGACTCGAAGCTAGCAATAAGCTGGTTGAAATAGTCGGTAAACTCCGGCTGAAGCTGCATCGTCCAAAATTCAACTTCTTGAGTTCCTGATTCGGCTTCTGAGTTGGTTGTGCCTGCGCTGCAACTGACCATCCAGCTTAACAACAGCCCCAACAGGGCAAAGATGCTCAACCGTTTCCATTTGCTGATTCTTCCCATGTTCCCACCCACCGCGACGAAGTTGGAGTCTAATGTAAGGATTGATTTCGTGCTTCACACACGACAATTAATCCTTTTTTGCCCAGAGCTACAGGTTAAAGGTTATAGGATACATTTCTATGTCCCTAATTTCCTACCCCCTGTTCCCAATTTGCTTTTTTGAATGTTGATGAAGTGGGCATCTTGCCCGTCCAAATCAAGCAGGCAAGATGCCTGCTCCACAAGGGAAAGGCTTAGCACCCTATATTCCCTTAGCTAAAAACCTAGCTTTTTTGGGAAACTCAAACCAAAATTTTTACCTCAGCCGCACAAGCGGTAGCGCGTTCCCTGGCTTGCTCAATCGTTTCACCTGTGGCGAGTGCTACGCCCATGCGACGGTTTTTGTAGCAGGTGAGTTTGCCAAATAGCCTTAGCTTTGTCTCAGGAATTTGTAGGGCGCGATCGACCCCAGTAGTTTGTGGGCTATCCCCAGCTTCAGGAGCCAAAATCACCGCAGAAGCACCGGGTTTGGTCAGGTCAATCGAGCCAATGGGCAGTCCGGCGATCGCTCTGACATGAAGCTCAAACTCTGACATATTCTGGCTAATCATCGTCACCATGCCCGTATCGTGCGGGCGCGGGCTGACTTCGCTGAAGTAGACGGTTTGCTCTCCGTCGGGTTTACCCTGAATGAATAGCTCCACGCCAAAAATGCCCCAGCCGCCCAGCGCATCGGTAATTTGGTGCCCAATGTCCTGACATTGAGCCAGCGTTTTTCGGGCAAGGGGCAGGGCTGCCACGACTCGCGATAGTCACCGCTCACCTGAACATGACCAATCGGTGGGCAGAATGCAGTGCCGTCGATCGATCGCACCGTTAGCAGCGTAATCTCGGTGTGAAAATCAACAAATCCTTCGACAATGACTCTGGCATTTTTAGCCCGACTGCCCGTGTGGGCATAGTTCCAGGCGGGCAAAATTTCGGCCTCGGTGCGAACAAGGCTCTGACCTTTACCCGACGAACTCATCACGGGTTTGACGACGCAAGGTAAACCTAGAGTGGCAATCGCCTGCCGATATTCCGCTTCTGTCTCAGCAAACCGATAGGGCGATGTTCTTAGCCCCAACTGCTCAGCCGCCAGCCGCCGAATGCCTTCTCGATTCATGGTTAAGTGGGTTGCCTGGGCCGTTGGCACGACGCGCCAGCCCTCCTGCTCTAGCTCGATTAGCGTTTCAGTGGCGATCGCCTCCACTTCCGGCACAATCAGGCTGGGACGCTCTTTTGTCACCAGCCAGCGCAGCTTTGCCCCATCCAACATATCTACTATATGGGCGTGGTGGGCAACCTGCATTGCAGGCGCGTTGGCATAGGAATCAACCGCAATCACCTCCAAACCCAGGCGTATCGCCTCAATTGCTACCTCCTTGCCCAGTTCTCCTGAGCCAAGCAGCAACAGCCTTTGAGCATTGGTGGTCAGCGGTGCCCCCCAAACTTGATGGGTTGAAAGAGAAGCTGGAGCATTCATGACGGTAAAAAATGACGGAGAAACCAGAGATTAATTAGTTTTGTGTGGGAGTGTAGGCAGAATGCCTGCACTCCCACACAAACTTGAACACATCGAAAACAGAGTGATGTAGGGCCCTTCTCAGGTCGCTTCATTATCATGCCTTACTGCGGAACCGGGTTCTAGAGGGTAGCGATCTGAATTAATAGTCCTTTATTCTTTGTCAGCCGTCATAGCTCGGCTTCGTATAAAAACGGTATCAGCTAAAATTCAAGCCTATTCCAGTAAAAACTTCTCTATCACTGCTGCCAAACCAAATTTTTCGGTGTTTTTCTCAATTTTTTTCAGATAAATTTTGTTCAACTGTACTTTTTTCTCTAAATTGTGTGTAATATCGCTGGTAAATCAGTAAGTTTCTCTGCTGTGAAACTTCCATCGGCTAATAGCAGGGTGGCATCTTTCAAGGTTTGTATCCTTTGACTAAGGCTGGCAATTCTGACTTAAATTAGGTACCATGCGCTAGCGCTAATCCCGCTGCACTGACTGTTTCTAAACTCCAATTCGATTGCCTACCTTCTTCTAACTTCTGAACGAGCGGACAAAACTGTGTTTAGCAGCTTTAAGGGTTTACTATCAAAAAAGACTAAAGGGATCGGGATAGAGTTGACTCCCGAACGAGTCAACATTGCGCGGCTGAGGAAAAAGGGTCAGGCCTTTCAGCTTGTCACTCTGGCATCTGCCGAAGTTCCAGAGGGAGTTTTTCAAGAAGGGCAGATCGTAGACTCTGCAACAATGGCAGAAATTATTCAGTCTGTCATTGCTGAAAGCAAGGTCAAAATCAAGAACGCTGCAACCGCTATCCCTGGCGGACGAGACACCGTAACCCGGATCATTCCGGTGCCTGCCGAGCTAGATGATCGGGAACTGCGGGAAATGGTTCTGAATCAGGAAGCCGGACTGTACCTGCCGTTTCCCCGTGAAGAGGCAGATGTAGACTATCAAAAACTCGGCTTCTTTGTGGACGAAGATGGGATTGAAAAGGTGCAGGTGCTGCTGGTTGCCACCCGCAAAGAGGTGACAAATTCCTACATCAGCACCTTTCAGCAGGCAGGTATCGCGATTAATGTGCTGGAAATCAGCAGCTTTTCTCTGATTCGGACGATTCGAGAGCAGCTTCGGCAGTTTACGCCTCAAGAAGCAGCGGCGATCGTCGATATTGAGTTTGAAAGCACGGAAATCTCTATCGTCGTGGATGGAGTGCCGCAGTTCTCCCGAACCGTTCCGATTGGTACTTTCCAGATTCAGAGTGCGCTGAGTCGGGCAATGAACTTGCCGCCTTCGCGCAACACCGACCTGCTCCAGGGTATGACGGTGCCCGTGATGCCAATGGACAGTGTGGGAATGCCCAAATGGGCGGAACCAATCCCGGAACGGCGGCAATGTTGAGGGTGTTAGGCGAGTTGGCGGATGAGCTTCGTCGCTCAATTGACTTTTATCTCAACCAGGGCGACAACCTGGAAGTGGCACAGCTTTTGCTGGCAGGACCAGGTGGAGCAATTGGACAGCTTGACGAATTCTTCTCGCAGCGGTTAAGCTTGCCTGCCAGTCAGGTTGATCCGGTGGCGGCTCTGTCCCTTGAGGTAGACCAGGAAATTCCTTCGGTTCAGCGACCAGGGCTAGGGGTTGTTTTGGGTTTGGGCCTACGGGAGGCGTGGTGATATGTACAGTCTAGACATCAATTTTCTCAACGACCGGGTTGAACGTCCGGCAGAAACAGGCAGACCCGACCCTCGAATTGTTCAGGACAGCCCTCGACCCATTTTCTTGGGGGTGGGCGTTGCGGCACTCTTGCTGGGGTCTGTGGTCGGGCTTTGGGTTTTCTTGCAAAGTCGCAATGCGGCTCTGGCAGAACGGCAGGCTGAGCTAGATTCTGAGCTAGCTGCTTTGCAGGCTCAACTGTCTGAGGTGGACACAATTAATCAGCAAATTTCGGCGATTAACACTGAGGTTCAAGCTTTAGGGTCGGTCTTCAATCAAATCAAGCCCTGGTCGGCACTGTTGCAGGATTTCCGCGATCGCGTCCCAGCTAACGTTCGGATTGGTCTGATTGAGCAGTTGAGCGATGAAGATAGTGCCGCAGCAACCGCAGCGGCTCAACCTTCCCCAGCGGCTCAACCCTCGCCAGCCGCTTCTCCGGCTGACCCAAATGCTCCAGCCGACCCGGCCGCAGCCCCGGCTCCGGCCCCTCCCACAGCTTCAGTGGTTCAAATCTCTGGGTTGGCGCGTTCGTTTGATGATGTAAATGATTTCGTCTTGACGTTGAAGCGATCGCCCTTCCTGGAAGCCGAATCAACTCGTCTGCTGACCGCTGAACTGATCGACAACCCAACTCAGATCGAGTTTGGCGAAGGCATTCAGGCAAGCGACATTGAGGTAGAACTGCCGCAGGTGGTTGAATATACGATTTCTAGCCGACTGACTGACCTTCCGGCTTCAGAATTGTTTCAAGACCTGGAGCGGACACTGGCTGTCGGTTTGACAGCGAGAATTCAAGCACTTCGAGAGAGAGGAGTCATTCAGCCATGACCGTCGGTGGAGATTTCGTTCCCTCAGGGGACAGAAGAGAATATGACACTGGGGGCAACTATCCCACAGTATTTGGGATCAAGCTCACCCCACCCGTCAGTGGGGTGCTGATCGCCCTCTTGGGGCTTGGCGCATCAGCTTACTTGCTAGCCAATCTGGTGCGGCCAGCCTGGCAGCTTAATCAGGAATTGCGTCAGGACGTTGCTGCGAAGGAAAGTCAGTTAATTAACCGAGAGGAAAGCCAGCAGCGAATTCAGGAAGCAAGGGCTGAACTGGTAGAAGCCAGACAGTTGAGAGCCGATGTGGTTGCCCTATTTGCCGACCAGGAGAGCATTGACACCCTGTTGCTTGACCTGAATGAGCGAATCCAGGCGGTTAATGCTGGAATCCAAGACGAAGACAGACGGGCGAGCTTAACCCGGTTTGAGCTAAACGAGGAATTGTCCGGCGTAGTCACCGACAGTTCGCTAGGCACCGAGGTCAACAACCGCGTCGAGCGTCGAGTGTACGATGTCGAGCTTGAGGGCGACTTTCCTCAAACTCAGTCCATTATGCGAAATATTGAACGATTGCAGCCTTTACTGGTAGTCAAAAATCTTAACTCTGAACTAGATTTTTCTGCACAAAGTATTTTGATTGATGGACAGGGCAGACTGTTGCCAAACGGTCAACCTGTTACCCGCATCACTACTTCCTTTCAGCTACAGGCGCTAGTGCCCGTAGAAAACACACCCGCTCCAACTGCTAGCCCACCCGCAGAAGGAACGACCGAAGGGGGAGCCGTTGAGGGAGAAGCCGCTAACTAGTGAGATATCTGTGCAGCAAACTGCACCATCAGGGGCATATTCGCGGATGCGTTGAACCGCATCAAGACTTACCTGGCTCAACCAACGACTGGGTTCAACAATTAGCTCGATTCAAATCAACGTTAATGGGTTTCTGAAGGAGGAGTGGAGATGAAGCATCTTAGACTGGGTAGCGCCCTGGGTGGCAGTATTTTGACGAGTGGAGCCTGGATGCTGCTGGCAACTCAGCCAGCCTTTGCCCAGGCAACTCAGGTTACAAATGTCAGACTTAACCCCAGTGGACAAGGGGTTGACGTGATTTTGGAAACGCGAGACGGCGATCGCCCCCAAGTCTTCACCGTTAGTCAAGGCAACACCCTGGTTGCCGATGTCGTAAATACCCAGCTTGCCCTGGCCGACGGTAACGGCTTTCTGCAAAATAGCCCTGCTCCGGGAATTAGCTCGGTTGTTGTCAGCCAGCTTGACGCAAACAGCGTTAGAGTCACCGTCACGGGCGACACCGAAGCTCCAACGGGTCAAATCTCCCAGGACAACGAAGGCGTGGTGTTGAGTGTTAGCCCTAGTGGAAGCGCGATCGCCCAGCAACCCGCTCCAGCGCCAGCAGCCACTGACAGTTCCGATTCCGACAGTTCTGATTCTGATTCTGATTCTGAAACAGTTGCACAACGTCAGCCCGTTGCTCAAACACCCGATGATGTTTTGGTGCCAGACCCACAAATTGAGATTGATGGCGTTCCGATTCCAGCCCCGACTCAGCAAAACTTTGCTCCACCCTTGTTGCCTCGTGCAGTCGCTCCACCGGTCGGCGACATCGCCGTTTCTCTAGTTGACACTTCACCCCCCTCGATTGACCTGGGAACGGGAGAATTAGTCCCTCGGCTGGTGCTGCGCGATGCACCCGTGCGCGATGTGCTGTCTCTGTTAGCCCGCGCCGCTGGTCTGAATGTTGCCTACATTGGTCAAGATCCGGCTCTGGGAGAAGATGCTGCCATTGCTGCACCCGATGGCGCTACTTCAGAAATTAGAGTGTCCTTAGACATTGAAAATGAACCCGTTCAGGATGTCTTTAACTACGTTCTGCGAATCAGCGGGCTGGATGCAAACCGTACCGGCCGCACCATCTTTGTTGGCCCCAGATTGCCCAACGAAGCCCGTCAGCTAGTCACGCGCAACCTGCGGTTAAACCAGGTTCCCGTAGGGACAGCCCTCAACTTCCTGGTGGGTCTGGGCGCTGAAACTGCCGTTAGCCGTCAACGTCAGGTTACGTTTGTCAGCGCTGTCCCGGTTGAAACCGCAGCCGAGGGAGGCGCAACGGTTACAGAGCAGTCAGCCCAAACGTTTACAGAAGAGAGAATTGAAACTCAGCGGGTTGATTTTCAGGATTCCACTCCCCTACTGCGAGGCTTACAGGTGATTGGTGATGAACGCACCAATTCTGTCACCCTGGTTGGCGCACCCAATCAAGTTGAAATTGCAACAGCCCAACTCTCTCAGCTTGATGTTCGCCGTCGTCAGGTAGCAATCAACGTTCGGATTGTGGATGTTGACCTGCTAGCACTTGACCGAGCCTCTACCAGCTTTTCTTTCGGCATAAACGATACTTTCATCAGTTCTGGTGCTGAGGGTCTTGCCATCGACTTTCTTGATCCGGGTGATACTGGCGGGCTTGATCGCAACTTCATTGCAGCACTTGAGCTTGAAGTGGAGAATCAGAATGCTAAGATCCTCACTGATCCAACTTTAGTTGTTCAAGAAGGACAAACGGCTGAGTTACAGTTGACCGAAGAAGTCATTACAAACTTTGAGATTGAAACCACTGGAACAGGTGATGATAGAACTCAAACTGTTACAGTCGAACGAACGCCTGCGGGTCTGATTTTGCAGGTTCAAGTAGATCGGATCGATGACAACGGTTTTATCTCTTTGTCGGTAGCTCCGTCTATTTCAGCGCCTACGCTTGAGGAGACGGTTGAGCTTCTGGACAACTCTGTTGAAATTACTCTCTTGTCAGAGAGGAGATTGACTTCTGGGCAGGTGCGAGTACGGGATGGACAGACCCTTATTCTCTCTGGCATCATCCAAGACGAAGATCGGACTACCGTGAGTAAGGTTCCTATTCTGGGGGATATTCCTCTGTTAGGTGCCCTGTTTAGGAGTACGAATCGTGAAAACTCTCGCCAAGAAGTGATTGTAATCTTGACTCCGCAAATCTTGGATGATTCAGACACGTCTACTTTCGGCTATAGCTACACACCACAGCGAGAGACGCAGCAGTTTTTGGAAGACCGCACTCGTCCGACTGAGGATAATTAGGCAACTCTGAAGTAGTTCCTTTGGAACGCCAAATTCTCGATTTTACATAGACAAGGGGCTTAAGCCCCTTGTTTTGCAGTTGAGCAGTTGAGCAGATAAGTTCTGGACTTTAATTTGTGCTTAACAGGACTTACGTAGAAAAATGATGCATAATTGACGAGATTTGTTATTGCTGCTGAGATTTTCTGTTTCTATGAGTAAATTACTGTCTAAATTGGGCTTTGCTTTGATGGTTCCAGCGATGCTGTCGGTTGGAGTTGGGGTGTTGCCTGCCAGTGCCCAGAGTACGATGTACAATCCAATTCCGCTGCCAGGGACCAATGAGATTACGGACACCTTAACAGACAAAGATATTCCAACTGGGTTCGGTGGGTTTGCGCGAGATTATCTGGTGACGTTTGAGGAAGGCGATCAGGTGGCGATCGACCTGACTTCTGATGAGTTTGACACGATCATTACCTTAATTGGTCCCGACGGGGCAACGTTTGGCGAAAACGATGACGGACCCGATGGCACGACCAATTCTCTTTTGTTTGCTCGAATTACCGTACCGGGTAACTACATCGTTCGAGTCAGACCTTATGCAGGTCAGGGATTGGGCACTTTTAACCTGAAAGTTACTCGTCTGCGTCCGATTTAAGTTCTTGATCGGGGGCGCTGCTTTTAGCTGGAACAAAAAACTGCGGTGCCCTTTGTGACCCGACTGGAGCGGGTGAACTGTTTGGGGTGGCGGTTGAGGCGGGTGTGGAAGTAGCGCTATTCAAACTGCTTGGCAGAGAAGAGGGGTGAGTAAGCGAGTGGCATAGCAGCGTCAACAGGCAGGAACAGACTGCCAATAGCCACAAATCTAAAGCTTTACTCGACAATCGCCGATCGCCCATTACCAGAGAAACTTCAACTGAGCGAATAGAGTGGGTGGAGCGATCGCCCCTAAACTTGGTCATTATTACATTCCTATCCTTCAACACTGCTTTGACGCTTTGACCTAAAAGAGGTTCCAGTCTTCTTCAAAGGTTGATTTTTAGTGCGCTTCACTTATGGAAAATCAATCTTTTCAACTAGCTTTATACCAGACTCATCAGAGAGCTTACCCAATCGAACATCCCTCATCCCTCATCCTTTTGCTATGGCTGTAGTCAGCTAGGTTAGGACATGGACATTTGGTGGCGCGGCTCCGCCGCGCCACCAAATGTCCTAATCAATATGGCTACCGCTATATAGCTCTGTCTCTGGAAAGAGTTAAGCAGCTATTCCAGGTTAGTCGAAACTCTCCCTCTTGAGAGGCGACTTGATTTAGTCAAGTCTGATACTTCTAAATGAAGTTAAGTTTTCTCTGGAGAGTACTTATGTCCCCGAACCCCAATGCTGCGACATCTAACTATCTGCCTGAAGAGACGCAGAAAACGGTAGATGCATTTTCAAAGCTAGGCACAGACGCGAAATTGGCACTTCTCTACTACGTCTACACAAAAATGGGAGACTCTGTAACTCCAGCCGCACCAGCAGCAACCGAACCCGAACTGGCACCCCAACTGTTAGGTGATGTTTATGAGATGTCAAAAGATGAGCAGCTTGGTGTGATGCGGGCGATCGCAAATCGAGAAGACACTGAACTGTCTCGCGCTTATGGCGCATTAAAAGAGAACAACCAGCTAATGGTTTGGTTTGCCTGGGCACAAGCAATGGGCACAACGATTGTAGGAATGCCCGATGATTATCAGATTCCGCAAGCCGTCAGCCAGGTTCTCAGCCAGATCGAGAATTTGGATTTTCAGGAGCAAATCTCAATGCTGCGCGAGGTGGCAGGCAACATGGGCTACAGCGATGTAAAGCCGATTCCCAGTCAGTCCGAAACGGGTAAGACTTCTAGCCTCTAGCCCTGAACTCGTAGGATCAGCAGCAAAACAAAACCTAATTCACGGCTGAAAGCTCAAGTTTGTTAAAGCAAACTATAAGGATTGTGTAAAAGCCCCGCGCAGCGGGGGCTTTTACATAAGAACGTCTCAATAAGACACGTAGCGCCATAGAAGCTGAAATAGTGGCAGAGCGGCTACTTTTCAAGCTAAAGTGCTGACCAGGGATTGACTAGTATCTCTCAACCCAGCAAGGTTGCAAGGCATTACTGCAAGCATGGGGTGATAGAGCGGTTTTGCTTGCGAGATGAGTTGCTTTTATTTCTAACGTATGAGGAGTGGTGGAAGGTGGAGAAGGTTCGCCTGTGCTTTGTCAGTGGTGCGATCGCTTTAGGATTAGTAACAACTGGTGCCCCCGCCTTAGCTGAGATATCACTCAACGCAGAAGATCCACACTCTGCTGAAATTGCCGAGGTTGCACGGACAACTTCACTACAGGTAACTCCTGATGTAGAACAGGTCGCCACACAAACTGACGCAGAAGCCATACTAGACCAGACTTTATTAAGCAATCAAGGAGTGAGAGAAGAAGCGATCGCCCCAGCGGAAGAACCGATTCATCGTGTTCAACTTCCTTTCCCTTCGCAACTTGCAAACCCACAGGCAGAAGGCGAAGGCAGTCCCTTAGAGGGGGAAGCACTTGCTCAACTGACCTCCGTTTCCCAGCTTTCGGATGTGCAGCCAACCGACTGGGCCTTTCAAGCATTACAGTCTTTAGTTGAGCGCTATGGCGTGATTGCCGGATATCCAGACGGCACCTTTCGCGGCAATCGGGCACTGACTCGCTATGAATTTGCGGCAGGACTAAACGCTGCCCTCGATCGCATTGATGAACTGGTTGATGTAGGTTTAGCCAATGCCGTCTTGCAAGCAGATTTAGCAACGCTAGAACGGCTCCAGCAAGAGTTTGCCGAAGAACTGTCTGCCCTGCGCGATCGGGTAGATCGGCTCGAAGCTCGTAACGCAGAGCTAGCAGCTAACCAGTTTTCTACTACGACTCGGCTGACCGGAGAGGCAATTTTGCCATCAATGGCGGAACTCAAAGTGGGGTTATCGACCCGAACGTAATCTTCTTCAGTCGGGTGAGGCTAAACCTGGAAACCAGCTTTGCGGGTGAAGACCTGCTGCTAACTCAGCTTCAAGCAGGCAGCAGTAGCAATTCTTCGGAGGGGGCGGTTGATTTGCTAAATAATGTGCCAGAAGCCGTTGAAACGGCTCAGGGCATTGATGGTTTTCTGCAAACGAGCTTTCTACGAACGAATAGTGCGCTGGATTATTCTGGCAGCGATACTCGTTTCATTTTGAATCGGTTGAACTATACCTTTGCAGCATCTAAAGATCTAAATCTGTCATTTTTTGCTCAGGGATTTGCTTCTGACTACGTTGACTTTAACCGCTACGCTAACGATAGTTCACGCGATTTTTCAACTTACGGACTGATCAACAATCAGCTTTTGCTTGCCAACAATGCACCGGGGGCAGGAGCCGCTTTTAGCTGGAATCCAGGAGCGGGAGCATTCACGCTGCGCGGTGTGTACAGAGCAGACCAGGCAGCGATCGCCACTACCTCTGCAACCTTTGGCGGTGATGATGCAGGCGGGCTATTGAATGATCCCAATTTAGGCGTAGTTGAACTGGCGATCGCCCCCTCTCGCGACTTTACTATCAGCCTGCAATACAGCACCGGAACGCAGAGCGGTAGCGACTATGATGCGATCGGCGCGAATTTAGAATTTGCTCTAGGCAGGCAAGTGGGATTATTTGGCCGATTTGGCTACGCTTTCAACTTTCCTGGCGGCATTGAACCTGCATCCTGGTCTGCCGGACTGGCCTTTCCAGACCTATTGGTTCCTGGCGCTTTAGCAGGCATCGGCATTGGGCAACCGCTAATCTTCCAGGAAGATGTTATCGGTTTGTTTAATCGTACTCAAACTAATTATGAAGCGTTTTATAATTTGCCCCTGAGTGATAATGTCGCGATTGCGCCTGTGATTCAGGTCATCACCGATCCGGGTAATCGCGATCGCAACACAATCCTAACTGGGACTGTACGAACGGTTTTCTCCTTTTAACTGAAAGCCTCTACACGGCGGGGCTTTCAGTTAAGAACTTGTGCTGAGGCGTGCGCGTAGTGCCACGAAGCCGTACCCATACAGATTAGAACAAAGAATAAGTGGGTGAAGGAACCTTCACCCACTTATTCTTTGAAAGGTTGCGATAGCTACACCGCTGCCAAACCGTAAGCTGACATTCGCATGATGTCACGAGTAGTAAAGCCAATATTGCTCAGCGCTTCACCGTAGCTAATCATGAAGTCCTCGACTAAAGCTTCTTTCTCCATGCCGAGGGCGTGAGCATCGGCTTCAACCTGACTGAGCATCCGCCAAACAAGAGGTAGATTTTGCCGATTGGCTGCTTCTAGCTCAGCTTTGGAAGTTTCAAAGTTGGCTTTGAGCCATTCTTCCCCAAAGTTTAGGTGCAGATATTCATCCTTTACCACACCTTCAGTAATCTTGCGGGCAAAGTCGTCTGCAACGGGAATGTAGATGTTGTAGGCCGAAATTGCAAAGCATTCTATGATCAATGACTGAATCAACAGACAGGTGACTACTTGCCCTGCTGCTGCTGCTTTCTGGAAGTTGCTGTGCAGGTCAGCAAAGAACTGCCGCGCAAACTCCATGTCAGCCGTTACTTCCAGGTTGCGACCGCAAGCTTGAAAGCCTTTCTTGTGGCGACTTTCCATTTTGGCTAAGCTTAAAAGCTGATCTTTTAGGTCAGGCAGCATTTCAGAGAGCCGTTGGTAGTTTGCGTGAGCTTCTTCCTCACCTTCAATCACGATCGCATTAATTCGGCTGTATGCGTCTTTGTAAATTTCACTGTAAAAATCAAGTTCTGGGCTGACTTCAAGCTGCTGCATAAGTCGGTCATCTCCTCGCTGCGGTGTGTGAGTCGATCAATTTCATCGACCTCAAGGGTGTCGTGAGTCGGGCTTGGGGGTACACACGACCTGATAGTTTCTAATTTACACCCTACTGTTTTCAAGCATGAATTTACAAGCGATCGCCCACAAGAATAGAAATATTACATCTTTGGACAGAATTTTAGGGGATGCTTGTTATCAATGACCTGACTCTACGCCCATGCTAAATTCAACCTCAAAGAAAACCAATCGCAGCTTGAATGATTGGCTGTCCTGGCTCAATCCGCTGCTCTTGTTAATCGGGGCGGGAGTTGTGTTGGCTCCGCTGTTAGTTGTGTTTCTGACTTCGCTAACGCCACCGGGCAGCGTTTCAGGCTTAAATCTGACCCAGAGCGAGTGGACCTGGGCAAATTACCGGGAAGCTTGGAAACGCGGTAATTTTCTGTTGGCTTTCGCTAATTCTACACTGGTGGCACTGGCAGTAACCGCCTTTCAAATTTTTACATCTGCTCTGGCAGGCTATGCGCTGGCAAGGCTCAGGTTTTGGGGACGGCAGGCAGTTCTGCTCATTGTGCTAGCAACGCTAGTGTTGCCGTTCCAAATTTTGGTGGTGCCAATCTTTCTGGTGCTGCGCTGGGGAAATTTGATTAACACCTATGGAGCGCTGATTTTGCCGACTGCGGCAAGCGGGTTTGGCATTTTTCTGCTACGGCAATATTTTCAAACGATTCCAGTGGAGCTAGAGGAAGCGGCGGCACTGGATGGGGCAAATCGGCTGCAAATCCTCTGGCGTGTAATTTTGCCGCTGGCGCGTCCGGCACTGGTGACACTATTTTTGTTTACCTTTATCGGTGAGTGGAATGATTTATTCAAGCCGCTGGTGTTTACGACTCGCCCTGAACTGCGGACGGTGCAGTTGGCCCTGGCAGAATTTCAGGAGCAGTTTACCAATGAATGGGCGCTATTGATGGCGGCGGTAGTGATTGCAACGGTTCCGGTTGTGGTGCTGTTCTTGATGGGTCAGCGTCAGTTTATTCGCGGCATTGCAGCAACGGGAATTAAGAATTGATTGGGTAGTGGGTAATACCAATTCGATCTGAGCAAGATGCCCGTCGCACAAAATGTACAGTTTGTTTAATTTCCAATCCTTAGAAAAGGTTGTACGTCTCTTCATTATGGATTCCTGGTTGCTTAATTCACCTTAAGCTGGAGTGCTGCTGCAACCCTTTTGTATTCAGCGGTAAGCTGAGCGATTTGAGGTTCTAAATTCGCTATTTCACCCTGACCCGCGAGTTTCTCTAGCTCTGCACAGAGCTTTGGAAGGTGAATTGCGCCCAGAGTCGCGCTGCTGGACTTGAGGGTGTGGCTAGCATGGCGGAGGGCGATCGCATCTTGTTTGACGACCGTCCCCTGAATCGTTTTTAGCAGTTTAGGCGTTTCTTTCAGGTAGCAGTTTATTAGCTCTATCAGGATATCGGTGTCTGCCTCATCGCACAAAGCCTGCAACGCCATGTCATCAATTGCTTCTGCATCAATTGCTTCTGACAGCTTTAGTGAGGTTAACGCGGGCTGACTGGACGAGGTTGGGGCGATCGCCTCGATATAGAGATGGCACTGCTGTAAAGCATGAATTAGCTGCTCAGTGCGAATTGGCTTACTCAAATAATCATTCATACCCGCTGCTAGGCAGTCTTCGCGATCGCCCTGCATTGCATTGGCCGTAATCGCGATGATGTAAGGCTGCTCTATGTTTGCCCCGTGCTGACGAATCTGCTCTGTGGTCATCAGCCCGTCCATTTCGGGCATTTGTATATCCATCAGCACCAGATCGTAGGGACGTTGAGATAGAGCTTCTAATACTTCAAGTCCATTGTTGGCAATGTCTGCCTGATATCCCAACCGCTGTAGCAGATGCAAAATTACTTTTTGGTTTACCAGATTGTCCTCTGCCACCAAAACTCGAAGTGAGTGTTGGGGCGATCGCTGACTCGCTAATGCAGACGTTTCATTAGCTTGCTCAGGCTGATCGGTCGGCTGAGCCAGAACCTTGATTAGAGCTTGATGAAGCTGAGCTTGCTGAATCGGCTTGCTGAGAACAGCCGCAATAACGGTTGTTTGCCATCCCTCTACTGGCGTTTTATCTACCGTCATCAACAGCAGCGGCATCCGGCTTTGAGACTGCTGGTGTATTGTGCTGGCAAGTGTCAAACTGTCTGTTCCTGGCAGTTGACCATCTAAAATCGCTGCATCAAATTGTTTTCCCTGATTCAGCAAAGCTAAAACCTCTGATTCAGACGCAACGGCACAAACCGTCATCCCCCAAGATTTTGCCTGGAAGGTCAAGTTTTGCCGATTTGTTGCGTGATCTTCGACAATCAGCAGCCGCTTTTGGGATAAAGGCAGGGGGGGTTTTTGCTGCGTGGGGGTAGGGCGATCGCCTTCACCCGAACTGCACAATAGAACGTAGAACCACTGCCCAACGTACTGTCTACCCAAATCCTGCCGCCCATTAGCTCGCTCAAGCGCTGGCTAATCGTCAACCCCAATCCCGTGCCGCCATGGGTGCGACTAATCGAAGAATCAATCTGGCTAAATGGCTTAAACAGACGAGCTAACCGATCCGAAGGAATGCCAATGCCTGTGTCCTTCACAGCAAAGCGGAGAGCATAAAACGATAGGGTTGAATCATCGGCTGCGATCGCCCTATCCGGCAGAGGACGAGCCACTACCGAGACAGTTACCTCTCCTTGTTCCGTAAACTTAACCGCATTGCTCAATAGATTCACCAAAATTTGGCGTATCCGCGTCATATCGCTAACTACGACCTCAGGCACCAGAGGATCGATCAGGTAGGCTAGTTCCAGCCCTTTTTCAATCGCTTTAGGAGCCAGCAGATTCAGCGCACTCTCAATGCAGGTTCGTAAATTAAATGGATTTTCTTCCAAATCGAGCTTGGCAGACTCAATTTTAGAAAAATCAAGAATGTCATTGATAATACTCAGCAACGCTTCGCCACTATTGCGAATGGTGGCAATAAAGTCTTGCTGCTGCGGTGTTGGATTCGTGTGCAGCAACAGTTCAGCCATGCCAATCACAGCATTCATCGGCGTGCGGATTTCATGACTCATGGTGGCGAGAAAATCACTTTTTGCTCGATTTGCGGTTTCGGCTTCCCACCTTGCCTGCTCTAGCGCCGCATTCTTCAGAATTAGTTCTTCTTCTGCTTGTTTTAATTCAGAAACGTCAAAAATAATGCCGTCTAGCCACAGCAGATTTCCCGCTCCATCCCAGACTCCCTGCCCCTTCTCATAGACCCAGCGAATCTCACCGTCTGCTCGAATAATCCGGTATTCAACCGAATAGGGCTGTCGCTGCTGTAAGCTTTGCTGCACCAGTTGATGGATGCGGGGAGTGTCTTCAGCGTGTTCAATACTGGCAAACGATCGCACTCGATCATCTACAAAGTCGGAGGCGGGGTAGCCAGAAATTTCCTCAATCACATCGCTGATAAATTCTGTCTTCCAGTTTGGCTCTTGCACACAGCGAAAGACAGCCCCCGGAATATTGGCAATCAGCGATCGAAACCTAGCCTCCTGATGCATCGCTGCCTCCTGGAGGGGATTTGAGCAGCGCCACTGCTCAATTGCTGGCTGCTGCCCGGATGGTTCAGTCTGCTGAACTTCACTCATACCACTAATGACAAAGGACGAAGGACGAAGAACCAGTCACAAAAGATACGCGACGAGAACACCTTTGCCGTCTAGGGTGCCACAAACCGACCCAAAAGCATCGCTGTAGGGTCAATGATATGGTGCTACGCGCCTTGACTGAGACGTTTTGGTGTGAGTGCCGCTGTCAGCAAATTAAAGAAATTACTCCAGTGCTTGGGCAGGATTTGCCCAGGGAATCAGCGGGTCTTGGGCAAGCCGATTAGAGATTTCGTAAGCCCCGTAGCGGTTGAGGTGGCTGGGGTCGGAGAAGTAATCGTGCTGGTCGAGCCAGAGTTGCCCCAGGTCCTTGAAGATGAATCCGGGCTGGGACACGGACAGTTCTAGCATATATTGCTTGAATTCTTGCTCATAGCCTGCCCGCACCGGGTCGAGGTATTCCTGAGTTAGCGGTAAGTTCACAAAGACGATAGGAATCTTGCGCGATTGGGTGAATTGCAGCAGAGATTGCAGGGCTTCTGCCTGATTGCCTGCAATTCTAAAAGACTCATAATCGCTGTCGTAGTCACCAGGAACTCTGGCATATTCCTGATAGTAGGTGGCTGGGTTGAACCGAACTGAGAGCGGCAGGAAACCGTCGAAATCCATCAGGCTTTGAGGATCGGTGGCAGGTTGGGGGTTGCCTTGCTGCTCTCCGCCCAGGGGTTCGGTTTCGGTCATCACTCCAATGGCTGGCGCAGATTCGGTTTCTGGTAAGAGGGCGCTGACTTGCTGTTGAAAGAGAGACTTGAGGCGATCGCGCTCTTGATAGACCGTCGAAACGGCTCCCACTCTTTGGCTAAGCCAGCGGTCAAATTCCTGATAGTTGGCGGTTAGAGTTGTGGCAATGCCACCCGCCTGAGGTGCGGTGCCGCTTCTGCTGCCAGCAAATCGATAGCTGCTGGAGGTGGGGTTGGGCAGAGCGCCGTTTAGCAGTTGGCGATAGCCTTCTGAGGCGATGATGCCGTCGTAGGTGACATCATCGCCGCCGCTATTAAAAGCACGAGCGCCATCTGCCCACAGCAGCAGTTTGGGCAATTGATCTGGGGTCAGCATTTGCTGAAGCATCAGGTTAACGACTTGGGCGGTTGCGCCATTTACGCCAAAATTGAACACTTCTACGTCAGAATAGCCGAGTTCTGCAAGCGATCGCCGCAATTCTTCGGGGTCAATTCCCCGCAGTGCCCTGGAACTGCCCACAATCAGTACATCGGGCGGGCCTGATTCGACCAAACGCTGATGATAGAGCGCAATCTTTTGGTCAAACTGCTGGCTATTGAAAGTGGGGTAGGGGGAACCGTCCGCGAAAGTCAGCGCCAGGTCTGGACTGATTAACGGAGCCGGATCGCTGCTGGGCAAGTCAGTCGGTTGGGTGCTGGGTGCATCGGCTGAAGCAGGGGCGGCATTTTCGGTCGCTGCGCTGACGAAACTGGAGTTATCAAAAATATCCTGAGCAGCCTGATCCGCTTCTGGTAAAGGTTCTGCGGTGTTTGGCTGCGCGTCAACGGCTACAGTTGGCAAATCAGGTGTAGGAGGAGCGGCAGCAGGAGATGGGGAAGCGGGCGGCTCAAGCAATTCTGGTGGCCTTTCCACCACTGCCGCAGGAGTCGATTGCAGGGTTCGTCCTAGCATCCAGTCAGCCTGCACCATGAGCAGCAAACCTACGGCTCCCCAAACTAGCGCAATTCCAATTTGGCGAGTTGGGCTGGCATCATGCAGCGCTGCCCCCTCTTGAGGAATGAAAAACTGAGAGCGCAGAAGTGTCTGCTGAATGCTGTGAATGGCTCCCTGACGCAGCTTTATCCAGGCGGTTTGAAGGTCTGTCGGGGTCAGGTCTGGACGGATGATCAGGTCGCCGGAGCGGGTGATCAGGTCGCCCACATAAGCGTCAGTTGCAGCGAAATCTGGAGCCGCTTCAGGTACGAGGCGATCGCGCAGATTAAAGTCGGCTCCATAGCTCCAGCGGGGTCGCTTTTGTCCTGATCGCCGCCCGTAGACGCGCACTCCGGTTACGCCAGGAATTTCTAACGGACGCAGGAAACGGGCGATCGCCGGGCCAACTTGGCGCTGCTGGGGGCAAACGGGGGCATCAGCCATGATGTGCAGCAAATCTTGCTTGAGCAAAACCTGAAGCCGAGTGCCACCCGTCGCCAACTGCTGGTCTAAGTTGGGGTTGAGCAAGCGGCTGAGCAAGAAAGCAAGGGCAGGGCGATCGCCTTGCTTCGCCAAATCAAGCGTCGAGTCAGCCAGGGCCGAATGCTCAGCCGCAGGTAGATTCAGCCAATTCACCCAGGCGGGAGCCTCCTGCTCAGGCACCTGACCGTAAACCGTCGCCGCATGAATGCCCTGGGGAGCCAGGGTCGCTAGCAGCGGCGCAACGGTTGAATTGACTGCTTCCTGGCTGGGAGCGGCTTGACCCACTGCCGCTTGAGACTTCGTGGAATAGCTAAACGACAAATGCAGTGTTGCCTCTTTCAGCGAAGCCGTCGCGACCTGAATGTTTAACTCTGCCAGTGCCCGGTTAATCAGCCGGGTAATTGCCTCAATGTCTCCCCACCGCGCCCACTCGCGCAGCATTTCTTCGGGTGGGGTAAGGTCTACGCGCAAGACCCAATCTGGCTTAGATTCACCCTGCACCTGAATGTTTGTCAGCGCATCCCGATATCCTTCTAGCTGTAAGTCTCGCAGCAGTTTGGCGATCGGTTCAGCAATCAGGGAAGGAGAGGGGCTGTAGGCTGCTTCACAGGTAATCCAGAGCCGCTGAGTGTGGTGAGCCGGAATCGCTGTCACCGCCGCAGGAACGGGACTGGCGGCACGGCTAGAATAAGGGCTGGCTTTAACGTGAACTTTGACCGCAACGCCCTGAGCGCTGAGGGTTTCGCTTAAGTAGCGGGCGATCGCATCGGGCTGCCCTTTCTTGGCCAAACTGCGATTTGAGACGGCGATCGCCGATCGCCTTACCGCACGAGTGGTCGGCTTTAGAACAGTCGAAGCCCGCCTCGCTATTTCCAAACCTGGTGCATTGGAAGATTCCAGACTAGATTTCGCAACTGGAGAGGGGCGCGGAGCCACCTGAGCAAACTGGCTCGGCACGGCTGGAAACTCCGGAGCGGCGGTAGAAGGTGCCTCTGGTGGGAGCGCTTGAGCCAGAGGCTCTTCTGGGGGGCTTACTTCTAGAGCAGGGGGGTGTTTTTCTGCCAGCAGTGTGTCTAAATGGTGGTCAAGCTGGTTTAGATAGATGTTAAACGTCCATTCAGGGCGATTTTGTCCTGAAACTCGACCATCTAGCGAAACCTGATAGATTTGTGGCTGATCAGCCGGAACAAGCTTGTTCAAATCGGTGTGCTTGAGCGACTCGACCAGACGAATCAGGGCATCTGTTCGTTCAGCCTGGGGCAATCCTTCACAGAGAATGTAGAGACTGTTACCCCGCAGCCGAAATTGAGTTCGCACTGAAAGCTCAACCGTCTGATGAAACCATTGAGCCAGGGCGATCGCCCTTTTGAACGAGATACGTCTACTGGATGTGCCATCAGAACTCTAGTCTTACTCGTCTTACCCGATTCAAATCTTCTAACAATCTTGCTCTCAGGGATAGCATACTCTTACGGCGATCAATCCGTCAGTTTCGCACTAAAGAATCAACCTAATACCAATCCAATTTGAGCTTGTATAGAACGAACCCTCATAAGACAAGGGGCTTAAGCCCCTTGCTGGCGTGGCGATCGCTTAGTTCTTCTTTGTATTCGCGTAAACCCTATTTGGTATAGGCTGCGCTACGCTTTATGATCCTTCAACTTCTAGCAATGTTCTAGCATAGGTTTAATTGCATCAGGTTTAATTGCACAGTTGGGGTCAAGTTGGTTAAATCAGTCTAGTCAACGTCTGGTTAAATCAGCCAAAACTGGGGCATAGCATCTCAGTTATGGTGTTTCAGCTTCAGCTATTTGAGAATCCAATCTTTTCTACAGTCTGCTGTGAGGCACTCGACACACTTGATGGAAGTTTCTGCTTTGCCATCTAGCCCAATCTTAGCGATCGCCTGCAACTCTTTTTCTGACACATTTCTCTGACAAAACATTCGGCTTAGATCATAATGTTGAACCTTAAATTTTCCTCAGAACTTCTACTTGGTTTAGCGACAGCGCCTTTACTAGTCGGTCTACTAGCCAGTAAAGCATTGGCTGACTTAATGCAGGATTTAGGGCTGGCAAGTGAAGAAGTGTTTCGGGGCGATCGCCTACCCGTGCTTGATTTTTCCGCGACCACAAATAAATCTGACGTAGATGTAACAGAAGTCTAAATCTGCAATCAGTCAATATTGCTGTAGCCAGTATTGCTTCAGTTAGAAAAAATCTGCCATTGGGTCTTAATTCATCACTGCTACAGCAGTCTGGCGAACTGAATCTCCCAAATTTAGGATTAACTTATTTCAAGAAATTGCTTAGATTTTTTGATTAAGTCAAAGAGCTAGAATTTATCCCGCTAAAACCCATAGAATTATCGAATATTCTTGCCAGGACAGACTAT
Source organism: Leptolyngbyaceae cyanobacterium SM1_4_3 (assembly GCA_012031415.1). Lineage (GTDB taxonomy): Bacteria > Cyanobacteriota > Cyanobacteriia > Elainellales > Elainellaceae > JAAUTN01. The sequence continues at coordinate 6,297 of JAAUTN010000001.1, read as the reverse complement.
GAGTTCCACGCTTCACTCATCCGATGACGCTTTTAGTTCCGGCACAGCGACAGAATCTAAAGCAGAGCAGGCGATTGCGCTGACTTCTACTTCAGATTTATTTCTTCGTCATCGCCTCAAAGTCGTAGAAGATTTGTGGGAGTCTGTCCTCTTGCAAGAATGTGGACAGCAGCTTGTAGATTTGCTGCGCCAACTGCGGGATATGTGTTCTCCTGAAGGGCAAGCCCCAGAGTCCGCTGAATCTGAAGCCCTAAAGGTGGTCGAAAAGCTCGACCTAAACGAGGCAATCCGAGCCGCTCGCGCCTTTGCCCTCTATTTTCAGCTTATCAACATTGTCGAGCAGCACTACGAGCAGCGCGGCCAGCAGCAGCAATATCGAGCCGCCTACGAAAACGCCAGCGATAACAGAGAGCCGATTCCGGGCTTTGCTGCCGAATCTTCTTTGCTGCCGCAAACCGATGACACCAGAAGCGGTGGGCCCCAAGCAGATTTGTTGGAGAAGAGCCTGCAAGAAGTCTCCTCACGGCGAGAATCGGCTAGCCTTCAGGGGCTATTTCCCAAACTGCGCCATTTGAACGTCCCGCCTCAGCAAATTCAGCGACTGATCGACAACTTAGACATTCGGCTGGTTTTCACGGCTCACCCGACCGAAATTGTGCGTCACACAATTCGCGACAAACAGCGACGCATTGCCAAGATTTTGCGTCAGCTTGACCAGGCAGAAGAAGGACTACAGGCATTTGGGGTCGCTTCTTCCTGGGAAGCGCTGACGCTACGCGAACAGCTAACCGAAGAAATCCGCCTCTGGTGGCGCACCGATGAGTTGCACCAGTTCAAGCCAACCGTGCTGGACGAGGTTGACTATACGCTGCACTATTTCCAGGAAGTGCTGTTTGACGCGATTCCGCAGCTTTATCGACGGTTTCGCCATGCGCTGCACACCACCTTTCCGCGTCTGCGACCACCCAGCTACAACTTCTGCAAATTTGGCTCTTGGGTTGGCTCTGACCGGGATGGCAATCCTTCTGTTACGCCGCAAATTACCTGGAAGACGGCCTGCTACCAGCGAAATCTGGTGCTAGAGAAGTATGTTCATTCGGTCAAACAGTTGACGAATCTGCTGAGCCTGTCGCTACACTGGAGCGATGTTTTGCCAGATTTATTGGAGTCACTGGAGCAAGACCAGGTGCAGATGCCAGAAGTGTATGATGCGCTGGCGATTCGCTATCGGCAGGAACCCTATCGGCTGAAGTTGGCTTACATTCAGAAGCGGTTGGAGAATACCCGCGATCGCAGCCTTCAGCTTTATAAGGGCGACTGTTTCCAGGATGAAATCCCGGAAATCAACCCTGCTGCAATCTACCGGGCTGGCACAGACTTTTTGGCAGAGCTACGGCTCATCCAGCGCAACCTGGAGGAGACAGGGCTAAGCTGCAAAGATTTGGAAAACTTGATCTGTCAGGTAGAAATTTATGGCTTTAACCTGGCTTACCTGGACATTCGCCAGGAAAGCTCCTGTCATTCAGATGCACTTGACGAAATTGTTAACTATCTGCAAATTTTGCCTCGCGCTTATAACGAGTTGTCAGAGGAGGAGCGATCGCTCTGGCTCTCCACCGAACTGCAAACCCGCCGTCCTCTAATCCCTAGCGAACTGCCCTTCTCTGAAAAAACCTGCGAAACGATCAAAACCTTCCGCATGGTGCGAAAGCTGCATCAAGAGTTTGGTGCAGAAATTTGCCAGACCTACGTGATCAGCATGAGCCACAACGTTAGCGACCTGCTAGAGGTGCTGCTGCTAGCCAAAGAAGCTGGACTCTATGATCCTTCTGCGGGTGTGGGCAGTCTTCAGGTCGTGCCGCTGTTTGAGACTGTCGAAGATTTGCAGCGGGCCCCTGGTGTGATGCAACATCTGTTTGAACTGCCGCTGTATCGTTCTTACTTATCAGGCGGCTACAGGGAGAAAGATGAGGACGGAGGGATGAAGGATGAGGGAAATTCATTCCCGCTGGCTCACTTGCCGTCGCTGCAAGAAGTGATGCTGGGCTATTCTGACAGCAACAAAGATTCCGGCTTTCTCAGCAGCAATTGGGAAATTCACAAAGCACAGCAGGCATTGCAGCAAGTAGCTGAGCGCTACAACATCTCCCTTCGGATCTTTCACGGACGGGGTGGCTCGGTCGGTCGCGGCGGTGGCCCAGCCTATGAAGCGATCTTGGCCCAGCCCGGACGCAGTATTGACGGACGGATCAAAATCACTGAGCAAGGGGAGGTGCTGGCTTCTAAGTACAACCTGCCAGAGTTAGCGCTGTATAACCTGGAGACGATTGTGACTGCGGTGATTCAGGCTAGCGTGTTGCGAAATGGGTTTGACGACATTCAGCCCTGGCACGAAATCATGGAAGAAATTGCGGCGCGATCGCGTTCTCACTACCGCAATTTGATTTATGAACAGCCCGATTTCATTGACTTCTTCCATCAGGTCACGCCGATCGAGGAAATCAGCCAACTGCAAATTAGTTCTCGCCCGGCCCGACGCGGCGGCAAAAAGGATTTGTCTAGTCTGCGGGCAATTCCCTGGGTGTTTAGCTGGACGCAAACCCGTTTCCTGCTGCCCTCCTGGTATGGCGTAGGCACTGCCATTCAATCCTTTTTGGAAGAAGAACCAGAGGAAAACCTGAAGCTGTTGCGCTACTTCTACTACAAGTGGCCTTTCTTCAAAATGGTGATCTCCAAGTGTGAGATGACCCTCTCTAAAGTAGATTTACAGATTGCTAGCCATTACGTGCGTGAGTTGACTCATCCCGAAGATCGCGATCGCTTCCAACAAGTATTTGAGCAAATCGCCGCCGAGTTTCACCTCACCCGCGATCTAGTCCTAACGATCACCGGGCATAAGCGCCTGCTGGATGGCGACCCTGAACTTCAGCGATCGGTTCAGCTTCGTAACGGCACTATTGTTCCGCTAGGATTTCTGCAAGTCTCCCTGCTCAAGCGCCTGCGCCAGCACAAGACCCATGCCGCTTCGGGAGTCATTCGCTCTCGCTACAGCCGGGGCGAACTGCTGCGCGGCGCACTGCTTACCATCAACGGCATTGCCGCTGGCATGAGAAACACAGGCTGAGGAAAATTAGTCGTTAGGGGTAATGGGTAATGGGTCACTGGTCATTGGTGATGAGTGACCCATCGCCGATTGCCAACCAGGAGCAAAAAGGTGCTGCCAACTCAGCGAACTTTGATCTGTACTTTTGTGGCTCTGGCTTCGGGGGCGTTTGGCTTTCTGGTGGGTGGGCAGTTGAGCGTCAGTGCCCAAACCCAGCGCTGTCAAACCCAACCCTGGGGCTTGCGAAACATCTGTGAAGCCTGGGTTACGCCCGGGGCCGCGTGGCAGGGCAGCTTTACTGGACTGTGGATGGGCATGGTTTTGGGTGGCTTTGCGGGTGGTCTGGCAACCCGCAAGCCGCAGCGAGATCCTGTAGACACCATAAATTCTCCGCAGCCCGATGTATTGAACAGAACACCGTTAGAAAATACAGGTGTAGAGGTGCCGCTTTCCTCTGAGTTGAAGCTGACTCCAGCGCAAAGAGAAGTGCTTCAGTGTTTGCTCATTTTGCTAGCAGCAACCCCCGATCGCCAAAAGTTTTCTAGTGTGCTGTCTGGCAATTCTCAAACACAAATTCTCTCACCTGAGCTACAGGAATGGGCCAGGGTGACAGCGCGATCGCACCCTTTAGCAACTCAAAACATGACGCTAGCTCAGGCAAAGCAGCTTTTAGTAGAGTTGGGTTTTTCTGAGCGGGCGATCGAGCAGGCATGGCGAATTGTGCAGGTTAGATAGACAATGATCTTGATGGCAATGAGCAGCGTGTAGCTTTACTTACTCTTTGAACAAGCCATTCTGTTTCTAACAAACCTGTAAAGCCTTTGTGGTGAGAGAAAAAGGAGAAAGGAGGAGGGATGAGGGATGAAGGATGAAGGGTGAGGGATGAAGGATGAAGGGTGAAGGGTGAGGGATGAAGGATAAAAGATGAAGCTAGTCTTTATCCTTCTGCGGTTGCAGGTCGGGGGATGAGGTAGATTGCGCCAGATATCCAGGTAAGCAACACTGAGAGCCAAAAGGCAATGAGCGAAGGGGTCGTCCAGTTGATAGGCAAAGGAGCAATCAGGAGGGCGATCGCCACAATTTGGCTGACCGTCTTCAGTTTGCCCCAGATGTTTGCTCCAGAAATGGTAGTTTGGCTAACTCGCCATCCAGCGACTGTCAGCTCTCTCGCCAAAATTAGAAAGACACCCCAAGCAGGTACCTGACCCAACTCAATCAGCGCCAACAGCGGAGCCAGCACCAGCAGTTTGTCTACCAGCGGGTCTAAAAACTTACCCAGGTCTGTCACCTGATTGAGCCGACGCGCCAGATAGCCATCAAGCCAGTCTGTTCCTGCGGCTACCAGAAAAACTGCTACCCCGATCCAGCGAGTCTGCTCGGTAGGCTGATACAGCAGATACAGCAACAGCGGCACCCCTAGTAGACGAGAGACAGTAATCCCAGTGGGTAGATTCATCGTAATTTTCAATAAAGTTCGTCCAGGTCTACGGAGTTGCTATTTTGAAACTGCAATTCTTCCGTTGCGACCCGCTGCTCTTTCAAAGATGCTGTTCTTTAGAGAAACAGGGAGTTCTTCAACTATAGCTGTCCTCGCGGCGAGTCAAAATGCTGGCTGCTACTGCTCGGCCTGTTTCACAACCGCCTTCCATGTAGCCTTTAGCTCCGGGTGAGCAATGTTCTCCGGCAAACCAGAGATTGCCGACTCGTTCAGATTCGACTCCGCCAAACTGGGTCCATTGCCCGACCAGGTAGCAAGAATAGGAGCCTCGCTGATAGGGTTCCCCTGTCCAAAAGGCGCGAAGGGCGCGTCCCTGTTTCACTTGGCTGATGCCAGGGAAGATTGCTTCTAGCTCGGAGGTCATGGCCCAGGCGTGAGATTCGGGGGAGCCGCTGCCCAGTGCTAGACCGCGATCGCCCCCGGTTAGGCTGGCTAACCAGGCTTTCTCTCCAGGTGCATAGCGGGTACTTTCCCAGGCACTCTGGAAAGGCAGATCGGTGAAAACGGCTGCTGTAGAGTGGTAGCGGGTGCGCCAGATGCGTTCTCGGAAGGGCGCAATCAGCTTGGTGCCCGTGCCATAGCCCAGTTGGTCAATGGCTAAACGCTTGGTAGGCGGCAAGTCTACCCTTAAATCAATGTGTCGCAGCACCGTAAAGGGCACGGTCAGCACAATATGCTCGTAGATGCGCTCAAAGCTGTTTTGTCCCTGACGCAACCCAACCTGATAGCGATCGCCTGACGTACCGCGGAGAGATTCTAAGACTGTTCCAGTTTCGATGGAGTTATTGACTGTTTGCGCCAACCGTTGAGGAATCTGCTCGTTTCCGCCTGCAACGTGATAGCGTTCGTCGCTGACCCCGTAAACTTGCCACAGTCCAGCTTTGGTGCCAATCATAAATAGCAGATTGAGACAGGACTGATCTTCTGGATTGCGTCCATGTTCGGCGGTATAAGCAATCCGCAATAGCTTATTCAAGGTTGGGCTGATGGGCGCAGCGTCGAGGTAATCTGCTAGCGAAGTTTGGTCGAGTCGCATCGCCTCAGGAGTGGGCGATCGGTAGGTCAAATCCCAGCCTTTCAAAGATTCCAAATCCTGTTCGATTTGCTTTGCTAGGGGCAAAAAATCCTCAGTCACAGCCTTCAGATCTAGCTTGTTGCCTTCAAAGAACAGGGTGCCTAGCCTCAGTCCAACATCGGCGGACTCCAGGTCAATGATTTCGAGTCCCAGGGTTTCTGCTAGCGATCGCAGATGGGTATGTCCCGTGTCCAAAAATTCGCCGCCCAATTCAATCGCGGTAGGAATTCCTGAGGCATTGGCGATACTCCGCATCCGTCCGCCAACTCGATGGGTTGCCTCCACCACATCAACCGCAACGCCAGCCTGCCGCAAATGGTAGGCGGCGGTTAACCCTGCAATTCCTGCTCCAACAATGAGTACGGCTGAGTCTGAGCCGCTGGCAGATCTGTTGGGGAAAGTCCGGGATGATTGAAGTTGCTTGGAGGGGTTGATTGCGAGGGTAGTGGCGATCGCTATTCCCCCGTGTAGCACCTGCCGCCGCGACACCCGCTCTTCTAGAAGTCCCTGAACTTCTGCTGGAGGAATATTGGATTGAACCGAAAACTGAGCAATTCTATAGGCTTGACGTAACCAGCCTGTTAAGGCATCTCTAGCCATAAAAGTGAAAGGGTGAGGGAT
>JAAUTN010000523.1 GCA_012031415.1 Leptolyngbyaceae cyanobacterium SM1_4_3 | reverse complement strand
ATCAACTCTGCACGTCGTTCAATATCGTCAAGTATCTGTTTGAGTTCGTTACACATCAACAGGTCTTTGTCTTCCCGAAGCTTTTCACCTATGGCTGTTTCTCATGAATGATTTAGGATTGCTATATTCGCTTTGCACTCTATAGACTATCAGTTTTAGGTCTTGAGGATATACTCAGTACCCTAATAGAGATTTTGCGTGAAGCTTTTTGGATTATTCGTGATCCAATAAATGTGCTGGAAAACCTAGCACGACAAGGCTATCATGCCGAAATCAGAAATTTACTGGCATACTATCAAAGCTTTGAGAAATCTGCTGAGTATCTTAAAGCAATTGCAATTCGGGCAATGCGCTTTCTACCTGACATTGATACTCAAGAATGGGAATTGATTGTTGAGTTCGCAACTACTCCAAATGATTCCGTCAGTCTGGCTGAAAAACTTATGGCAACTGAAACTTGGTTATATTTAGGGCATAAGTACAATGCCTTCAAACAAAGCCAGCATATTGAAGCGGTAAAAGTTGCCCTTCGCTCTGAACCAGCACCACCCAGCAGATTAGAGAAAAACTACTTATTGATTTTGGGACAGTTTGAGCCTAATGCTGTGCAAGAATTTTCTGTCAATGTCAATGATCCCATGCTCGTTAGCGCGCGGGATCTTGCTCTTCAAGGTAATCCATCTGAAATATTTGACCTGCCAGAGCTAAAAGTCCTCCGAGAAATTTACTATAGTGGGCAAGGCCCAACTGACAGTGAAGAAGGATCGCCTTGAGAAGCTGAAAGTCAGGTAATCAGACTAAGTTCCGTGATACTTTGAGAGCGTATTGCTGTGCGCGAGGGCTAACAACGCGCAGGAGCGGACGGACGAGAGATCTTGGTGTGATGCTAAGCTCATCTGCCGCCGCTCAGCTCAGCCGTTAGCCCTCTAGCCCTTGTTTGGGGTAGTAGTCGAGAGGTTACTTGTTAGTGTTTAATATCACAAGATGTTTGGTCAAATGGGAGTTTGAGTACTGTTGATGCGATCAGCGTGATATGCTCAGGAAACTCAATTTGGCAGGTTTATGAGTGGTGTTGACCGTGAGATTAGCCTCGATCCCAGACACATTGCAAAGCATTTACCTAATACATCACAAGTGCAGCGATTACTGAGACGAGGTAGATCTGCTCACGTTTTCAATAATGAAGCCACAATGGAGAAAGTTGCTCAAGCCATCATTGAGAGAGGAGAGTTTACAGGGGACATTCGAGGATATGAGCGTTACGGCTTGTTCTTTTCTGAATCAATTGGTTATCGAATCAGCCCTGAAGATGGTTCAAGCACTCTATTATTTTATGGAGAGGTGAAAATTGATGCAGAAAATCGATACCACGTCATCCCGCGCACTCAACCCAGCCAAGAATGAGTGGAGCTTTGTCGAAGTTTGGATTGATCCGCTGTTGTCTCCCCCCTACATCTTGTTGTTGTTAGGCGCTCCATCCGGAAGTTGCCATGTATATGATCCGGCTGAGGGTTATAAAGTCGTGTTCAGCAGTGCAACCTATGATGAAGCTCAAACATGGTTGTTAGAGGATGAATATGAGCCAGTTGAAGGACGACTTTCAGCGTTAGACTTGTAGGCAATGTAGCAGAGCTAGGCAGCGAGAGGGCTAACAATTCAAATGCAGCGGACGGTTGAAAGGTGCTGGTGATGAGTTCGAGGTTATCTGCCGCGGGAGCATCCTACTTTTGCAAAAATACTCGATGCCCGTCAGGATAGAGGTGTAAGATTAGGCACCGTGAAAGATGACACCCGAAGCAATTGAGCGGATAAAAGTTTGTAGTCAAGAGATTGCTGAAATTCTCTATCGCAATACCCGTGAGAGTGAGTTGAACGACCTCGATGGGATCGAGAAAAGTGTGCGTCGTCAGATGTTAGAACATGTCAGCCCAGAAGTTGCCCTTTTTTTATCGCAACTCGAACCGGAACTACCCAAGGCAGAGTGAGAACGGTGAAAAGCCTGGTGGGTAGATTGCAAATTCACGCCGTTCAAGCCCAACGACTCAACCTAAAAGCCCATAGCCGATTGAGTGGCTTACTGGAGAAGGCATGTCTGCAACTGAGTGCAAAAGAGTCGTTTCAATCGGCAGAAGCAGATATTGAAATGCTGACTGGGATCGCCGTGGGGCACTCAACCCAGCAACGGTTAGTCCAGCGACAAACGTTTGAGTTGCCCGAAGCAAAACAACCCGTCAGCGAGGTGAGTATCGATGGCGGGAAAGTTCGTCTGCGGAATTTCAAAGACACCCAAAGTGCGTGGCGCGATTATAAAGCCGTGCGCTTAGGCGGCATCTACTACGGCGGCTTTTTTCAAGATAACTTGGCTTTGATTGACTACGTGGGTAGCCAACCGTTGATGCATCCCCTGGTGTGTTTGGGCGATGGACATGATGGCATCTGGAATCTCTTTAGGGAGATCGCACCGGAGTCGGAACGGTGGGAGATTCTCGATTGGTATCACCTCAAAGAGAATCTCTATAAGGTTGGTGGTTCACTGAAGCGATTGTCCCAAGCAGAGTCACTGCTATGGCAAGGGAAGACAGATGAGGCAAAAGCTTTGTTCAAAGATTGTCAACGCAAGCAAGCTCGCAATTTTGAAGCTTATCTCGACAAGCACCGGACTCGGATTGTCAATTATGCCTATTACCAAGCTGAACAACTGTGTTCGATTGGTTCGGGTGCGGTTGAGTCAGCGGTGAAGCAAATTGATCGCAGATTACAAATCTCAGGGGCAAGATGGAACGTGGAATCCGTAAACCCAATGTTGCAATTGAGATGCGTGTATCTCAATGGTCAACTTGCATTTTAGTTGCTCTCCCATAAGTGGGATGCTCCCATCTGCCGCCGCTGATTTGAGCCGTTAGACCTCTAGGCTATCTTTGGGAGCGCAGCCTCCAGATTACTTGTTGGTGTCCGACATGGAGTTAGCAAAATGAACTCAAGGGATTTAGGTAAATTTCTGGTTTTGCTGGCACTTCTAATAATTAGCGGCTTGGTCTCTATTGCGATAGTTCTTGCCTTTAACGGCTCTTCCCTTGCTGTAAGTATTGTCACAGGCACAGTTTTGTCATCTCTTGGAGCTATATATCCTTCTATTCTTGAATCATCTTTTTTTGAATCTTTTGTAGACCTTCTAGAATCACTTTTCTTCAGATCCTCCGAAGAAAGGGATCGTAGCGGAAAGAGGGCGATCCTGAAGCAGGAGACAATTATAAATATGTATTACAAACAGCAAAACCGAGAGGTTCTCGTCGTCTTTATAGTTATTTTGATAACTTTAGTAGCTTGCTCTGCCATAAGTGTTTTTCTAGAGGTTCAGTTACCTATTGCACAAATAAGTCTAATTCTATTTGTCTTGCTAGTTCTGCTGTACTTGAAAAAGCTGTTTATTGAGTACAGGATTATTAAAGGTTATTTCGGCACTAACCGCTATGAAGCAACTGAAATTATTAGGTTTGTGGAAAAGAATATTGATAAGTTAGATTCGTCTGGAGGTGGTGGGTTAAGGGTATTTCCCAGTATGGTTTTAGAGACATCACGCACTGAGCTTAGTTCACAAGATTCAGGAGAAGATTTCTGATGAACGTAGATACTATAACAGGTGCTTTTACACGTACACTTGATGTTTTATTTCTAAATAATCCAGTTCGTACAGCTATAGGTGTAGTTATTGGAGTCGTTCTTTGGGGATTCTCTCGCGCTTTTTCTACAATGATTGAGGAGTCAACGGGATTAGACCTCTTGCAAGTTCCTTGGATAGCTTGGTTAGCTCTTGGTGTCCTTGGTGTCAGCTTGAAAGGTTCTCCAGTGAAAACAAGATTACCCGAAGACATTGAAATCCTTTTTGATCTTTTAGAAGAAGCTGAAAAAGCAGGGATTAGTAAGTTTGAGCAAAGACAGCATTTCAGACGAATTTTAGAAAAATATACTGATAATGTTGCTCTCAACCAGAAAAGGCAGAAGGAGCTTGAATAATCAGAATTCAACCTTTCATTTCAAAGTAAACTTTTACTATTGATGTTAAGAGTTTTGATAGCTTGGTTTATCGTATAGAGTATTTCGCCAGAATCAGAAGCACATTTACAATCCCTTACAGCCCTGATTGACTGACAAAACTAAGAAGCTGGAAAGCGGCTGAGGACGATGAATTCACGCTTGAGCGCATCATCTTGTTGTCTCCTTGATGCAAC
>JAAUTN010000522.1 GCA_012031415.1 Leptolyngbyaceae cyanobacterium SM1_4_3 | reverse complement strand
CCACCCCCCCACTCCCCCACTCCCCCCACTTATTCGAGGATCTCCATGTCTGTAAATCTCACTACTGCCCAACTGCTAGAAAATCGTCAGGTTCACCGTGCTGTACTTGACAACGGAATGGTGGTGCTGGCAGTAGAAAACTCGGCAGCCGATATCGTCTCTGCCCGAATTTTTGTCCGGGCTGGCGGCCGCTATGAGCCACCAGAGCAGGCAGGGCTGTCTCACCTGCTGGCATCAGTTTTAACTAAGGGGACGGGCAACCTTTCCTCATTAGAAATTGCCGAACGGGTCGAGTCAGTCGGGGCTGGGCTGGGAGCAGATGCCGCTGCGGACTACTGCATTCTCAGCCTCAAAACCGTTTCAGCCGACTTTGCCGAAATGCTGGAATTAGCCGCGCAGCTATTGCGATCGCCCAGCCTCCCCGAAGCCGAAGTTGAGCTTGAGCGCCGCCTCACCCTTCAGGGCATCCGCTCCATGCAGGAGCAACCCTTCTCAATTGCCCAAAAGCAACTGCGGCAGGCCATGTATCAGCAGCATCCCTACGCACTGCCCAGCCTGGGCACCGAGGAAACCGTCGCTCAGATCAGCCGCAAAGATTTGCAGCAGTACCACCAAACCTATTTTCGTCCCGACAATTTTGTCGTTAGCATCGTTGGACGAATTGCGCCAGAAGAAGCGATCGCCCTGGTAGACCAAATTTTTGGCGATTGGCAGGTGCCCACCGCTGCCGACGGAGAAATTCCGCTTCCGGCTTTGTCCTTGCCTGCAATTACTTCCCATCCCAAACAGGTAATCTCGACCCAAGACACACAGCAGGCGATCGTCATGCTGGGCTACCTTGCCGCTGCGGTACACAGCCCTGAATATATCGCTCTGAAATTGCTCAACACCTACTTAGGAAATGGGCTTTCCAGTCGCCTGTTTGTAGAACTGCGTGAAAAGCGTGGCCTAGCCTATGAAGTCTCTGCTTTTTACCCTACCCGACTGGATGCCTCTCAGTTTGTTGTGTACATGGGTACGGCTCCTGGTAATGCAGCGATCGCCCTGGATGGTCTGCACCAAGAAGTTGAGCGGCTTTGCACCACCCTGCTAACTCCCGAAGAATTGCAGTCTGCCAAAAATAAGCTGCTGGGACAGTACGCCTTGGGCAAACAAACGAATGCTCAAATTGCTCAAATCTTTGGTTGGTATGAAATTTTGGGTTTAGGCATCGAGTTTGACCAGCAGTTTCAGGTCGAAATCGCTAACGTCACGGCTGAAACATTACAAACGACAGCTCATCAGTATTTTGCTGAGCCTTATGTCTCACTGGTGGGGCCAGCGATCGCCATCGACCAAATCGCCACACCCGCCATTTCCTGAGACGGTCAGCAGTCTCTAAATCAAGACGCGATTCATCACGGCTATACGGGCACATAGAGAATGAGGGGGTGTCAATCTCCAGGCAGCTTTAAGAGATTCCTTTGAACTCGCAAGTCAGCTTTATTTCGCCTTCACGGTTCACGCTTTAAACTAGTGTGGGCCTCAGAGGATATTTGAGAAGTCTAATCTGTAACCCAGAAAGCCCGTAGGGGCGCAGCATTCAGGCAAAGATCTTCTTGGATTGTCCCAGAGTCTACCTGCCGAATGCCACGCCCTTACAGGGGACGTGAGCTACTTTTCAAATATCTTCTCAATTTGAGCTATAAACGGAGTAGCAAAAAGGCACTGAACGTACTTTTAAGGCGTTATTTATCGCTTGCTTACTCGCATAGCTGTGAACCTGACACCCCGAAAGCTGAGGAAGGAATGACATCTTTCAACTGTTCACTATCAATTATGGTTGCGCGGACTGACATTCCTTTCATGATGCACACCATTCCGCATCAGGTTAGAGTCTGCAATTTTCCTTTTAGCCAAAGGCTATTAGCAGTTGACACCGCTCCTTTAACAGGCGACAAAGTTAATCGCCCCGGCATTGGCACAATGGAGCAATTGCGCGATTATTGCAGTCAGCTTTTAGATTCAAATGTTGTTGATAAGGTCGTTGATATTGATTATTCAGAAACCTTTCATCGGCAGGTTTATCAAAAGCATTTTGGTCGGCGAATCAAGCAAACTCACAACTACAAAGGGTATCCAATTTTAGGCTCTCTTTTCGCCATTGAAGCCGCCCAAAGTGATTATTTGCTTCGTTTAGACAGCGATATGCTGTTTTACCAGGAGACAGATTACAACTGGATCAAAGAAGGCATCAAGCTGCTTCAAGAAAATCCACAGGTTGTAGCCGTCAGACCGTTGACCGGGCCACCCGCAAAAGATGGCTCTCTTCACCAGAAAGTTCCCTTTGAGCGCGATCCTAACGGCTTTTATCGATTCAAATTTTTCAGCAGCCGAGCCTATTTAATTGATCGTAAACGCTTTGATCAGCTACTTCCGCTGAAAGTTTTATGGCGGACTTATAAGCAAAAGTTTATGAACAGTTTGCCGACAGACATTCAAACCTGGGCAAACTATACCTTTAACAAAGGCGCACTAGATTCGTGGGAAGTCATGGTGTCGCGTCGTTTAGAAGAGACAGACTACGTTCGTGCTGTGATCGAGTCTCCTCAATCATGGACACTCCACCCTATCGACCGAAAGCCCGAATTCATCCAAGCCTTGCCCGACATTATTCAGAAAATTGAGTCAGGTTGGTATCCCCCAGAACAAGGTGGACACTATGACTTGATTCTCAAATACTGGCTCTAACCCGGTTAACTTGGAATGATTCCATCTGAAGGATTTTCAACCCTATGCTCGTCCGAGGCAGAGGGCTTAGACTCAGCAAACGCTAGCTCAAGATATTGGCTGTCCATCAAAAACATTCCTTGAGAAAAGCGAACGCTCCAAAACCCTCCGGGACGGCGATTGACAACAATTCCTTCTTCGCCCAGGCTGATGACATTGGGAGGACGCAACATCGGCATCGGCTCAGCGGTCTTGACGTAAGGAGGAAGGGCAATCACTCGGACGCGATCGCCCACGACAAATGGTGATTCAGACATAGTTGTTTAGACGCGATTTTAAGGGGCTTGCCAGATCCTTTGATGATACTGTTTTGGATCGGCATAGGGATCTACATCAGGGTGGCTATGTCCATGCCCGTGACCATAATCGTGACTATGCCCATGCCCATGATCGTGATCATGCGGGTGTTGGTGAGATGGTTCATCTACTCCATTTGGGGCGATCGCTGCCAACCGAAACTTACACATTTCACAGTTCATCTGCACCTGCCCTAACTGGGTTTCAATTTCCCGCTCTCGCAAAACTGCAAATAGCTGAGGGTGCAGCCCCATCTCCGGGAGGCAAACCATTGAAATGTCAGGATGCTGCTCTTGCTGTTGCGCCGTGAGGTCAAAGATTTTTTTGACTAATAAACCCGTAAACAGAAAATAGGGCAGCACAATAATTCGTTTGGGTTGATAGAGCCGAGCGCGGCGAAAGCCTTCTTCTAAGCGGGGGTGAGTAATGCCAATGAAGCAGGTTTCAACCGTCTGGTAGCCGCTTCCTTCCCAGACGATTCGCGCCAGTTTTGCAACATCGCCATTTGCATCCGGATCGCTAGAGCCGCGTCCAACAAATAGCAGTACCGTATCAGCACGGGAGATCGCCTTAGGATTTTGATCAGGCTGGTCGAGTTGCTCTAGGCGCGATCGCCACAGTTCTAAAATTCCAGGGGTGATGCCAAAATGACGACCGTAGTGAAAGTTGAGATGGGGGTGCCTCCGTCGAGCGCGATCGAGTTCATTGGTAACGTCAAATTTGTTGTGACGCGCTGCAAACAGCAGCACAGGCAGCACGGAGAGATCGGTATAGCCCTGCTCTACACACCAATCTAAACTTTGTTGAATCGACGGTTCAGTCAATTCCAAGAAACAAGGAATGACCGATCGAGAAACATCAAGCTCTTGGTAAGCGGCAGCAAAATCTAGCAGGCTTTGTCGTCCGTCGGCATCGCGGCTACCGTGCCCAACCAGCAGTAATGGACGATTGAGGGGCAAGGGGCGCAGCAAACTTGGTGAAGTTACTGCTGCATCATCATGGGAGGCGGACGTTTCAAGACTTGAAACACCCGAAGTAGACAGATTACCCTCTGTCGAAATCGTCATAATCTAAACTCCCTTTCCTGTGCAACGCAGGAATAGAGTGAATAAGCAGCAGATCGGCGTTCTGGCTTCCAAAGAATCAGAGCAATTCTATCCTTGAT
>JAAUTN010000521.1 GCA_012031415.1 Leptolyngbyaceae cyanobacterium SM1_4_3 | reverse complement strand
GCCTGCACGATTCCGCCCTGCTGCTGATGGATTCCGCTCTGCTGCTGCACGATCCCGCCCTGCTGCTGGATGATTCCGCTCTGCTGCTGGATGATTGCGGATTGATGTAGCAGTACAAGACCCAATTTAGATTGAAACTCGTTTCAAAGCTCTAGTGTTGCGTCACAACTAAAAATTAGGGTTGGTCAGTGCTTTAGCGCTGAAGCGCTAACTACGAGCCAAAGCATTACCCTTAAAATTAAGCGGTGACTCTGCACTGGCTTGAAATGCAGAGCTAGAGGCTTTATTTCGCCTCCCTTCTGGAACTAACTTGAGTAATTAGGATTGCGAATTCGATAACCTGTGGGTTAGGTGTCTCACCCGCCTAGACGGGCAAGAGGTTCGTTCCACAAGATGTACAGCTTATTTAATTTTCAATCCTTAGCCCTATAGGACGACAGATAATTTTTGCTCAAGGAGATCTTTGGGGAAATGAAAATAGGCTGAGCATTCCCCAGCCTGTCAGCGCAAGAGTGAGTGAGAGCAGCAACAGCTTCAGGTTATTCTGCCAGGGTTGAGGGGAAGGCGTAGCGTCTGTTGAGTTTGCTTTAGGGTAAGATTTTGCTCCAGCGGGCACTAGAAATAGCAGCAGACTACCCAGGGTCATCAGGCTACCGAGAATGAGGGCTGTGCCGCCAATCCAGGCGATCGCCATCCACAAAAGCTGGCTCATCGGATGTTCCTCCGGTTCTAGCGAGTGGGAGTGTCGCAGAGGTGGCGATCGCTCTCACTCAGTCTGCGATTGGTATGTAAATAGTCCCATACCCAGGAACAACTGCGGGCTAGCAGGTCATCCAGGTTCAGATTCGACAATATTACTTTGCCCTCGTCTGTGCTGACCGCCAGGGTTTGCCCATCGGGGCTAAAGCTCAGCCCTGCAATGCTGGAGTCCTTTTGAAAAGAGTCATATTTCAACGTAGACAAAAGCGAACCGTCGAGACTCCACAGCATCACCTTGCCGTCAATGCTGCTCGAAGCCAGGGTTTGACCATCGGGGCTAAAGGCGATGTTGCCGATGCGAGACTGGTGCCCTTTGAGTTCCAGGAGCGGTGTCCCATTTCGTCGCCACAGCCGCACGTCTCCATCCAGGCTGCCTGTTGCCAGGGTTTGACCATCCAGGCTAAAGCTGATATCTCTAACGGAACTGGTATGTCCGGTTAAGGTGGTGATCGGGTCAGGGGCAAATCTGCCGTTGCTGACCCGTCGCCATAGCTTTGCAGTCTCGTCATCACTACTCGAAGCCAGAGTTTGCCCATCGGGGCTAAACGATATAGCGACAACGTTATCGCTGTGTCCGCTTAGACTCTGAACAGGATTGACCCAAAAATCGCCGCTGCTGCTGCGCTGCCAAACTTTGATCGTTTGGTCTTCTGCTGCGGCTGCCAAAACTTGTCCGTCGGGGCTAAAGCTTACGTCTCGTAGGGTTGTCTCACCATCCAGCGTTTGCAATAAGTCGCCTTCTAACGTCCAAATTTTGATTGTGCCGTCGGCGCTAGAGGTGGCGATCGCCTGACCGTCAGGGCTAAAGCTAACACTGTGAACCCACTCCTGATGCCCCTTAAAGATGGCTAACTGGGTGCCGTCTGCCTGCCACAGTTTTGCAACACGATCAGCGCCCGCAGTGGCAAACATCTGCCCATCCAGGCTGTAGTCCAGGTCGTTTGCCCGCTCTTGATGTCCCTGAAAGGTAATTGGCTGCAAATTATCAGGATGCCAAAGGCGAACCGTCTGGTCTGCACTCGCCGAAGCCAAAATGTCTCCATCTGGGCTGAAGCTAACGCTGTAAATTGGGCCGCTGTGTCCTTGCAAGGTTTTAATCGATGTTCCATCTAGCCGCCAAAGTTTGACGGTGTTATCCGCGCTAGCGGTGGCAAAGGTTTGTCCATCGGGGCTAAAGCTAACCCGCCAGACTCGATCTGAGTGCGCCTGTAGAGGCGTTGAAAGAATTGGCTCAAATGTTTCCCCCTGGCGGGTCCAAAGCTGCACCGTCCCGTCTTTGTGAGCAGCCGCGAGAATTTGCCCGTCGGGGTTAAAGCTGATGCTAACCAAATTGTTAGGAACGGGTAGGAATGTAATCAGGCTGCCGTCTAGCTTCCAGATCCGAATGCCGTCTGTGCCCGCTGATGCCAGGGTTTGACCATCCGGGCTAAAGCTGACAAACGATACCCAGCCTGTGTGTCCTGATAGTGTAATCGGTTCACCGCTAGCGTTTCGGTGCCAAAGTTTGACGGTGCCATCTGCGCTTGCCGAAGCCAGCAGTTCTCCGTTAGGGCTAAAGCTGATGGAGTTTACCTTGTCTTGGTGTCCTTCCAGTATGCCAATGGCGGTGCCGTCTCGCTGCCACAGGCGAATCGTTTTGTCGTCGCTAGCAGAAGCCAGGTTTGACCATCGGGGCTCAAAGCTGACGCTGCGAACGTTGCTGCTGTGTCCTTCCAGGGTTTTGAGCCAGGTGCCGTCTCGCTGCCACAGGCGAACGGTTTTATCATCGCTGGCAGAGGCTAGCAGTTCTCCGTCGGGGCTAAAGGCAATGTCGATGACGGTGCGATCGTGTCCGTCCAGACGGTTATATTCCCGAATGCCGTAGACAATTTGCTGGAGTGAAGTGACGACTCTGGCGCGGGTCTCCGGGTTTTCACTAAAAATCCAGCCGAGTTGCCGACCTGCCCTCAGAGAGACAAGTAGCGCCTCTAGCTCTTTGCCAGAGTTATACAGTTCCATTGAGGAAGTACTCAGCGTATTCAGTTGAGCATTGGCCTGCACAACCTCGGCGCGGTGCCATTGCCAGGTGGTCATTCCCACTAGAAATAGGGCAGTAGCAAGACCGCTAGAAAGCCCCCAAACTCGACGGCGACGCAGGCGATCGCGCAGGTTCTGCTCCTGGGTCTGTAGCTCCAGGCTGGCACTAACAAACTGCCGCTCGGTTGCACTCAGGTCAGGCTGGCGATCGTGCAGCCAGTGTTCTGCTTCTAGCAGTGTTGCGCCGCGCAGCAAGGCTCCCTGATCGCGCTGGCTGGTTTCCCACTGGCGAATGGTGCTGCGGAGCCGCTCCTGCCAGATGCGAAAACTGCGGTCTTCCTCAAGCCACTGGCGCAACTGCTGCCATTCCTGAATCAATGCCTCGTGAACCAGTTCAACGATTTCTTCACCTGTGGCTTCGTCCTGACGGCTGACTACCAGGCGCTTGTCTGCCAGATGATTCACCAGAGTCCAGTGATTGCCAATTTCACGACGGGTCGCCAGACGGCGGGTGTCAGCCGTGCCTTCTCCGGGATGGACTAGCTGAATAAAAATTTGCTGGGCCTGTCGTTGAGCGGCTGAGGGAAGGGCGCTGTAAACCTGCTCGGCGTAGCCAGCCAGGGCTTGCTCGACTCCACCGATCGCATCATAGGCCGCGTGAGTTAGACAGCCGTTGCTCTGCTTTTCCCACAGCAGCGTCAGGGCAAACTCTAGCAGCGGCAACTGTCCGGGGGAGGCATCCACTGCATTGAGAATTCGCTTGGTGAGTCCTTCTGCCAGATGGATTCCCTGAGCGATCGCAGGTTTCTCAATTGCCGCCTGAAGCTCCTGCCGGGTCATTGGGCTGAGTAATTCTGGCGGAAAGTGCCCCAGTGCTTCAGCAAAGGGACGGTAAGCCAGCGCGTGTTCGCAAAAGTCAGCCCGCAGAGTCAGAACCAAAGTGAAATTTTGACTGCGTTCCACCGTTCTCAGCAGTTCGTCCAAGAAGCGCTGCTGAGAACGGACTGTTTCTTCCACATTGCCCGTTTCACAAAGGGTGTAAAGTTCTTCAAACTGGTCGGCAACCAGGAGCAGCCGTTTTGATTGGGGAGATTTTTGCAGGATGCGATCGCTGATATCGGTCAAAGTCAGATTTTGTTGCTGAAGGGCGATCGCCAGTTTACTAATCTCCACAAGCTGGTCAGTCTCACTCAGCAATGGCTCCAGCAGCGGAATCAACTGTTCTGCCAGCCGAAAGTAAGGACGGTTGCCCGGACGAAAGCTGACGACCTGCCAGCCTAACTGCCGCAGTCGCGGGATCAGTCCAGCAAAAACGAGGGAAGATTTGCCGCTGCCTGAGGCTCCAATAATTGCGACTAAAGGACGCTGATAAACGACTTGGGTGAGCTTTTCGGCTAGTGCTTCTCGCCCAAAGAAGTGGGGCGCGTCGGGTTCTTGGAAGGCGGAGAGTCCTTTGTAGGGGGAGGGC
>JAAUTN010000520.1 GCA_012031415.1 Leptolyngbyaceae cyanobacterium SM1_4_3 | reverse complement strand
CTTTGATTCGGCTTCCACCACTCGAAAGGTGTTGGGAGAAATCCCTTCGTCATACAAACTCGTAATCAGAAATAGCGTCACTGTTCACCTCCTAGTTCTACTTTGAACGGTCATTTTCTCACGGCAACGATTGTGCAATTAAGTAGGCTTCTTCGGGTGTGAATTGAGTGAAACTGCCGTCAGGTGTGACCTGAATCGATTCCCGAATTCGCTCATCTCGCTTCTCCGTCACGATGGTCTGAATCAGGTCACTGTTGAGGTCTTTGAAGAGCGATCGCACGCCATAGGTTTTGCGGACTGTCACCGTCCAAGCACTACAGTCTCTGTAGTTGGACTGGGCAAAGCGACGAGCGGCAAATTCTGCTTTTTGAAGCGGAGTGAGTTCATCAGAGGGAGTAGAGTCGTTCATGACTCATCAGGGCTAGAGGACGGATCAAACAGGATGACAAACTGAGCCGTTGTAATCTGCTGGTGCAGAAGTTTAAGATGGGCTTCTGCATCGGTTCGGCGACGACAGCGAGCCACAGTTGCGCGTTGAAGATTGGGCAGTAGCCGGACGATGCACCACGGATGTAATTGCTGGTAGTAGCTCATGTTGCTCTGATGGAAAGGGTTTACAGTTCCCAAAACACTGAAGCCACCTTACGAAAAGGTGGCTTAGCAAAACAGGTCAGGGTGATATTGACTTTTTGGGCAATTAACTCTCTGAAGTCTCTCTCTTGCTTAAACAGAGAACATTTATCAGGTCTGGCGGCATCTGCTCAAAGTGGTCGAGCAGGAAGTCCATCAGAGCCAGGTGTCGCAGGTCAGTTGGGGTAGGACGGCGATAGCTGCGCCCCTTGCGAAACCAACAGCGAACGGTGGAGAGAGAACGGGAACAGATAGCAGCAATCGCCTCCTGGCTCACGCCCCACTTGGCATAAAAGCGTTGAGGAGACATTCCAAGTTGGCAGTAGCTGTAGCGGTCAATCAAGGCTTGGTCTCGTCAGTCAGGGAACGAGGAGTCAGTCTAACTGCCCCCCGCTTCGAGGGGCTTGCAGATCCTCTTCCCAGGCAATATCGAGCAGCGACCCAGGCTGAACTGGGGGAGTCGGGGTCAAGCCAGATCAGGTAACACCAGCGCCAACGGCAGCAGTGGGGGGCGAAGCTGTAGAACCTGCCGATCGCAATTCCCCAATCAGTTCTTTCACCGTTCGAGAGCCAGTAGAGGCGATCGCCATAGAGAAATCGGGGTATTTCAACATCAGGGAAGGTGTTAGGAAGGTCAGTAGTGGGAGGCGGAAGGTGCAGAGTTGCGAGGGAAGGGGAAGCGTAGGAAGTTTTGCCGCGAATCGCACTCAGGAAGGTAGCCAAGAGTTTACTGTCCAGATTAGCGGTGAGGGTCTGGATGAGAATGACGGCGATCGCTTGAGCTTCTTGGAAAGTGAGAGCAACCCAGGCAGCATCAAAGCTGACATCAGAGTAAAGTTTGCAGTTGATGAAGTAGAGGCAGGATGGCAAAGTCATGGAGTGCTTGCTGGTAGCCTGCTTGGTATAGCTCTGGCTTTGTGGACAGCCTAGAGGTGCTGCGAGAGAAATGACTCGTCTCCGTTGGCGTAGCGTGATTTGACATAGGATGAAAACTGCTCCTAATGAAGTGGGAGTAAGTGCCAGACCCCGTGCCGACCAAAGCTGGGGGTCTGGCATTTTTGTTTTAATCTAGATTGCTCTACTCTAGAGTAGATTACCCTTAATCACAACGCTTCACCTAAACTTGCTCTAGAGCATTAGAGCAAGCATGACTACTCAGAAGCGGCAAACCAGCATTTACCTACCTGATCCCATGCGAGAGGCGATACAGGCGATCGCAGACAAAGAACAGCGATCGTTTACGTTTGTGGTAGAAATGCTATTGAGGGAAGCTTTAGAGGCTAGAGGCAATACAAATGAGGATTCTTAGTGGGCGATCGCTCTTTCCTTCATTCTTCTCAACTCGATCGCCACTGCTCGAATTCCCTCTGAAATCTCTCGAAATGCCTCATCCCGATTAGCCCAAGTTGTTACAGGCTGTTTATTCTTAGGCAACACGTCAAGCTGACTAAAGGGTGCGCCTGCCCAGTCCATCGGACGCAGCAGTATGGGAATGACGCGGGCTTCACCTGCCTGATGTCGCTCCATTGCCCGTTTGATTTCTAGATCGTAGCAGGTGTTGTCTGCGATCGCATCGGGGCTTATTAGCAGCAGGATAATGTCGGCGGTGTTGAGCTGTTGGCTAATCACTTGCTCCCGTTCATCTCCGGGGAGAATTTGGCGACTGTCCCAACTGGTGATCACTCCTTGTCGCTCTAACAGGTTGAGGTGTTTGGCTAACTCATGTTGCAGGGCTTCATCTTTTGAGGCATAGGAGAAGAAGAGGGCGATCGCTTGTCCCTGGGGAAGCAGACCGTGAGCAATTTCGTGGTTTGTAGTATTTGCAGCGGTTTTGGATGGTGGCGATCGCTTGATAGATGTAGATATCCGTTAAGCTTAATTGCTGTTTCCAGATCTCAGCCAAAGGTTGGGAGTTGCCGATGTTTCCTAATGCCTCAGGCTGCTCTCCTACAAAACGTCGTAATGCCAGTGTTTGAGAGCGTTGAGCAATCCAGGGATGGCGACTTCCTCCTCCAACTGCTTCCTAACGCCTCAGCCACGCTCTCACGAACAGAGGAGTCTTGGTCGTGGAGGGCTTGGAGCAATCCAGGGATGGCGGCTTCTCCTCCAATGCTTCCTAACGCCTCAGCCGCCTTCTTACGAACGAAGGAGTCCTGGTCGTGGAGGGCGTTGAGCAATCTAGGAATGGCTTGCCTAGAGTGGCTGATTGCCCAACATTCACATTTGAGCCTCGGCGGCATCTTTAAAGCATCAAGCCAACCGAGGATTGTGGTTTGAAAGGTCGGCTGGACTTTTCCTGCTAGTCTTGCACCTAGCATCAAATCTACGTTGTTCATTGCTAGCTTCACAACTCGCAGTGCTAGGGCTTCCTCTTCTACCAATGCCAGCATCAGGGCAAGAGGTTCTGTCCACTTCAAATAGTTGAGGTAATCCCGCTTTAGCTGCTCATCGCTAAGTTGAGGCAGACGGTGCAGCAATGCTTCTGCAGCATAGTATTCCTGCAGCAGTTGGTGGTGAAACTCCAGTTGGTTCTGGCTGATGCGCTGGAGCAGATGATATTCTAGTAAATCTTCTAGCCGTTCCTTCGCCCGCTGCGTTGGGTAGTCCACCTTGCCCTGCAAAAATGCTGCCAGTACCCCCTCTGCCTCTGACCGCGAAATTGCCACTCGCAGTTCAGTCGGTTTCTCTGCTTGCATCATCGTAAATGCCAGATGTTGCAGCAGTTCCGACTGCCAGTGACGCAGTCCGGGTGAAACAGGCACATCCTGCTTTAGCCTGTCATATTCCCTCACAAACCAGCGAAACAGCAGCCCCAGACTGGAGGGCAATTGCTTCAGTCCCTTAAAGACTTCACAGAGCATCCACAGCAGCAGCGGCGTTTGCCCTACCTCCCGCAGTCGCCCTTGTAACTGCCGCAGCATTGGCTCTCCCTGCTGGGGCAAATACGCCTGCACAAACTGTCGCATCTGCGGCTCACTCAGGGGCTGCATCTCCAGCTTCTTCTCAATGCCCACATCCCCCCCGATCGCCACATCTCGCGTCGTGAACACCATTGGGGTTCGGGCATAGTCCTGCCGAAAGCGGGCTACGGCTCGTCGGGCAGCTTCTGAGGGCAGCTCATTCACGCCATCCATCAGCAGCAAAAACCGTCCCTCTGTCAGGGCAGTGGTGAGTGTCGTTTCTTCTAGGTTCAGGCGATGGCTCCGCAAAAATGCGCCAATCCGCTCCAGCACTGAGGGACGCTCAGCCTCCAGATATCTCAACTCCACCAACACCGGAATTGGGGCAGAGGCATCTGCCAACGCTTTCTTCGCCTCATCCATCAGCAACCGCAGCAGCGCCGTTGATTTTCCTGAGCCGGGTCGCCCCATCAGCAAAACGTGGTCTGCCGCGTACTTGCGAATTCCTTCCAGCACAGGCAGCCGTTCCGTTTTTTCTTGCCGCTCTGGATTCGGGACATCCTGCGATCGCTGAGGTTGAAGCAACTGCACCATCAGCCCCAGGTCTAGCTCAGAAGCCGCTTTAGGTTCCTTAAGCTTGCCCACTGCATCGGTTGGTGTATAAAGCCCCCCACTTCTGCTGATACTTCTCATTTGCGATTAAAGCCTGCAAATACGGCTGAAAATTGATGTCCTTA
>JAAUTN010000519.1 GCA_012031415.1 Leptolyngbyaceae cyanobacterium SM1_4_3 | reverse complement strand
TTCCACAATTTTTAAGCAGGGCAGTCTTAAAGATAAAGTAACAAAAGACATTCACGGGGTAGAACAGTTGAGGAAGTCTAGCAAAATTGCTGGTGGGGTTTTCCCAGAGGGCGCACTTGTGCGGCGCGTTCTGAGTAGCGATCGCCCGCACAATATCCTCCACTGTAAACAATCCCAGATCCCATCCTTCATTTAGCTCCAGGCTTTCGACGGGCACCGTGAGAGGAGCATGATAAACGTGACGAATAGCGTGAGCATCTGCATAGTCTTTAAATTCTTCCACAAACGGAGGGCTGTAGCCGATTTCTTCTAGCAACTCGCGCCGCATGGCAACTTCGGGTGATTCCCCTGGCTCTAGGTGTCCGCCAAAAAAAGCCCAATGACCGGGGTAGATAATCTCTGGAATATTGTCGCGAAGCTGCATGAGAAACTGATCGTCTTGATAGAGAATGGCGATCGCCACAGTGGGACGGCTACCTCTATCGGTGTGGTTTTGTGTCATAAAGCAGTAAAGGTTGATTGGTGAGGATTCAAGCGATGGGAATTTGCAGCATTTCATTCAAGCTGGCTTAATTCTTCAACATAAAATTCTCCCTGCTCCCGCCCAGCTAAAGGAATGCTTTGATATCGGACTCGACCTCGAATGACAATCTGCTCTCCCGTTTTCAAGGTTGTATCAGAAGTTAGAACCCAGACTTCTCCCGTGCTGTCTTGAAGCTGATAGACCTGTCCGTTTAGGAGGGGAGCGCGATCGCCCACCGTACCGCGCAGTCGCACGATGTAGTCAGTGCCAGAGCAGTCCTGAATCCGCTCAATCGGTCTAACCCGTCCTGGAAACAGTCCATTGACACAAATCGCCTCCGACCGTCCCGCGCAACCCGTTAGACTGGTCAATCCCAGCAGAATGCCGAATCGCCAGACCTGCACTCTAACTGTTAATCTCACCTGCCAGAAATTCCCCTATTGCCAACCGCATCTGCGATACATTATGCCTTGCATTGTTATCTTCATTCTTTGCGAGGCTTTCCCCTATGGAACAAGGGGCTTAAGCCCCTTGTTCGGGTTAGCGATCGCCTGATTTTGCATTCTGCTTGGGTAAGTCCTGAACAATTTGAAACACATTTTCTGAGAAACTTCTCTATGCCCAGGGCACGTTTTCTAAACCAGCCTCTATATCAGAAACGTAAATTACTACGGCAGAAGATTTAAGCTGTAAACCTTGATTGTCTAGTTGTATTAACCTGGACAACTGTTCTTCACTTACATCAACATTGAGCTAAGACATGACTGGTATAGCTGGCATATTAGACGGCAAAGCACTTGCCGCACAATTACACGTCGAGTTAACCCAACAGATCGAAACCTTGCAGCCCCAGATGGGTCGCCCCCCAGCGCTCGCAGTGCTAATGGTAGGAGACAATCCTGCTAGCCTAGCCTACGTGCGAGGCAAAGAGCGGGCCTGTGAAAAGGTTGGCATTGCCTCGGTAGGTAAGCATTTGCCTACCGAGACGACGCAATTAGAGCTAGAAAAACTGATCCATGAGTTTAATCAGGATGAAACGGTAGACGGCATTTTGCTTCAGTTGCCTTTACCAAATCACCTGGATGCAGTGGGGTTGCTGAGTCAGATCGATCCCGATAAAGATGTTGATGGGCTGCATCCGCTCAATCTGGGAAGGCTGGTGCGGGGTGAAGTCGGCTTGCGAAGCTGTACCCCGTCTGGCATTATGCGCTTGCTGGCGGCCTATGAAATTGACCCGACTGGCAAAAATGCTGTGATTATTGGACGCAGTACGCTGGTCGGCAAACCGCTGGCGCTAATGATGCTGGGGTCCGATGCAACGGTGACGGTGGCCCATTCGCGCACCCGGGATCTGGAGGCGATCGCCCGCAGCGCAGACATTCTGATTGCCGCCGCCGGACAGCCCAACCTGGTGACAGCAGACATGGTAATGCCCGGTGCGACAGTAATTGACGTAGGCACAAACCGGATTGTAGACGATGCTGGTAAAGCCCAACTGGTGGGCGACGTAGATTTTGCCAATGTCCAAAAAGTAGCGGCGTGGCTGTCGCCCGTTCCCGGTGGAGTTGGGCCGATGACTGTCGCCATGCTGTTGCACAATACAGTATGGAGCTATCGCCGCAAATTACAGCGCTGCGATTAATTTCCAACTCTATATCCCTGCAAGCACCTGCAACCGTAAAATCTTCCTAAGTAGCCGTAAGAGATGTGAGGAACTAAGGGGCAACCGTGACCAACGCCATTAATTCTCAGTCGAAATTTGACCTGTCTGCTTACCTGACAGAGCAAAAGAATCGTATAGAAATCGCCCTAGACCAGTCCATCGCAGTTATCTACCCGGAAAAGATTTATGAAGCAATGCGCTATTCCCTGATGGCAGGAGGAAAGCGCTTGCGTCCCATTCTTTGTCTGGCAACCTGTGAACTGCTGGGCGGTGATGCTGCGATGGCAATGCCGACCGCTTGCGCCCTGGAAATGATTCACACGATGTCTCTGATTCACGACGATTTGCCTGCGATGGACAATGACGACTATCGCCGGGGCAAGTTAACGAATCATAAGGTCTACGGCGAAGACATTGCGATTTTGGCGGGAGATGGATTGCTCGCCTATGCGTTTGAGTTTATTGCAGCGCAAACGCAAGGGGTGCCCGCCGAGCGGGTCTTGCAGGTGATTTTGCGATTAGGACGAGCGGTAGGAGCAGCCGGACTGGTCGGCGGTCAGGTCGTCGATCTGGAGTCTGAGGGCAAAACAGACGTATCTCTGGAAACGCTCGATTTTATCCACCGTCACAAGACGGGAGCGCTGCTAGAAGCCTCTGTCGTGTGTGGAGCAGCGCTGGCAGGCGGGTCAGAGGCTAATGTTGAGCGGCTTTCTAGCTATGCTCAAGATATTGGGCTGGCGTTTCAGATTGTAGATGATGTGCTGGATATTACCGCCACTCAAGAGGAACTGGGTAAATCGGTCGGCAAAGACTTGCAGGCTCAAAAAGTGACGTACCCTAGCATTTGGGGAATTGAGGAGTCAAAGCGTCAGGCAGACCAGCGAATTGCTCATGCCAAAGCTCAGTTAGAGCCTTTTGGGGAAAGCGCTCAGCCTCTGATGGCGATCGCTGACTACATTACTGCCCGCACTCACTAAGGACTCACTAAGGGGGGATGCCATCATGCAGGACATCAGCGCAATCTTGGATAATTATGTACTGCTGGTTGCAGTCATCGCCTGTTTAATTGCTCAGGTTCTCAAGCTGGTTTTTGAGTTTGCTCGACACGGCAAGGTTAACTTTCGTACCGTTGTTGAAACGGGCGGAATGCCCAGCGCCCACTCAGCCCTGGTGTCAGCCCTAGCAACCGGAGTGGGGCAATCGATGGGGTGGGAAAGCAGCGAGTTTGCGGTTGCCCTAATTTTTGCCATCATCGTCATGTATGACGCAACCGGGGTCCGCCAGGCCGCTGGCAAACAGGCACGCATTCTTAACCAGATCGTAGACGAACTCTTTCGGGGCGATACCAAATTTGCCGAAGAACGGCTTAAGGAACTGCTGGGACATACCCCTGTTCAGGTGATCGTTGGCTGTTTGTTGGGGGTCACGATTTCCTGGTTGGCTGGCCCAGCTTGAGCGTTGCTCAATCGACTGAGGCAACGGCTGGGGTTAGCAAGACAACTCGACGGCTATCGACGACTAGTGTCAGGAAATTGCGATCGCTCAGTCGTTGCAACACAGAATTTGCTACCGCCGCGTCAGACGTGTGCAGTGCCAGCAGGTAAGGACGCTGCCCATAGGAAACCAGCCCGACCTGGCTACCCAATGCCTGCTGTACGTCAGTTGCTACCTCTGGACGGTTGAAATAGTCAACCAGCACCGCGTAGCCAGCCGCTAGCGGCTGAGGCTCATAAGCTAATGCCGGGTTGGATGCGGTACCAGGTTGAGGGCTGGGATTCTGAGCTTGAATTGAAGCCGTTTCAGGTGGACGGGCAACAAAAGCCTGGATTCCTCCCAGGTCAGTCAAATATTGCGCCCAAGAATTAGCAACTTCAGCATCGGTGAACCCACCGACGCGAGTAACCGTGTTGTCTAAATAGCGGCAAACCGTTGTAGACGCATTGGGCGGCAGGGTACTCCGAAGCTGCTCTGACGTTTGATTAGATTCATTGACAACCAGAAGCAGATATTCACCTGCGGCAGGGGGTTCACAGGCAGGATAAGGCTGGCGATCGCCTCTGCCCTTTGATCCCCGTGATATTAATTCCC
>JAAUTN010000518.1 GCA_012031415.1 Leptolyngbyaceae cyanobacterium SM1_4_3 | reverse complement strand
AGTCCAGAAGGTCAAATTTGTAGTCCAGAAGGTCAAATTTGTAGTCCAGAAGGTCAAATTTGTAGTCCAGAAGGTCAAACATCAGACAATAAGGGATCTGCGTTTATTTAAGATCCCATTTTTTGAGGCGCGGCTCAGCCGCGCCTCAAAAAATGGGACTTTTATTTTATGCAAGTCCCTAAGGATTGCGAATTTAATAAAGTAGGGTGTGTTAGGCGAAGCCGTAACGCACCAGAGGCTTTTTAGAACGGTGCGTTCGCTGCGCTAACGCACCCTACGAAAATTGCAGCTTATTTAATCCACGACCCTAAGCACAAGCCTCCTTAAATTTGCTGAAGCTCTAGGACGGTTTGACTAATTGACTAAAGTTTCAGCGTTGCTGATTGAAGGGATGAATTCTCGTAGGGGCGAACGACCGTTCACCCCTACAGGAGGCGCTAGTTTGTCTTTGCCGCAAAAGTCCTCCTACACTTAACGCCCCAGCCGCCAATGCTAGAACTGAGGATGGTTCTGGAACAGTAGTAGGGGACTCTGTTGAAGAAACGCCAACTAGAGAGGTTTGATCATTTGTGGCTAAATCAAGAGATCTTGTTGTAGCGACGGAACTTCGGGTAGCGGGAATAACTGCCGAACGATACCTTCCCCTGATCGCCTCCGTAATGAAACTCTGAAAAAAAGACACGCGGGTTTCGCTAGCATATTCACCAAAGCTGGAGTTGAGAATATTATCAACATCGGTGATAGAAAAAAACGTTGCTCTGTAGCTTGTTACTCCAGCAATTTGGTTATTGATGAAGGAGGGGCTACCCGAATCACCTGGAGCAATATTGATTTCTCTGTATCCCCATCCTAAGTCACTACCAATGAAGAAGTTATTTTGGAAAGTGCCATTGTCGAAGTCAAACAGCAGTTGGCGACCCGGCAAGGGTTTGCCTAGTACAACAAAATCTTCACCCCGTCCGTCAAAGCGATTCAGTCCAATCAGCTTGCCTTTTCCATATAAGTCGGGTCTTGCTCCCAAATTGCCAATACCAATTTCTCCGTATCCAACTTTTATAAAGGTTCGTCCGACCTCGCTAGCCCCGCGATAGATATCGTATTGCTGCACTCCACTTACCCGCCGAGTCAACCGTAGGACAGCAAGGTCATTGCCCCTGAAAAAGTTACCTCTCCAGCTTGAATAAATATAATATCCATCGCTTGCAACAGCGAAGGTACCAGATCGTTCAACAAAGCGTACACCAGTGCGGATAGCATTCCGATTTCCCCGCTCATCCGTAACGCAGTGAGCAGCGGTGAGAATATGTAAGCCGCCTGGCAAAAGTGAACCTGTGCAGGTATAGAGATCTCCAGATGTTCTTCGGCTCACTATCCGAGCAACGCCACTATAGGCCCCATACCTGACCACGCTATCGCTAGGGGTGCTGACGACGACGATCGCCCTTCCCATGCCAGCATTCATTAAGGTGATTAATGTAGCTGCGATCGCTCCACAGGTAACAAGTTTCTTCAACATAACTTACTCTACAGTGGATAAATAAGTTGCGTTTTCGTAAGTTCTTCTACAACGCAAACGATCGAGCAGCAAATTCCACACCAATTTAGCAGGCTTGCATTAGGTGCAAGTTAAGGTTTACTTTTCGATATGGCAATCCTATTTGATTTGTGAAAAAGACGATTTGTGAAAATGCCCGCCCGGCGGGCACTTTCACAAATCATTTAGGAACGCTACAGTTTTGAAGAGGCAAGGATTTTAAATAACAGTTATTTTCAAGCCTACGGTAATTGGTTTTCAGGGAGCGATTTGCGTTTCCAGTACACCGTGCCTGAAACAATGGCTGCAAGTAAACCCATGAGAGAAGACGGTTCGGGAACGGTAGCGGTGCTATCTGTGTTTGAAGGATCTGCGCTGAGCGGATCTGCCAAAGTTGCTAGTGAAACTCCTGAAGCTTCTGAGTTGGCTGAGGTCAGCGTTCGAGAGGAAGGAATGTAAGACGGGCCAGCGTTTCCGGCGAGAACGCGATCAATATAACGCTGGTAGGAGGAAACCCGCGTTTCGCTAGAATATTCACCAAAGCTGGAGTTAACTACGCCATCGATGTCTGTAGCTCCAGTTCCTCTCTCTCCATAGGTTGTGATTCCGGCAATCAAACCATTAATGAAAGCTGGGCTACCCGAATCGCCCGGAGCCGTGTTTACCTCACGACTGCCAAAACCCAGGTCGCTGTCTGAAAAGAAGTTGTTGTCTGCTCTGCCATTGTCGAAGTCAAACAGGAGTTGGGTTCTGGATATT
Organism: Leptolyngbyaceae cyanobacterium SM1_4_3; assembly: GCA_012031415.1. Classification (GTDB taxonomy): domain Bacteria; phylum Cyanobacteriota; class Cyanobacteriia; order Elainellales; family Elainellaceae; genus JAAUTN01. The sequence continues at coordinate 1,982 of JAAUTN010000518.1, read as the reverse complement.
GGGTTGTAAATCAGGTCAGGAAAGTCTTCGGCGCGGGCATCAAAGCGGTTTAGCCCAAACAGCTTGCCCCTGCCGTATAAATCGACTCTATCGCCTTCGCTGCCTGTACCAATTCTGCCGTATCCTACTTTGGTAAAAACTTGCCCAATCTCATCGGTGTCTCGATAAATGCCGTATTGTTCTACGCCTGTCACCCGTCGAGTCAGTCTGAGAATGGCAAGGTCATCGCCGCGAAAGAAGTCGCCCTGCCAGCGTGGAAAGATGAAGTACCCATTATTTGCAACGCTAAATGCGTTAGGTAGCTCTACAAAACTAACAGTGGTGCTGACGATGTTGCGATCGCCCCGTTCATCTGTCAGACAATGAGCCGCTGTGAGGATGTGAAGCCCGCCTTGTAGCAGGGAACCTGTGCAAGAAGTGGACGAGCCAAGAGTGTTGGTGAGGGAAAGTCGGGCGACTCCACTGTAGGCTCCCGCTGCTGCTAAACGGCTGTTGGGGTTGCTAGTTGCGGTCACAATCGCTGGACTCATTTCGGCAGTTGCCAGTGTGGTAAGGGTTGCCGCAGTCAGCGCGATCACTGAGTTTTTTAGATCCATTTTTACCAACATTGTTAGTCCTGTTACCTAATATTGTAGTCATCCGGAGGTTTGACTAGAATCAGGAAAGGCAGACAAATTTTGTAAGTAAAGTTTAAGATAAGCGAAATTGGGGATCGGGGGTTTGATTCAAGCTGAAACTTTAGAATTGCTGGAATGGTCACGCCTCTGTCAACATCTGGCAACCTTTGCGGCGACCAAGCTAGGGGCAACCGCAGCACGTCACCTACAGATTCCAGCGGTGTTACCGGAGAGTTTAGGGTTACTCGCGCAGACTCAGGAAATCTATCAGATTGAGCAGAATTTACCGTCAGGCTTGAAGTTTGACGGCATTCGAGACATTGGGGAAGCGCTGGAGCGATCGCAGCTTCAGGGCATTTTGGCAGGAGATGAACTGCTAGCGATCGCCACTACCCTCTCTGGTGCGAGACAGCTTCGCCGCACCATTGACAGCCAGCCCGACCTGCCCGTTTTGACGGAGCTAGTGTCAGACCTGCGAACCTACCCGGAGCTAGAGCAAGAAATTCATCGCTGCATTGACGACCGGGGCAAGGTTGCCGACCGAGCCAGTCCTAAACTGGGCGGCATTCGAGAACAGCTTCGGCAGGTGCGCGATCGCATTCATCAGGTGCTACAGCGGATTCTTCAGCGCCAGTCCAACGCCGTGCAGGAGCCGCTGATTACCCAACGGGGCGATCGCTTTGTGATTCCGGTGAAAGCTCCCCAAAAAGATGCAATTCCGGGCATTGTTCACGATACTTCTTCCAGCGGTTTGACGCTTTACGTCGAGCCAAATTCTGTCGTTAACTTGGGCAACCAGTTGCGGCAGTTAACCCGTCAAGAGCAGGTTGAAGAAGAGGCAGTGCGCCGCGTCCTGACGGAACAGGTGGCTGAAGTAAAGCCCGACTTAGAGAGACTGCTGGCGATCGCCACTGCTCTAGATCTGGCAACCGCTCGCGCCCGCTATTCCCTCTGGCTGGGTGCAAACCCGCCCCGCTTTATCGACCGCAGCGCAGGCGAAAGAATTACCTTGCGGCAACTGCGCCATCCTCTGCTCGTCTGGCAAAATCAGCATGAACAGGGCACGCCTGTCGTTCCCATTGACCTGCTGATTCAGTCGCAAATTCGCGTCGTCGCAATCACGGGCCCCAACACAGGCGGCAAAACCGTCACCCTAAAAACCCTGGGACTTGCCGTTCTGATGGCAAAAGCGGGTTTGTTTGTCCCCGCCCGTGAACCCGTAGAACTTCCCTGGTTTGATTACATTCTCGCTGACATTGGCGACGAACAATCCCTGGAACAGAGCCTTTCTACCTTCTCTGGACACATTTCGGCGAATCAGTCGAATTTTGGAGGCGATTGGGGGAAGGAGAGGGGGCTGGGGGC
>JAAUTN010000517.1 GCA_012031415.1 Leptolyngbyaceae cyanobacterium SM1_4_3 | reverse complement strand
CCGCAATCAATCCTTACACCTGCATTCACGGACCGGGTCAGATCAAAATTGGTAAGACTGTCTCATTGCCTCTCACACCGGAATTTATGCCAATAATCACGTCTTTGCCGACCCAAATCGCAACATCAAAGATCAGGGGTTGACCTGCAAAGGCATTGTGATTGGAGATGACTGCTGGCTTGGTGCAGGCGTGAAAGTGCTGGATGGTGTCACCATTGGTAGAGGCTGTGTTATCGGTGCAGGAGCAGTCGTCACCAAAGATATTCCACCCTATTCTGTCGCTGTGGGTGTACCTGCAAAGGTAGTTTCAAAACGAGATTAATTGGTGCGTGAAATCGAAAACGTGAAATTAAGGTGCCGCTCATCAAGCGGCACCTTAATTTCACGTTTTATAGCAACTGTCGAGATGGTTCTATCACCTTAGCGATTGCTGTAGTGCTTGGCGTTAACCTACTTTGGCAGCACTGGACACCATAACCTGCTTTACATGATCTGCTAAGCGGACGGTCATGGCAATGATGGTCAGTGTGGGGTTAATGTAACCTCCTGTAGGAAACACGGAACTACCCGCAACAAACAAGTTAGAGATGCCATGAACGCGGCTATTTTCATCTACTACACCTTGCTTTGGATCGGTGTGCATCCGAGTAGTGCCCATGTGATGGTGAGCAGTCGTTGCAGAAATAAACGGAACGCCGTCCTCCCAATCGACCAGGATACGTCCTAGCCCTAACCGTAAAAACTCTTCCTGGAAAATTTCTTTTGTTCGTCGAATACTGAAGTAGTCTAGCTCATTCAACCCCCAGCGTAGTTTGAGTTTGGGCAACTCCAAGCGATCGCACTCATCGCTCAACATCACGCGATTAGCAGGATCGGGAGACTGCTCAAACATTTGGCTCACCTGAAAAGAAGCAAACATCTTTTCTTTGTTAGGCAAATGGAACCAGCCACCTTCTAAGTCGTTAGGGACAATGGGTTTGATCTTGAGTAAATGGTTGTAGGCGGATCGAACAATATCGTCAGTTCCAGCGATCGCCGTCCCCAGGTGTCTAAAGGTATCTTTCGGCAGCTTACCTCGACGCAAGGAAGTCATTAGCACTTTTAATGAGCTAATCGCTTCAGAGCGAAAGCCTTTAGGTCTTGGATGAATCAACGCACCGCTATTCAGTAGCTTCTCGCGTCGCTTCACCGCTTCATCTAGGATCACCTTTCCTTTAACAGATATTCCGTTGACCTGACGCATATCATAAACGGACATACTGTTGAAAATGTTTCGATCTTGAGGGATGAACATATACGTTACCCCTGGGTGATCCATAAAGAACCTACCTACAAATCATTCTGGTTGCCAAGCCCTGCCGCCTGACGAGAACGATTGGATAGAAGCATCAACCGTGCATTTTCGATGCCCCCTGCCGCCAATATGAACAGTTTTGCAGTCACAGAAAACCGCTTGCCATCTAAACAGGCAACCTGTACCCGTGTGATTTGACTCAGAGCATCGTTGGTTTCGATGTCAACGACATTAGCGTACAGATAAGTCGTAATGTTGTCAGCCTGGTTAATCTCGTCTCGATAGTCTTCTGCAAAAACAGCACGAGGCGTGAATTGATAGATTGAAGTTTTGACGCGATCGCATTTAGAGGCATTGGCAAATGCTCAGATCCTTGCCAATCTTTCGCATCATAAACGTATGGGCCAAGCTTACAAATTGACTGTGCTCGTTCGTAGTAGGGATCGAGGTGAGCCTTGTCAAACGGCCATCCGCTGTATGGGACTTCGTCTCGCTTCTCAAAATCCATCGCCTCAAATGGCCCGCACCTACCGCCGATCTGATTGGACGTAATTTGAATATGCCATTTGTTTGCGGTGCCACCGAATTGGCGATAGCGAGATTCCTTCAGGTCTTGGAAAAGCGCTCCATCCATCTCTCCAGCACAGAGTGACTGGGTATCTTTATCGGGTTTATCTCCACCACTTTTCTAGCAGGCAGACTCGAAAATCTCGTCCAATAAACTCACGCGCCAATGTAATCCCCGCTGGTCCAGCACCAATTATGCAAACTTCCGTCTCGACTGTTTCATTTGCGGGGACCGTGCGAGCATTAATCATCATACGACAATCACCTAGTCACTAGCGACATTGATCTAACTATACTGATCTAACTACTTTGACAGAACTGTTATGTACAACCCTATTTTTATTTAAGCTCACTACATACAATCATCACTTGCAATTGCAGTGCATAGTGACTTTGGTAGTTTGGTTAGCACTAATACGGTTACACATTTCTGTCATACAGCTATTTAAGATTATCCAACATCCTAACTGCCATAGTCGCAGCCAAACTGTAAGTAAACCTTGAATTTTGTATGAATTTCAGAATAAGCTCAAGTAGGGATTAGCAGATTTACAGCTACTTCTTGTTAGGTTCTTGAAGTTTCTATCTCAAAATGTTCTCTTTGTTTCACGTCCGCCAAGAGGTTCAGGCGATCGCTAGTGGAAATGCCGCTTTTAATCAACAGTTCTCTATACTGACGGGCAAGTTTGATTCGGTTCTGGTCAAAAGATTTACCGTCAAAACATACTGAGTCAATCAGCTCTTTTATATTCCGTACAGATAGAAATTGATTGACTGATACATGAGGAATAGCCAGTGTTCTACACAGTTCTCGAGTTCTTGAGTCATGGTAAATGCAAATTGCAGGTGTTGCAGATTGAGTAGCAAGCGAACTGCCGTGCATCCGAGTGCCCAATGAAAGATCAAAGGAGGTCAGGAACTCAAGCCATTCCTCTACATTAAAAAAGATGCGGAAGTGCTGCTTGATGAAGCTTACGAACTTTGAACGGGGCTGTGTGTAATAAGAGAGCGTCGGCAGCAAATACCGACGAAATTGATTTAACCACTCTTTAGAAACCTCGTCCTCACCATTCCGCGCTAATGAAATAAGCTGTGGGGGGGCTTGACAAACATACATTCCGTTATAACTCCGCAGCCATCCTATGAGCTTTTGCTCAACTCGCTTGAGGGATTTCTTTTCAGGACTGCCAGCAGGAACAACGAGCTTTTGAAGCTGACTGTGATAAAACTTCTTTTCAAGAACTTCTCCCAATGTTGGAAGTGGATTGATCAATGGGAAGGACATCCTAGAACGAGTGTATTTTGGATGCCAATTCGAGCTAGCACGTCTGCTGTGTACTCCCCTCGAACTCCTATAGAATGACTACGTTCGGCAAGCACCTTGAGCCAGCGTTCACTTCCTTTATTCAATTTCACTTCAGATCCCAACTCAGGAGCTTGGGCACCCAGTCCTACTACAACACAGGGGAGATCGACTGCTTCAATGAAATCAGCCCTCTGGGTATGATCTCTTCGAGGGTTGATGGCATTAGCAGCGGGATAGACGAGTATATCGCAAACCTCTCGCACCCATGCAGGATCTGAAGAATCCCAACTTACGTAATGCTTTGTCGAAGCAATATGACTAGCCACAGCATACTGAAATGCTAAATTTCCAGTATTCTCTCCAATAGTTTCAATAATCTGCTCTGTAGGTATAGTTGAGTCTGCTTGAACGTAACCTGGAGTTCCAACTATGCCAACGCGCAGGGGAAGTTGTGAATTGTCAAGCATGATAGTTGCGGTTATGACACCCTTAGCTGGGCGATTAAGCAGAACGACTCCTCATGAAACTATCTATTGTGCAGGTGAACTATCTTCAGTCATTCAAATCTCATGAAAAAGGGAGTCAGCAGTAAGCCTATTCCTGATGCCGCTTAGTTTTGCACAGGGTTCTCTGGATAGCAATTGTTCTACGATCGCTACCCCTAAATCTTTAAACTAGCTTTATGGCGCTACACAAATACTTTAAGAGTAATACGCTGTTGACAGTTTGCAGGTAGACACCCGTCAACAGCGCATCAACGTTGCTGAAGTTCGACGCACGACAGATCAACTTCACTAACTTGACTGATCCCTATTTGACCGCAATGAGCCTCCAATGCAAGAAGCTGATGTCTTATTGGTATAGCCTTAGGACACGTTCTTGTGTAGAAGCCAGTTCAGAAGCTAATTCAAAGTTTTCAAATAGGACTCAATCGCCACATTTGCTAGCTCAGTCATGGGTTTGCCCTGCTCAGCGGCGATCGCCTTCAGCCTGACATACACCTCATCCTTGATGCCAATTCGGTGACGCAGCTTGTTACTCGTTCTGGGCTGGTAGCTGGCTGCAAACTGCCGCAGTGCCTCAAACCCAACCCGATGGCAAAAATCGCCAAAG
>JAAUTN010000516.1 GCA_012031415.1 Leptolyngbyaceae cyanobacterium SM1_4_3 | reverse complement strand
ACCGCCAGTTCAGTACGCAAGTCTGCTTCGGTCAGTTGAAGCTGGTCAGGTAATCAATCGTGATTTGCATAATTCAAGCTCCTTTGATACCGTTTTCCTCTTAACTCGATCGCCACGGCTCGAATGCCCTCAGCAATTTCCCGAAATGCCTCATCTTGATTATCCCAGGTTGTTACGGGCTGTTTGTTTTCGGGCAAAACAGGAAGCTGGCTGAAGGATGAACCTGCCCAATCCACCGGACGCAGCAGGATAGGAATAACGTGAGCCTCACCCGCCCGACGGCGTTTCAGATCGATTCGAGAGAATATAATACCAATTCAAATACTTACGATAAATTTCGTTTTCTTTTCCCCTAACCATACCAAGAAAATTAATCTTTCCTCGAAGCACTTCCTGAAATGAAGGAACTTCTTCCTGAGATATTTCTAGTTCTCTAGAACGTTTCTCTGCATATCTTTGACTGGCAGAAGCGAGACCAAATTTATCCCAAACATGAAGCATTGAACTAATTTCTCTAACATAATCACGTTTTACGTTAGGAAATTGGTTAACAGTTAAGCCTGTCACCTCTTGATGCTGACTTCTATGCTGCAATCTAATCTTACGATCATTAATTTCAAAACCATTGTTTTGGACTATTGATATCAATCTCTCGCCTAACACAATTTTAACTTTGTTGTCTTCACTACTCTCGTAAGCTATTTCTATTGGAAAGTTAGGTCGAGTTGTTGAGAGGGTGATGTCATCAGCATATCTTGTATAGTTGCATCTAAGCTCCTTTGCCAATAGTCGAAGTTGACTATCAATTCGAGTACAAACTATATTAGAAACGACAGGAGAAGTCGGGGCACCTTGAGGGAGCTTATTAGAATGACAGCAGATTTGTGCAAGAACTGTTGCAACCTCTTCCGGAAGTTTGTAGGGAGGAGCGAGAAATATTCCTCTTACTCTACCAAAATGGATAGCATCAAAAAAATTCTTCAAATCGATATTTAGTACGAACTTCTTACGTAAGTGCTGCTTTGCGTTTGTAACAATACTATGCTCAGGCAAAAAGCCATGAACAGGATATTTGGGATCATAAACACTATACAAAACTTGGCTGAGCTTTCTCTGTAAAATCTTCAACGCTGATGAAGGGGCTGATATCGTTCGAGAATGACCAGATTTTTTAGAAATCGAAAATTCTTTATATTTGGAACTTCCTGGAGCCTTGTAAAGATGATAAACAAGCTGCTCGTATTTAACTTCTAAGAGTTCAGCTATATCTCTTGGTGATTTGAGGGCAAGAAACTCTTGCCTTAATTCATTGCAATTTTTATATAAGATTAAGGTCGAGTTTTCCTTAAGCATATTACTAGCTACTTCCAACTCTTGAAGTAAAATTGTCTTACTGCATGAGAATTCTTAACAAGCGTCAAGGAAAGGAAGAGGACATCTGTAGATATATGCACGTTTTCTGCCCAAGCCGTTGAAACAACTACCCGTAAAATGGAAATTTTCACGACAAGCAAAGGCATAAAGCTGACGTTGAAATACACCATCGCATTTAGTCAATGGAAATCCATACTAATCCACAGATGCCTCAACGTTAGATAATATAACCTAATTGTTTGGGAATTAGCCCCTACTGGAGTACATCTTTTTATACACCTGTCTTCTCTCATAGCTTGAGGCTCGATATTTTGGTTCTAAACCTAGCGATTCTCTATATAAAGCTATGCTCTTTTGATATAGCCCCAGTTTGTCCAAAATAGAGCCGTATTCCCTACAGATTATGTAGTTGTCTGGAGAAGGTGGTTTAAGCACAAGGGCATTATCGTAAGCCTCTTTCGCTCTATTATATTCCTTTGAGTTAGCAAGAGCCTTTCCTTTTTTCCACCAAATCTTGTAGTCTTTTTCTTTTAGTTCAAGTGCTTTATCATAAGCGCTAACTGCTTCTTTATGTTTCCCAAGTTGTTCTAAAGCGTCTCCTTCTCTAGTCCTGATTTTATAGTTTTCAGGATCGAGTGAAGATGCTTTTTCATATGCTTTGGTCATTTCCTCAGGACGATTTAAGTCTTTAAGAATATCAGCCTTTTTCTTCCATAATGTTGCATGATTTGGTTTTTCCTCTATTTCTAAATTACAAGCTTCTAATTCTTCTTCCAGATCTCTACGTTTCAGTTCATCACGCTTTTTAAGCAATATGGGAAGATGAGCATTGTCAACTCCCTTTTCTCTAGAGAAGACGGCCTGCTTCATATGAATCCTCAACTGTTCGTTCTGATCCCAGATGAACATAAAATGTTTTGAGAAAGTCTAAAGTGTCGTTATCTTTAAGACTTTGACTAATGCCAACCACAAATTCAATATGCTGAACAATTGCTTTAGCCTGCTTTTCTGAATAACATTTATTCAAAATAATGCACTTTATATTTTCATTATGAAACTCAAACAATCGAGCTATCAATCTCTCCGAACTTTTAGATGTAGCGTCGTTAAATATATTCTCTAAAACTAAACTCTCAATTCCACTTTCTTGCCCAGAAATATCAACAACGAAAGGTTCAATTGTTAACAATTCTTCAGAAAGCTCAGCCGCCCCTATATCTGATCTATCCTGCAAATCGAATAAGTTCTTGTGCTTAGCTCGACCTAAAGCGCCCCTGATTTCTTTGATTTCCTTTCTCCTACGAGAAACTTCAGGATTTTCTGGATTAGCTGACAGCATGAGAATTTTCTTTATTGTCTGCTTTCTGTCTGTTTGTGGATGACTTGGATGAATTACGTCTCCAATATGTATCCCACTCATAGTTGAAGCATTAAATGTTTGTACTTTCCCTGCTGCACTACATTGCTCGAACTTACTAGATTGCTATCACCAGTCACAATAGGAGAGTTGGCATCATCTTCTACGGTGACACTACGGGATGAGGGGCTGAGTGTTTCAGTTGGCTTTAACAGATTAGTCCACTGTTGATCTTGCTGATGAAACTCTCGCTGAAGCTCTCTCAGTTGAGGAAACTGCTCCAGAACCACACGAGTAGGAATCGCACCGCCGCCCAAATCAAAACCAGCGGCGCGAGTTTCTTTGACCATGCCGCAAATCTTACCTGTCTTGAGATTAAGCAATGCGGCACCGCTGATCCCGTTCTCAATTTGTGCGCCTTGCAGTTTGAGTAAGGGTGGTGTGTTCCCCGTCAATCCCTCATTGACTGGACGCACGGGGGCTGCATTTGGTGTAAGACTTTAAATAGCCGTAGCTATAAAGTGCTTGACCAATAGCAACTGGCTCCTCATCCAAGAACACGCAGGGATGATCAAACAACGGCTCAGATAATTCAACAAGAGCCAGGTCAAGCGTTTTACCATCGTCGGCTTTCGCCTTCACAATAGACGACAGGGGATCTTGTCGTGCTGAATAAAAAACAGTGACCTGCAAATCAGTCGCTTTTCGCACCACATGGGCGCAGGTGAGAATCAGCCCCGGAGCCACAAAAAAGCCCGTGCCCCAACCACTTTGACCAGGAAGAGTTAGTTTGACCGTACATTGTTGCAACAGATGCTCTAGCTGGCTCATGCTTTAGGACTCACTCTGCCTTTTCCCACTCCAGTGTAATTTCGAGATTGGCTTTGCCTGTGCCTCGAACAATAGCTGCCACCAGGCTTCCTTGCTCAATCTGAATTTCTAGCCCAAATTTAACGCTGGCTTTATGGGGAGATACTTTTTGCAGCGAGGCGGTGATTGCTTCGGCAACTCCCTCGATCGCATCTGTCACCCCCTGAAAGGATTTGACATCAAACCCAACATCTTCCCGCCCAGACTGAGCGATTTCAACCTTTACCTGTGCCCCATTCGGAAGCTGAACTGGAACAGTGCCACTGGAGGAATCTGCAAAATGGGAATCTGCAAAGGTCATGAATTAATTTCCTTACCATTGCCTCAGTTATAGCAGGAAGAAGGAGGGAGGGAAGGGATGAGGGATGAGGAGGGGGGCGATCGCCGTCAAATATGACTCAAATTCACTTTGCATTGGAGGTGGTTGTGCTTCGTATCTGAATTTTGAGGTCTAAATACAAGTTTGACCATCTGAAATACGAGTTTGTAGGGCTGAGATACAAGTTTGAATGGCCAGCATACAAATTTGATGGTCTGGAGTACAAATTTGATAGTCTGGAGTACAAATTTGATGGTCTGGAGTACAAATTTGACTGTTTGAACAACAAACTTGTATATCTGAGCAACAACTTTGTATATCTGAGCAACAACTTTGAGTATTTGGGATGCAAGTTTGAGTA
>JAAUTN010000107.1 GCA_012031415.1 Leptolyngbyaceae cyanobacterium SM1_4_3 | reverse complement strand
TAATTTTGTAATTTCATCAAGTAATAAACCCGGTTTTTGAGAATACCGGGTTTTTATGTTTCCACCACAGATTACTCTTGATAGTTGTTTAATATCAGATTAAATTTAATTTAACATGAATTCAACGAATAGAAAGAAGTCGGGTTTTTATGATGATTGTTTGTTACAACCCAGATTTATCTTAAAAACCCGACTTCTAACCTCATGAATAATCGAGGAATGAACATTGAACTCACGTTAATTTAAATAAATATCATTTAAATTATGATGAATTAATTTAATGATTAAATGTTTTTCTTATTAGGGTATTTCAAACATCAAATTATCAAAAAATACTTGTATATAATATTTTTGGCATCCTTCCTATATTTAAAGTTAATTGTTGTATTTCTCACAATTAATCAGCACAAAAAATATATTTATTATTTGAGTTATTTATTGCATTTATCCCATCTCATCAAATTATTGTTCGATTGTAAATCGAAATACACGTATCACTATTAATTACTCGAAGCCAAACAAAAATTATAATTATATAGGTTTCCTAAATGTCGCTATCTGAACAACAGAATCAATCGGCTCAATCTTCGCATTTTATAGTTTGTGGTTTGGGTAGTTTAGGTCAACATTGCGTCAAATTACTCAATAATTTTGGTGTATCTGTAACTGCAATTGATAAACAAGAAAAGATTAAATGGGAAGTTGATGGGATACCAAATTCTATTAAAAAGGAGTATTTAGTTGGAGATATTCAAGAATTAGATATTTTACAACAAGCTAATATCAAAGAATGTCGAGCGATATTAATAGTTACAGATGATGAATTAGTAAATGTAAAAGTAGCTCATGAGATAAGTAAACTTAATCATCAAACTCGTGTAATTGTACGTTCATCTCAAAAAAAATTACATGATAAAAACGAGTTAAATATAAATAATTTAATAGTTTGTGATGCAACAGAATTACCAGCACAAGTAATTGCAACCCGCGCTTTAGGAGATGAAAATCGCGGTTTTTTCAATTGGAAAATGAATGGGTTGGGATATTTAAAGTCAAGATTCATCCTTATCATAAATGGCGGAGTCGTCAATTACATCAAATTAATACTAAAGATTGTCGAATACTCAGTCATATTCCCGCGAGAAAACAGCTTCCCACTTTATTTCACAATTGGAAACCCAATTTAATATTGCATCCCAATGATGAAGTTGTTTATATCGAAGTTAATAATAAATTAGTTCATTTATATGGTGAATCATCTTCTTTACCTTCAGAAAAACATAGTAGTTTTAAGCAAACAATTATTGATTTTTTATCTAGAAAAAAAGGCGGACAAAAAGCTCTTGCTTTACAGGAATGGATTAAACAGCAAATCAATCAACCAATTATTCGCATCGTATTCTTAACTTGGTTTATTTTATTAATTATTGGTGTTGTAATTCTAAGTATTACTTTAGAATACCATCCATTAAAAGCTTTATATACCTCTGCTGTGATGCTTTTGGGGGGATATGATGCTGTTTATTTGAGAGACGATAAACAAACAATATTACAACCAGAGATATTAGAAAGATTCATAAATTTTTTCTATATGCTGAGCGGTATCCTATTGATGGGTATATTACAAGCTTGGTTAACTCAATGGGTATTAAACGAAAAATTTCAGCAGTTATTTATTTATCCTAAACGTAACCATATTGTGGTAATTGGTTTAAGTCAACTGGGAGAGAAAATTGCAGATTTTTTACAAAAATGGCAGCAACCAGTGTTTGGAATGAATGATAAAAAGGTAAAACCCAGTGTTTTACCACATATGCAATTATTAATTGGTAATTTTGTTGATAATTTGCAAAAAGTAAATCTTGCTAATGCTAAAAGCGTTGTTGTTGTCACCGATAATGAAGATGACAATATCAATATTAGTTTAAAAGCTTATCAAGTAAATCCTAACTGTACTTTAATTATTCGCACTTTTGACTATCATAAAACCAACGAAATTAAGGAATATTTACCTTATGCAAAAGTAATTAATGATTATGAACTTTCAGCAGAAACATTTGTAAGTAATGCTTTTGGTAAACACATTCGTAATATGTTGCGGATGAATGAGCAAACTATTTTGGTTGCAGAATACACTATTAAACAAGGAGATACCTTAAATGGATATTTCCTGTTTGAACTTGCTTATGGTTATCAAGTTGTACCTATTCTCTACCAAACATATAAACAATCCCATCCTAAAATCATGCCTAGTTACTGGGATAAATCACCTTTAGAACCCGGAGATAGAATTGTTATTCTGGCAAATTTCGACAGTTTACAAAATATTGAAAATGGCGATCGCCAACTTCCCAACTGTAAATTAAGTGTCAAAGAAGCACCATCGCAAGATATCATACTCAAAGCATCTGCGATTATCGCTTTTGTTTGTGGTTGCAACAAAAAAATGGCACTAAATTTAATGTATAATTTACCTGGTACTTTGGACTATCCTATATATAAACATCAAGGACAGTTGTTATTAAGAAGGCTGAAAAAGTATGGTGTTGATGCGACTTTAATTGAAAATTAATCGAGAAATTTATAATTAGAAAACATCGCAGCTTGACCAAAATATTGATTTTCTGTGTCCAAAAGGTTCCATCTCATACCATTTTCTATGTGAAAACGCTTACCGCTACTGGAAATACGAATCCCCGAATAACGAGTAAAACCTTTAGTAGTAGTTTCAGCTAAAAGACTATCGCGCTCTTCTTGAACTACTTGCTGTGCGGATTGACGTGAAGGCATTGAAGTAAAATCTTCCCAAGAAAGTTCCCATAGTTGTAACGCTTTGCGATTACCGTAGTTAAAAATTGGATCTGTTTCTATACCATGAGATACTAATACAAAATCTGCTTCAAATAATGCTTTTGTTACTTCTTCAGCAGAACCTGTACAATTTAACAAAGTACGTCCAGTCCAACGCTCGAAACTCAACATCAAAATTTGAGTGTGATGTACTATTGTATTTTGTTGCCAAGGTTGAATATTATTACTCGTCATTTCAGTCATGTTTGTGTTTAAGTTTCACATTAATCAAATAATCATACCTGTAAATTATATAGAGACTACGATGACAATCACAGAAGTCGGGTTTTTCTCAGATTTGTCTTCTTTTACAGATATTTGTCATAAAAACCCGACTTCTCACACCATATTTAGTAATAGTTTAAGAGGATGTTTTAAAACGTCTAATTTCATACTTTATCTTTCAAAACATCTTCTCAGGTTCAAGTTCAATAATCAATCGAATTTACGAAAAAAAGGTGAGTAATACCCACCTGAAAAATGTATTCGCCAAATCTACTTATTTATAGAATCAATTTTAAATAGATTTATTTCGGAAAATTGCCCTATTCCCTATTCCCTATTCCCGCCAACCCTTTAATTAAACTTTAAACCATTGCAATACATTCAATTTCAACCAAAACATCCTTGGTAAACGCGAAACTTCAACACAAGCGCGAGCAGGAGCGGATGCTTCATCAAAGTATTTTGCGTAAACTGCATTTACCGCCGCAAAATCATCCATATTTTTTAAAAATACACTGGTTTTGACAACATTTTCAAACGTCGCACCAGCTTCTTTTAAAATAGCTTCTAGATTAGCCATTACCCGTTCCGTTTGCTTCGTCACATCGTCTGTGTAAACAACATTTCCCGCCCTCGGATCGATCGCAATTTGTCCCGCAACAAAAATCATTTCACCCGATGCCATAATCGCTTGATTATAAGGTCCCACTGGTGCGGGTGCGTTATCAGTTTTAATAACTTTACGAGTCATAGATTCTACCTGAAATAAAGATGCTGCCGATTCATGGGATTCTATCTGTAGTTGATAGATTTCCCCATCTGGCATTATCGCACCAGTTAGGTCTGTATTTTCAAATGTAGCGCCGTAAATATTCGCGTTGGTTAAATCGGCTTTTCTTAGGTTGGCGTTATTTAAGTTGGCTTTGGTGAGATTGGTGTTTTGTAAATCGGCTCTTTCTAAATTTACTCCTTGGAGACAGGCTTTTGCTAGTTTTGCGCTTATTAGATTTGCTGCTGTTAAATCGGCCCCAGTCAAGTTAATATTTGGTAAATCACGATTAGACAAATCAGTTCCTCTGAGCTGAGCTTGCATCAAATTTGTATCTTGGAGTTTAGCACTTCTTAAGCTAATTCTACTCAAATCAGCTTTAGTTAAATTAGCACCTTCTAGATTGGTACTATTTAAATTAGCTTCGTTAAAGTTAGCGTTTTTCAGGTTGGTGTTGCTCAAGTTAGCATGAGTTAAGTTTGTATTAGTCAAGTTTGCATTATCTAAATTAGCGTTAGTTAAGTTAGCGCTGCTCATATTAGCCATGTTCAAGTAAGAATCACTGATTTCTGCTAAAGCAAAATTAGTATGACAGGCTTGTACTTGAATTAAATTAGCCTCTACTAGAAATGCTCTACTCAAATTAGCAGAATTGAGGTTTGCTTTACTCAAATTAACTTTACTTAAATCGCATCCAGTTAAATCTGATCCTTGTAAATCGATTCCGCTTAAATCAGCACCTTTTAAATCCAATCCTCTTAAATTTATCCCTTGAAATAGTCGCTGACCTGCTGCATATTTTGTTAAAAGTTCCTCAGCGTTCATCATGCACCTTTAAATACAATCTACTCAGTATAATCTCGTTTTTTTGTATTAAAGGTGACTAAAAAATAAAATGTCGAAAATTTGCGAACAAGCCCAGCATTCTACCGGGAAAGATAATTCCCCGGCTAAAAAGATAATCAATCTAAAATCTAAAATTTTAAATCCTTGGTCGTATTCCATAATGCCGATATCGCCAATAATCTTGCAAAATGCGATCGTGATCGAAACATAAATTATCAGGAATCCGCCAAGATTCAAAAATCGCTGCATCTTTAGCATCATCCCCAGCTTTTGGTTCACCCTTCGCGATCGCAATAAATACAATACTTATCGTATGCTTACGTGAATCCCGTTTGGGATCGGAATATACGTGAAACTGTTCGATTAACTCTACGGATAAACCAATTTCTTCCAAAGCTTCCCTTCTGGCTGCGGTTTCCACAGCTTCCCCATAATCGACAAAACCACCAGGAATAGCCCAACCGAGAGGTTCGTGATGACGTTCGATTAATACTATTGGTCGATGTGGCTTATCAATTAATTCGATGATTATATCTACTGTTGGAGCGGGATTGCGATAATCCATATTGATTGTCCATAGAGGGAAAAAACAATTAAAAATTAATAACTCTTAACTCCTAACTCCTAACTCCTAACTCCTAACTCCTAACTCCTAACTCCTAACTCCTAACTCCTAACTCCTAACTCCTAACCACCAACATTGTGATAGATTCGATTGCATAAGCTTTTTCTATAGTCAGGATTATTTATGTCTTTTCCGAGAAGCAGTGGTATTTTACTTCATCCGACTAGTTTTCCCAGTCGTTTTGGGATTGGGGATTTGGGCAATGAAGCCTACCGTTTTATTGATTTTCTTAAAGATAGTTGTCAGCAGTATTGGCAAATACTACCTTTAGGGCCGACTGGTTTTGGTAATTCTCCATATATGTGCTATTCAGCTTTAGCGGGTAATCCACTGTTGATTAGTCCGGAAAAGTTGCGCGATCGCGATTTACTTACGGATGATGATTTTACTAACTTACCTGAATTTCCCCTAGATAATGTAAATTACCAGCAAGTAGAATCAACTAAAATACCTTTATTGAAAAAAGCTTGTTCTAATTTTAAAGCGAATATCACCAAAGAACAGCAACAAGCATTGGAGAAATTTTCTCGTTCTAAAGCTTATTGGTTGGATGATTATACTTTATTTATGGCGCTCAAAGATAGTACAGATGGCGCAAGCTGGAATCGTTGGGATGAAGAAATCGCTAAGCGTAAACCAAAAGCCATAGAAAAAGCTAAGCAAGAATTAGAAGACCGAGTTTTTTACCACAAATTTCTTCAATTTGAATTTTATAATCAATGGTCGGAATTGAGAAAATACGCCAACGAATGCGGTGTGAAGATTGTCGGCGATATTCCGATTTATGTCGCTCACGATAGCGCCGATGTTTGGGGAAATCCAGATATTTTTTGTTTGGATAAGGAAACTGGAGAAGCCGCGTTAATGGCAGGTGTACCACCAGATTACTTTAGTGCTACTGGTCAATTGTGGGGTAATCCAGTTTACGATTGGAAGCAATTAGAAAAGCAAAGGTTCAAGTGGTGGGTACAGCGTTTTGAAGCGATGCTCGATTATGTTGATATTATTCGTATCGACCATTTCCGGGGATTTGAAGCTTACTGGGCTGTACCTTTAGGTGAAGAAACAGCAGTAAACGGTGAGTGGATCAAAGCACCTGGAGATAAGTTGTTTGAAACTATTAAAAAGCAACTTGGAACTTTACCAGTATTAGCCGAAGATTTGGGAACTATTACCCCAGATGTAGAAGCCTTGCGGGATAAATTTGAATTTCCCGGTATGAAAGTATTGCAGTTTGCTTTTGGTGGAGATGCTAGCAATCCTTATTTACCTTTCAACATACAAGAAAATAATTGCGTTGTTTACACGGGTACTCACGATAACGATACTACCGTCGGTTGGTACGAAAATGCCAACGACGATGAAAAACGCAATTTATCTTTCTATTTAGGTTGTATAAGTCCTGACGGTGTACATTGGGATATGATTCGTTTAGCCTTAGCTTCCGTTGCCAATGTCGCGATTTTCCCCTTACAAGATATTTTGGGATTAGGTTCCAATGCCAGAATGAATATTCCTAGTAAAGGAGAAGGTAACTGGGAATGGCGTTATCGACATGAAGCGATGAATTCCGAATTATCCCAACGAATGAAACACTTTGTCGAATTTTTTGGGCGAGAGCCAATGAGTTGAGGATGGGGAGATGGGAAGATGGGGGGATGGGGGATGGGCAGTTGGGAAGCTTTGCGTAACCGACCGCATTAAGGGGATGTACTGGTGGCGATCGCCTTGCGCTTTAACCCAATCTTGGGTGGAGCGGTAGGTGCCCTGAAGAGGGGAGGAAAGGGGGGAAGCGAGAGGAAAGGGGGGAGGCTCTGAGGATTCTGAAGCGCACCCTAAACCCTGGCGATAGTGGGCGATCGCTGCCTCTAATCGCCGTTGTTTAACCAGACAGTCTCCTAACTTCAAGTGCAGCATCAAATTTTGTGGCTGAAGCTGAAGTGCCTGATGGTAGTAGGTTTTGGCTTGTTGATAGATTTCGCGCCCACCATATTCTGTCAGCGCGTCGGCCAGATGTAAGTAGATTCGCTGAAGATAAACGGAAACGGATGGGTCGTCAGGCTGGTGCTGAAGTGCCGTGAGAAACTGACCACAGGCAATTTTGGACTGCGTGAGTGAGTCTGATTCCGTCAGGCTAGCAACTCGCTGACAAAATGATTTCACAAAAATTGGCTGGAGGGCGATCGCCCGCTGCCAACACCGCATTGCCTCAGTGAACTTGCCTAGCGCCAACAGCGCCAAACCGCAATCTCCATACACCTCTGGCTGGTCAGGCTGAAGCTGCATGACTCGCTGAAAGCAAGCAGCGGCGGCGGCGTGGTTTTCCTGATGCTGCCAGATTTTGCCTAACTGGTAGTGGGCTACAGTCAGGTCAGGCTCCAGGGAAATTGCGTGCTGGTAGGTGCGATCGCCGGATTGATCTGCCCCTGAGCGGCAAATGTTTGGGCTAAACAGCAGTAGAATTCTGCTGAAACAGAGTGGCTCGAATCTAATGCAAGTGCCTGCTGACAAAGTTGAATAGCTTCCTCGAACTGTCCTTGTCGAATCAGGGCTTGACCTAAACCGAGGTAAGCACTCAGTCCAGGCTGATTCCACTGGTTATCCGGTTCCTGCAATAAGATGGACTGACGATAGTGGGCGATCGCTGCCTCTGTTTGCCCCTGTTCATCTAGCGCTACTGCCAGGTTGTAATGAGCCGCTTGACTAGGACACAAAGCGATCGCCTGTTGGTAGCTGGCGATCGCCCCCGGCAAATTTTCCTGCTGGTGCAAGACATGACCCAGGTTGTAATGTAACTCGTGCAGTTGCAGTTGCAATGCTAAAGCTCTCTGGTAGCTAGATAAACAGGTATGGCAGTAAGGATGAGGGATAAAGGATGAAGCCGAACCTGGTTCATTCAAGCTTTGCTGCTTACGGATATGTCCTGACTAGTCTTTGTACTGCCACAAAGGATGAAAGCGAAAGCCCCTATTCATCCTTCATCCCTCATCCCTGACCCCTAACCCCTCATCCTTCCAACTAAAAAATCTCAAAAGCAGAGGCGCTGAGATTGAGATTGCTCTGCAACTGGAACAGCGCAACGCTCTGACCACCGGAGTAGTAGTACACTAGCCCAGTGCTTTGCTCGTAAATCACTCTGGCACGAATTTCTGATTGTCCAGGGGTGGGAGCCGTAATAGCACTAATATCTTGGACAACAGTAAAATCTTCTGAGCTTAGCTGTCCGGAACCAAGATTAGCACCGGGCAATAAAGAGCGGCTCATCTCAATCGTGTCTTCGCCTGGGGTGAAGTCGAGGACTCGATCTAGCTGCCCACTGCCAGTGGAGCCGGACCCAAAGCGGAATGTATCTCTGCCAGTGCCGCCAACTAGCACATCTATACCTGCATCACCAGAGAGCAAGTCGTCGCCGCCGTCGCCCTGGAGTCGGTCATTGCCATCGCCACCCAGCAAGCGATCGTTGCCAGCGGGCCCAGAATCTCCCGGTCGGGGGACATCTCCAAAAAGTACATCGTCTCCAGTACCCCCCACTAGGACATCGCTGCCGCTGCCCCCATAGAGGCGATCGTTGTCCTGCGCCCCACTAATTGTGTCATTTCCGGCATCGCCGAAAGCAACGTCGTCTCCCGCATCGCCGAGCAAGCGATCGTTGCCGCTGCCGCCATACATCCGGTCGCTGCCAGCACCCCCTACCGCTAAGTCGTTGCCTGCGTCTCCAAAGATCACGTCATCCCCTCTTTCTCCATAGAGGCGATCGCTTTCGCTGCCCCCATAGAGGCGATCGTTACCATCGCCGCCACGCGCCCGATCTACTCCTTGCTCACCAAAGATTACGTCATCACCGGCACCGCCTAGAAGCAAGTCGTTTTCGCTGCCTCCATAAAGGCGATCGTTGCCTACCTCA
Organism: Leptolyngbyaceae cyanobacterium SM1_4_3; assembly: GCA_012031415.1. Lineage (GTDB taxonomy): Bacteria > Cyanobacteriota > Cyanobacteriia > Elainellales > Elainellaceae > JAAUTN01. Next base: position 9,813 of record JAAUTN010000107.1, on the reverse strand, counting down.
CCGCGCAGACTATCTACACCTTGTTCACCAAAAATTTCATCATCATTCGCCCCCCCAAAGAGCAGGTCGTTTTCACCTCCTCCATAGAGTTGGTCAGTTCCAGATTCGCCGTAGGCAACATCTCTGCCTCTGCCGCCAAACATAATATCGCCGCCGCGGCCTCCGAGAAGCCGGTCATTATTAGCCCCGCCTTCTAGAATGTCATTGCCATCGCCACCCCGAATTGTGAACCGATTTCTAGTACTTCGAGGAACTGCCCGGATGCTGTCATCGCCGCTACTGCCGAAAGCAATAATTGGCCCGCCTGGAGTGGGTCTTCTCAACACAACAGGCTGATCGCTGATGGCCCTTAGCCCAAAAACAGGTTCAGGTGGCGCGGTACCTGGTGGCTGAACAATGATTTCCGACATCAGGACTCCTATTTCAAACTTGGTGGTAGATTGTTTGCACGTTTAGATTCGAGCGACGCACTTGCAACAATACAAGAAATTTACCCTGAGTTTCTAAAAATTCTATCTTTGGAAGTAGCAGACGTAAGCACAGACTCCTTCTTATACCACATTTCATTCACGCGAACTGCTCTCAATTCTGAATGAGACTGAATCAGTACAACACTTCTGGACTTTCCTCTAATGCAGAAACAGTCTGCGGTCTGTGTAAGCAAGGTCAGATTGTTCAGATATTTCTCGACATGACTTTAGCCTACAGTTCGTCAAATTTTGCCTCAAAAAACGCGATCGCTGCCCATAGCAGGTAGACACTGCCTGACAATTTTGATTTCAGCTTTGCAACGCTCTTAATAGAGCGACTTTAGCTCGCTCCTGTCGTAATGTTGCATCATTGCTTAGTGTTAAATCTGCCTGAACAAATTAACCCCTATTCTGATGCAAGTTTCTGCTTGACCTTATGTTATACACTTCTGGTGCCAGGTTAAATCGCGGGATTTAGCAGGGGGATCAAAATACCAGGCAAAATTAAGACTTCAATAACCCGCTTCTAGCTACCTGAAAGGACGGAGAACTAGGAACTGAAGGGGATTAGCAACGGGTCGAAAAAGCTCTGTTTAAAGATTCTGTGAATTTTTAGACTTTGATCCAGACTGCGCCCAGTTCACCTCATATCCATTCAATTTGAACTTGCACAGAATGAATCCTCGTGAGACAAAAAGCTTAAGCTCCTCATTCCATACAGCTTCCTAAGGAATGGGTATCACGCTAACGCCAAGACAAGCGTGGGGCAGAACAAGGCTCTGCCCCACAGATGACATAGCGCTACGCGCATACCTTACAGCGGGTTTCAGATAGATAAGCCAACCAGGATTTACGCCAGTAGAACGTAAAGTCAGGCGATCGCCACACGAACAAGGGGCTTAAGCCCCTTGTTCCACAGGGAAATGTGTAAGTCTTGCCAACGTTAGAACCAGTCGGCGTGGAATACACCGGGTTTGTCGATGCGCTCGTAGGTGTGGGCACCAAAGTAGTCGCGCTGTGCCTGAGTAAGATTTTGGGGGGAGGCGATCGCGTCGATAGCTATCAAAATAATCCAGCGACGCACTAAACGCGGGAACAGGAACGCCTAGTTTTGCAGCGACAGCCAGCACTTCTCGCCAAGCCTCCTGGCGATCGAGAATCGTTTGAATGAACTCAGGCGCAAGCAGCAGGTTAGCAAGCTGCGGATTTTCGTCGTAGGCGTGTTTGATTTTGCCTAAGAAGCCAGCCCGAATGATGCAGCCGCCTTTCCAGATCCGCGCTGTTTCACCCAGGTCGATGCCGTAGTTAAATTCTTGAGAGGCTCTGCCAATTAGCGCCATACCCTGTGCGTAAGAGCAAATTTTAGAGCAGTAGAGCGCATCCCGAATCATATTGATGAAGCTCCGAGTATCGCCCTTATACTTACCCGTTGGGCCAATTAGCTGCTTAGAAGCTTCGACCCGCTCTTTCTTATAGGACGAAATGATTCGGGCATTCACCGCCGCCGTGATCGTAGGAATGCTGACACCCAACTCTAGAGCGCTAACGACCGTCCAGCGTCCAGTGCCCTTTTGCCCTGCCGCATCCATGATTACGTCTACCAGGGGCATTCCGGTATCGGGGTCAATTTTCTTGAAAATGTTGGCGGTAATCTCGATCAGGAAGGAGTTAAGTTCGTCGGTGGTGTTCCACTCGGCAAACACTTCCTGAAGCTGGTTGTGGTTAAGTCCCAATGTATTTCTCAGCAGGTCATAGGCTTCTGCAATCAGTTGCATATCACCATACTCAATGCCGTTGTGCACCATTTTGACGTAGTGCCCTGAGCCGCCTGGGCCGATGTAGGTGACGCAGGGGCCGTCGTCTACCTGGGCAGCAATTTTGGTGACGATTGGCGCGATCGCTTCATAGGCGGCTCTGGTGCCACCGGGCATCAGGCTGGGGCCGTTTAGTGCGCCTTCCTCACCACCGCTCACTCCCATGCCGATGAACTGTAAACCGCCTGCTTCCAGATCTTTGACGCGACGCTCGGTGTCTTCATAAAGGGAGTTGCCGCCGTCGATAATCATGTCGTCCTGCTCTAGCAGGGGTTTGAGTTGTTGAATAACTGCATCAACGGGTGCGCCCGCTTTTACCATTACGAGAATTCGGCGGGGTCGCTCTAGCGACTGGACAAATTCTTCGAGTGAAAAAGCAGCCTTAACGTTCTTGCCCTGGGCCCGCTCTGCCATGAAAGTATTTGTTTTTTCGGGTGAACGGTTATACACCGTAATTGGGAACCCGTTACGCTCGACGTTAAGCGCCAGGTTTTCACCCATCACTGCCAAACCAATTAGACCAAAGCTCTGTGCCATAAGATCTGCTTACTTCTGGATAACGCTGGGACTTCATTCCCTTCAGCGTAGTCAACTTTTTGAAGAACCAAGGCTCAGCAAAGATTTTCTTTATGCCTCTCAGGAACGAGCGCCCCTTTTGGTAAAATGCCTGCGTAGACCTGAACCTAATTTCTAAGCGGAACGACCTATGGCTGCTGAAGTAAATCCTGATCTAACCTCTAATTCCACGGCCGGAGCAGATGCAGTTGATGTGGCGATCGCCAGCGGCACCGACTTTGACGGTTCACCCATTCCCCCAGCCAAGCTAGACCTCTATCACAAAGTTATGGGGCTGGAGGCTGGACGGCAGCGCAGCGGCGTTTCAAATACGATGCGATCACGCATTGTTCGCATTGGAGCCAAGCATATTCCCCAGGCAGAGCTAGACCAAATGCTGATTGCAGCCGACTTTGCGCCACTCAAAGAAAAAGAAATTGCTTTCTACTACGGCAGTAAATGAAAGCTAACTTTGATGACTATTGATCGGGCTATGTTACGTCAGCATTTGCTAGAAAAAGTGCGTCAGAGAGGTGCAGAAAAGAGCATTTGCCCTTCCGAAGTAGCTAGAGATCTGGGTGGGGAAGAGTGGCGATCGCTGATGGAGGCAGTTCGCAGCGTCGGAGCAGAACTGGTCGAATCAGGGGAGATCTTGGCGCTACAGCGAGGACAACTCGTGCATCCGCTCAGCGCCAAAGGTCCCATCCGCCTTAAACTCAACCCCAACAGGAACGCTACTGAAAACTGAAGCTAAAGTCATTCAGCGTCAGTTGACCATCAAAGGCATAAAACGTGATGCGGTGAATGTTTGCGGCCTTCAGGCTAAGCTGCACATTGGGCGGAACATCAGACTCTGACCCCGCCAGGTTTGCCCCAGGAGTTTCGGCCTGAGCAACAGGCTGATTGTTAGCATCAAAAGCAGCCAGCACCGTGCGGCGAGAACTGGTGACAAACCCGCTAACAAACCGAACCGGACAGCGGAAAGTTGCCTCAACCCAACCGTTCTTCGGTGAACCGATTAACACCTTAGAGCCAGATCGAGAAGGGAAAGCGGGGTTAGAGGGATACAGCGCGATCGCATTTGAGAATTTGACTCCATACTCCTGGAACTGCTGGTCAACAACCTCAAAGCACTCCAGTTCTTCTAGATCGAGATGAACACAAACTGGCGTGGTGTTGGCTAACTCGGAAGGAGAAAAATCCACATCCTGTAGCGGCAAACCCACTCGCTCCCGCATTTCAGCGAAATCAACCTGGGGTTCACGTGTTGCACCCTCTTGCGCGTATTCAGTCTGAAACCTCAATTGCTCTGCCATAGAGTCCCCCTAGAATGGCTGTACTTGCTAGTTCATTAGCCGCCAAAACATACCGCTAGGACACATTGCTTAGGAGTAACCCCTAAACGCTGAAATTTCTTATCAAAACTTTCGTCGGGTAGAGCCTGTACTTAATAAATCTGTGAAGTCAATGGCTAATCCGGAAAGTTTGAGTGAATTTTTTTTTAACTGCGGTAAATGCTTCCCCGTTTAATCGGCTGGAATATGGTAGATAATGCCTAGCGCCCTATGCACTGTGTGACTGTGCATTGCTTGCGTTACGTTTAACTGTCGCACCCGAACAAACTCAAACCTTTGTCATGGAAATTGCACCCCGTCTTCCCAGTGACTTTGATCAACCCTTTAGATAAATGAACCTCTAGCGGTGAAAACCCGGATCACGTTGGGCTATGAGGACTCAAATGGGGCGATCGCTTAATTCAGGAACAGTGTCAAGAGTTGTAAAAGCACCCTTATCAGAACTTTAACTTTAGTAAAGCAGAACTCACAGGTTTTTCACAACCATTATGTTGAACTCTTCGACTTCTGTCAGCACTTCTGCAACACAATTTAGGAAATGCAGGACTAATCGCCTGTCCTACCTACTTTTCTCCCTGCAACACAAATTAAGGAAACCGCGAGAAACGAGGAAACAATTGCAGTTTTGGGCTTGCTTCTACGCATCTGACTCAAGATCGGGCGGGTTGAACAGATCAAAAATTTGCCGACAAAATCGCTTAAACTGCTCTCCGGTGTCTGCGGAAGGACAGTTATCTCCAATAAAATCCCAGTTTTGAATCGTCGAAAACTGCCACTGTTTGCCGCGATGGTCAAACCCAGCCGCCTCAACGCCGATCGCCCGATACGAGTTGGTCAACGAATCCCTATAAAACCGAATCTGAATCAAAATGCTGCGACTTTGAAACAATCGGCTTCTACCCGGAAAGTGAAATCCAATGTCAATCGAGTCGGGATCAACCAGTTCACGGGTATCAGAGTCATTTGCCCAGGGCTTCAAGTCGGCCCTAACGTCTGGAAACTCCGCTTTAAACAAATTCACGACCGTTGCAATTTGGGTAGCAACTTCAAAATTTATTGCTTGCTCAGCAGCGTTCACTCGTGATGCTCCTAAACTGTGCTGGTGTGCTGGTGGAAATGTGGAAAAAAAGGCAGATTCAGCCCATCACCGTAGCAGTCTTAAAATACAGTTGTAAGCCAATCCTGAGGGGGTATGCTCCCAACCTAGCCGTCTTAAACAACCGATTTGGGACTGCTATAGCGATCCTAAATAATTTGTGAAAGTGCCCGCCCTCCGGGCGGCACTTTCACAAATTATCTTTTTCACAAATCAAATAGGACTGCTATATGTATCTAGATAGTAATAAGAAAAATTAATCAAGGATTAACTTGATTAATCCAGGAGGCAAATGGCTACTATCCCTTGTCATATCGTCGTAGAAGACAATCCGGCAATTATTTATGCCAGTCGAAACGGCTTTCCTGCAAAGGTTTTGCCAATTTTGAACCGATTTTTAGAAAAATTTTGGCAAGAAAGAGACATTTCTGGAGAACATTCTGATACTCCAGAGTGTCTGGTTGCTCAAATCGTGGTGCGGTTTGGGTTTGAACTTTGTGAAGACGATTTCTCAAATCTGCGTGTCGGGCTGGGCTTCAAACCAGACGTAAAATACATTTACCAGGTTTTGCTCAACCAAACGGTGCAAGTTTGGACACCAACCGATGCTTACCAGCGAGACTCTAGCTTGGGGTTGTCGGCTTGTCAGGAGTGGGTTGGCGATGGTCAGCTTTCTAACACTCTCTCTACTCAAAGGAACTCGGTTTAATTTTTAAAACGTCTCACCTGACAAAAAGTGTATTTTTCAAGAATTAAACTTTAAGAATTCAACAGAAGCGCTGTGAAGTGACTAGAGTAAGGGGAAGGAGTAGCATTCGAGGTCTACCCATGAGACAGATCAGCAAGACAAAGCGGCTTGAAGAAGCTTTAGAGGACTACAAACGCTGGCAATGGCTAGCCACAATCCATTGTCCTGACGAACCTGACCAGGTTGTTTTAGAAATTGGGCAAGACGATAAAGCTTGGCTCTGGTTTCAGGTACAAATATCAGAGCAGCTTTACTGGCGCGAGTTTAGAAATATACCGTTTTGAGGCGATCGCCCCCTGCATGGCTAAGATTGTGCAGTAGCGTTATCCATAGGCAATGCGGCTTCTACTCAAACTCATCGGATTAGCACTACTGCTAGTTGGAATCTATTTTTTAGGGCAAAACATCATTTTCACCACGCAAATAGCCTCCTATTGGTGGCGCGATATCTCCGCTGCGGGTTCAGTCTTAGCGGTAACTAGCGGCGTTGTAGCGCTGCTTTTCTTTAACCGAAGTGCAGGCGGCTTGGGTTGGGTCTTGGTGACGCTAGGAATTTTGCTGGTCTTTGTCAGCGGCGGCGTTGTGCTGAAGCCTACTAGCTTGTGGACTTTCTTCTTGGCGTTTGTCTCACTGGTGGGTGGGCTGCAACTAATTACAACAGGCAGACTGCGTTTTTAAAGGAAGTATGGATTTTACATTCTTTGGAGGGAGGTAGAGAGGGGCGATCGCTTCCTATCTTGATAAGACTGAGCAATAAAACAAACTCCCTTGATTTACCCCACCCCCACCCCTGATCCCGGTCCGCAAATTCCTGGAACAGAGCCACTTCCCCCTTCACCGATTCCTGATCCCAATCCTCTCCCTCCAATCCCAGAACCGTCCCCTACGCCCAGCCCGGTTCCTGAACCTGTTCCTCGGCCAGTGCCCGAACCGATTCCTAGCCCAGTCCCAGAACCCGTTCCTACCCCAATTCCACAACCCATTCCGGCTCCGGTGCCTGAACCCATTCCGACTCCAGTGCCGCAGCCCATTCCCACTCCAATTCCCCAGCCAGCAGTACCCGATCCGGTCTAAAACCTGTAAAACTGGACTTTGGACTTATGATTTCTTCAACCATATGCTGAGAGCCGGGATCGTCGGACTACCCAACGTAGGCAAATCTACTCTGTTTAATGCCCTGGTTGCCAATGCTAAGGCACAAGCCGCCAACTTTCCGTTTTGCACGATTGAGCCAAATGTTGGCGTGGTTGCGGTGCCAGACGAGCGGCTACAGATCTTAGCCAAGATCTCTGAGTCGGCTGAAATTGTGCCCACGCGGGTAGAGTTTGTAGACATTGCCGGACTGGTCAAGGGTGCCAGCAAGGGTGAGGGACTGGGCAACCAGTTTCTCGCTAATATCCGTGAGGTAGATGCGATCGTCCATGTTGTTCGTTGCTTTGAGGATGATGACATCATTCACGTTTCTGGCTCGATCGATCCGCTGCGTGACATTGAGGTGATCAACCTGGAGCTGGCACTGGCAGATCTATCGCAGATTGAGCGACGAATTGAGCGCACGCGCAAGGCAGCCCGTTCTAGCAAAGAAGGTCAGGCAGAATTGGAAACGCTTGAAAGACTGGCAGCCGCGCTAAATGAAGGCAAATCTGCCCGTCAGGTGCCATTCAACGAAGACGAAGAAGCCTGGATCAAGCCGCTGGGCTTACTGACAGGTAAACCCATCATCTACGCAGCCAACGTTTCTGAAGATGACCTGGCCGCAGGAAATAGCTGGGTTGAGCAGGTGCGAACTCTGGCAATGCAAGAGAACGCTCAAGTGGTGGTGGTTTCCGCTCAGGTTGAGGCAGAGTTAATTGAGCTACCTGAAGAAGAACGGACAGATTTTCTAGCCTCTCTTGGTGTTGATGAAGGTGGGCTGAAGTCTTTGATTGGTGCGACTTACGAACTGTTGGGACTGCGGACTTACTTTACCACTGGGCCAAAGGAAACCCGCGCCTGGACGATTCACGCAGGAATGCTAGCTCCGCAGGCGGCTGGGGTCATTCACTCTGACTTCGAGCGAGGCTTTATTCGGGCTGAAACGGTCGCCTACCAGGATCTCGTAACCAATGGTTCGATGGGTGCCGCTAAGGAAAAGGGACTGGTTCGCAGTGAGGGCAAGGAATATGTGGTGCAGGAAGGCGATGTGCTGCTGTTTCGGTTTAATGTTTAGGGGCTAGGGGCGATCGCCACCATTCCCACCTCAATTAGCAGGATTAGGATTAGCGGGGATAATTTGGCGGGGTTGTGAATGATTTGACTGACCACTAGGCTGAGCAGAATTAGACTCCCCGGCTTCAGCATCCGCCTGACAGGTTGCCGGATCAACCCGGTAGTCGCCCCGCTCTAGCCCTCGCGTTCCATAAGCTTGCAGGTTGTGCTGGATCAGGTCACATTCGACATCGGCTAGACGGGTTTCGGCTGAACGGGTTTGACGTTCAAGCTGTACTTGCTCAGCTTTCATCGTGTCAATCGATTGCTGAAGCCGCTGCTGTTCTGCCCGCAGGTCTGTCAGGGTCGTAACCAGGGAAGAATCATCGCTTCCCTGAAGGTTGGCTTCCAGGTCAGCCATGCGCTGCTCTAGCTGGTCTAGCCGCTCTCTAGTACTGCGAATTCCCATTAAAGCTGCCGGGTCGGTGACATCGTAACCGTGAATGATTAGCGTGACGGCTCCGGTTGTGATTACCGAAATTAAAGCCGCAACCCATACGGCAATAGATAGCGTATTGGCAGCAAGGGTTTTGCCATAGTTATCAAGATTCTTGCTGTAGTCGTGGGATCGATCTTGATGTTGCTCCATGTGATTCTTCCCCTGAAGTTTAGAGCGGTTGGCGGTTGTCACTACTGACCTGTTGCACTTCTGAATTGCGACTTTAATTTTTGTGGCTTTAGCTTCTGCGATCGCTGACTGATTTCACCCTGAGCAAGTGCCCTACTGTCTTAATTCTCGACGCAATCGATGAATGACGCTATCTGGCTCTATTTGTTCAAGGATATCTTGAATCACGGTGTTGGCTCCTAATGCCCCCCAGGTGCAGCCTTGCTCCAGGTAAACCTGAGCAGCTTTGCCAACGCGATAGGAGCCGTAGCCTGCTATGCTTGCCTGGGCGATCGCCGTTCCCGTATAGGCTGCAAACCCCGAAACGCTATCAAACGCACTGGCGATCGCAGCGCCGCTTTTACCTGCCCCTAGCAATAGCCCACTGCCTAACTCGCCCAACAGCAGACCGCCTGAACTCCAAACGATGGTATTCCACAGTTTGCCTGCTTCATAGCGAGTCATCGGTAAGCCGTATAGCCGTGCGAGTGAGCGGATCATCACCAGATCAGTTGCTGTGCCTCCTAAAACGTCTAGCACCACAATGGGGTTGACGGCAACGGCGATCGCCTTCCAGCGAGTAAATTGCCAGATTAGGTCTTCGGCTTCTGCCTGGTGCAGCTTCAGGGTTTTGTGGGCGATCGCCGCTTCTGACTCGCGTGCCTGCCGCAAAGCGTTCACTGCCAGCAGAGATTTTCCGTCTCGGTGCAAAATGTCTAGCAGCTTTTGCTTCAGTTCATCTACATCGGGTGGTAGGGCTTCCCACTCGTGGGTCACGCGCCCCTCTTCCCACTCCACCCGCACTTCTACGGGGGCGGGATCAGCCGCCACCATCACGATATCGTCAGGGAAAGCATCGGACGATAGCGATCGCCACTGCTGGCAAATAGCGTTTGCAGCTTTTCGTAGATGGTTTGGCGA
>JAAUTN010000106.1 GCA_012031415.1 Leptolyngbyaceae cyanobacterium SM1_4_3 | reverse complement strand
TGATCGCCCCCTTGAAACACAGCTTCTTCGTAAATCCATCAACCAGAGTCAAAACCGTAACCCAATCTTTGCCAGGGTCAACAATCCAGTATTCAGAAACTCCACGAGCCGCATATTCAGAGCGTTTGTAGCGATAGTCTCGATCTTCGTTTGCTTTGCCAGGAGATACTACTTCAACAATCATTAAAGGGGATGGCATATCCTGAGTGATCGTTGCGCGTTTGCCTGCGATCGCTGCAAATAGTTCCTCCGTCAGCACCATTAAATCTGGCAACCTGACTCGTGGGCCATTTCCGGTGACTGCAACTTCTGTATCCTTGTGGCGAATCAGAAAAAACGGGATAAATTTGAGAAATTCTGACAGGAGATAGAGGGATATCAGGTTGTTGCGATCGGTTTCAGGAGGCATCTCGACCAGTTCTCCATCGACCAGTTCATAGCGACGATCCGTTCCATCTTCATAGGCAAAATACTCTTCGAGGGTGAGTTTTTGAGTGGTGGTCGTCATACAAATTCCCCTGTAGACTCTCTGCCCTAACATTCATTGTATAGCTGTAGTCATACAGGTTAGGACACTCCTGCACGTGAAGCACTTATCCCGTGAACAAGGGGCTTAAGCCCCTTGTCCTAACTTGAGTGACAGCAACTACTTCCATACACTGTGTGGGGTGAGCATCTTGCCCGCCCGAATTAAGCAGGCAAGATGCCTGCTCCACAAGAAAGGATTTCCAGGACTTTAGCTGAATTTAGCTGAACATCGCCTGACAAATCTGCCGGAAATGATCGCCACGCTGCTCAAAGTTTTCATACTGGTCAAAACTTGCACAGGCCGGAGAGAGCAGAACGACTTTAGCACTGTATTGTTTGGCGAGTTCTGCACCGCGTTTCACGGCTCGATCCATTGTTTCGACGATTTCATGGGTTGAGTAGCCAACTTGGTTGAGGCGCTGGGCAAAGGTAGGGGCAGCACTGCCAATCAGCAATACGGCGGCAGCTTTAGACTGAATCGTGGCAAGCCAAGCCTGATCGTCTCCCGCTTTTGCTTCACCACCCGCAATTAGAATGGCGGGACTTTTAACGGAGGCTAGCCCAACTTCAGCCGCATCATAGTTGGTGGCTTTGCTGTCGTTAATAAAGTCAATGCCCTGCCAGGTGCAAATATGTTCGAGGCGATGGGCAACCCCAGGAAAGCTACGGACAGCTTGGGCGATCGCCCCTCTCTCAATTCCCGCTAACTTTGCCGCTGTAATTGCCATCAGCAAATTCTGGCGATTGTGATCTCCGACCATTCGCAGCGCAGAAACTTCGACAATCGGTTCTCCTTGAGCGATCGCCCAGCCATTCTCAATGTAAGTGCCCTGCTCAGGATTGGCAACCAGGTTAGCTTTGCCCGTCACGCTTGTCCAGTAGGCGTTTTGCCAGCGATCGCCTCCCGTCTTTCGCAAATACGGATCATCACCATTCAACACCTGATAGTGAGACTGGTTGAGCAGGTGAGCCTTGATGCTGGAGTAATTTTCTAGCGTGTAGTGACGGCTGAGGTGATCGGGGGTGAAGGTTGTCCAAACGCCGATTCGGGGAGCAACTGAGGCGGAGGATTCGATCTGGTAGCTGCTGAGTTCGGCGATGACCCAGTTGGGGCGAGGGGGAGGAGGGGGGGGAAGGATGGTGAGGGCGAGGTCGCAAGCGGCGTAGCCGATGTTGCCACAGGCAGGGGCATTGAGTCCGGCGGATTGGAAGATGGCGGAAATCAGGGCGGTGGTGGTGGTTTTGCCGTTGGTGCCCGTGATGCCAACCCAGGGAATAGAGTGGAGCGATCGCCACGCCAGTTCCATCTCGCCGATGGTTTCAATTCCGAGTTTTCTGGCTTCGACCAGAGCGGGCAAATCCCAGGGTACACCCGGACTGACGACAATTTGCTGCATCTCGGTCGGGTCGGGCTGAAAGGAGTCTCCCAGCCTGACCACAATTCCCTCTGCCTCCAGGTTTTGCTGCGTCTGGCGCAATGCCTCGGAAGTTTTAGAATCGCTGACGGTGACTTGCCAGCCCTGACGCTTTGCCAACCTTGCAGCAGCGATTCCCGACTTTCCAATTCCGATGACGTAGACGTGAGGCATAGAGGAGCGACCCTAATTTGGCACCCCCCATGTTACCTTTTGAGGGACACCCAATGGATAAATTGGCAGTGAAACGATGCGTAGCCTCTACGATACAGACTTCTACGCCTGGACTCAAAAGCAAGCTGAACTACTGCAAAACCAGCAGTGGAACAATTTAGATTTGCCCAATCTAATTGAGGAAATTGAATCGTTGGGGAAGCAGCAGCGTCGGGAACTTCGCAATCGTTTGAGTATTTTGATCGGGCACTTGTTGAAATGGCACTATCAACCGGAGCAGCGTAGCCGAAGCTGGTTGGCCACAATTCGAGTGCAGCGACGCGACGTTTTGCAGCTTTTGCAGGAAAACCCTAGCCTTAAACCTTATTTGCAAGAGGCGTTACAACAAGCTTTTGAGACTGGCAGAGATCTAGCAGTCAGCGAAACGAATTTACCTTACAAAACTTTTCCGTCAGAGTGTGGCTATTTGCTGGAAGAGATTTTGAGCGATCGCTTCTACCCTGGCACTCCTGATTTTTTAGTAGAGGAAGAGCAAGGCGATCTGTAGAACTGTAGTTACTTATTACCAAGCTCACGGAATGTGCAACTTTTCCCAGGCTCCCGTGGGATGGGCATCTTGCCCGTCCAAGTCAAGTAGGCAAAATGCCTGCTCCACAGGAAACTAGGGTTTCCAAGATTGTAGTTGCACATCGCGTAGGCTCCAGCTTGGTAATGCGAATCTGGAAGCTCCAGCTTCCCTCTAAATTGCCAGAAGCTCTAGCTTCTGGGAGCAATTCCCAAACTCCTCAGATGATGCAAACTCTGTAAGGGCGTAGCATTCGGGCAAAATCTGGGTTTGAGATGATTTAGATAGCTGCCGAATGCTGCGCCCCTACCCTTTCACGATCGCCCCAAAATCTGCCAGAACCCGCGCATGATTTCGCAAAAGCCCCAGCAAATTCAACCGATTGCGTTTGATGTCGGGGTTAGAATCCATCACCAAGACACTCTGCGGGCCGTCAAAGAAGTTGCTGACGATAGGAGCAATTTGCTTTAGCCCATCCACTAGCTTCTGATAATCTCGCTCTGCCTGCGCTGCCTCAGTTTGCGGCACGAGCTGCACTAGCGCATCATAAAAGGCTTGCTCAGAAGGCTGCTGAAACAGCTTCGGCTGAACGACCGCTTCAGGATTAAGCTCAACGGTGTCTAAGTCACCCTGCTGTGCCAGTCGTGAGGCTCGATTGACCGTTTCGTAGATAGTATCCAGATCTTTATTTTGACGAATTGCCTGGAGGAATTGGGCGCGATCGCGCACATCCAGCAAGTCCTTCAGCGCCCGCTCTGTATATTCGGGGTCATTCTCACCCAGGACGGCATTCACCAGGTCATAGTCAATCTGCTCTTCCTGCAACAGGCTACGAATCCTTTGCAAAAAGAAGTCCTGAAGCTGAGTCAGCAATTCGGCAGGGGTAGGGCGATTTTCTGAGAAATCTGTCACGACCTGCTCTAGCAAACGATCCAGGTTTAAGGGCAGTTTGGCTGACCAGGTAATGTGGATAATCGCGTTGGCTGCCCGCCTGAGCGCGAACGGGTCAGAAGAGCCAGAGGGCAACATTCCCAGGCTGAAGATGCCGACTAAGGTATCTAGCCGATCGGCGATGCCAACCACCTGACCGGGAAGGGTTTGGGGAAGCTGATCTGCGGCTCCACGCGGCAGGTAATGCTCAAAAATGGCGGTGGCGATCGCCTCCGGTTCTCCACTGGTCAGCGCATATTTTTGACCCATAATCCCCTGAAGCTCAGGAAATTCACCGACCATTTGCGTCACCAAATCAGCCTTACAAAGCAGCGCTGCTCGTTGAATGGTTTCCCGGTCTGCCTCACTCACCTGAAGCTGATCGGCAACCCGATTAGCAACTTTGCTAAAGCGATCGACCTTATCGCGCACCGATCCCAAGTCCTCCTGAAACGTGACTTTCTCCAGTCGCGGCAGATAATCCTCTAGGGAGATGGTGCGGTCTGCATCGAAGAAGAATTTACCGTCAGAAAGTCGAGCGCGAATCACTCGTTCGTTTCCAGCGGCGATCAACTCTGACTTTGCCGGATCGCCATTCGAGATGGTGATGAAATAGGGCAACAGTTCTGTAGAATTTTCCTGCTTGAGAACGGGAAAATAGCGCTGGTGGCTTTCCATCTCGGTGATGATTACTTCGGCAGGCAGTTCCAGGAAGTCAGGGTCAAACTTGCCGATGACCGCAGTGGGCCATTCCACCAGATTTGTCACTTCTTGCAGCAGGTCGGACGAGACGGAGGCAGAACCAACCAATTGTTTTGCTGCTGCCTGTAACTGACTCTGAATGGTAGTTTTACGCTGCTCTGGGTCGGCTTCGACAAAGCCCGATCGCAAATTGGCAAGGTAATTTGACGCAGTGGGAATTGTGACAGGCTGTGGATGGAGAACGCGGTGAACCTGGGAAGTGCGATCGCTCGTACAGCTTTCCGACCCATTCACCAGCGTAATCGGCAAAACTGTGTCGTCTAGCAGTGTCACCAGCCAGCGAATCGGACGAGGAAATCTGAGATCTCCGTCGCCCCAGCGCATAAACCGCCGTCCTTCCAGGCTAAAGATCCAGTTAGGAATCAGTTCTGTCAAAATTTCGGCAGTGGGACGACCGGGAATCTTTTGCTGGACGAACACAAACTCGCCTTTGTCGGTGGTGCGAACCTGCAAATCGCTCAACTCGACGTTACGCGAACGAGCAAACCCTTCGGCTGCTTTAGTCGGTTGACCATTCTTGAAAGCAGCTTGAGCAGGTGGCCCTTTGACTTCTTCTTCGCGGTCGGGTTGCTGAGCAGGCAAACCTTTAATCAACACTGCTAAGCGTCGTGGCGTGCCGTATAGCTCGATCGCTTCTGAGGTCAAAAAATGTTCAGTCAAGCTAGCCGGAATGCGCGATCGCCACTGTGCCAGCGCTTCATCCACAAAGCTCGCAGGTAGTTCTTCAGCCCCAACTTCTAACAAAAACGTCGCCATATTTAAAGTGATTCAGCAGTTCACACTAGCCAGTTCCAACAGTTTAACGTGAGTGTCTCGAGCAATAGAATATTGCTCGATATAGCAGTCCCGTAGGTTGGGTGAAGCAAAGCGGAGACCAACAGAATCTATGCAAACGTTGGGTTTCACGATGTTCCACCCAACCTACATCTACTGACACATTCCTTACTCAGATAATTAAGTGCCTGCACCCAAGCTGGCAGAATCTCGGATGTGTTCTAAGGTCAAAACTCCGACGGCTGAGCCATTATCCAGAACGGTCAGCTTTTGTGCCCCGGTTCGCAGAATCAACGAAAGGGCATGGCGCAAGCTTTCATCACGGGCGATCGTGGGTTCCCCATTTTGGCTAAACCCTTCTGGCGCATTCATCATTGCTGTCTCAACCCGCAGCAAACTTAACTGACGCACCATATCATCCGCCCCCATCAGGTTATACACAAATTCGTTGACGGGCTTGGTGAGAATGTTGAACGGCGTGTCATATTGGACAATTTGCCCCTTCTGCATAATCAGAATTTTGTCGGCTAGTCTCAGCGCTTCCTCTACATCATGAGAGACGAACAGGATCGTCTTTTTCAACTGCCGCTGAAGCCGCAAAATCTCGTCCTGGAGGCTGGCGCGAGTAATCGCATCGATCGCCCCAAATGGCTCATCCATTAACATCACGTTAGGATCACCCGCTAGCGCTCTGGCTAATCCGACTCGCTGCTGCTGTCCGCCTGAGAGTTGAGCAGGATAGCGATCGCGATATTCCTGAGGCGGCAGTTCGATCAGCGTCAACAATTCATCAATTCGCAGTTGAGTTTTCGATCGCGACCAGCCCAGCAGCTTCGGCACCACTGCAATATTTTGCGCCACTGTCATGTGCGGAAACAGTCCCGACTGCTGAATCACATAGCCAATCTGCTGACGCAGCTTTGTCACCTTCAGTCGCCGCACCTCTGCATCGTCCAGATAAATTTTGCCTGACGTAGGTTCATACAGTCGATTCACCATCTTCAGCAGCGTCGTTTTGCCGCAGCCCGACGGACCCAAAATCACAACCAGCTTGCCCGACTCAATTTCACAGTCACAGCGATCTACCGCTGGTTGAGATGCACCCGCAAACCGCAGGGTTACTTGATCAAAACGAATAGCGCTCACAGGCAATCTCCCGGTAGAGGGTGTTGAGGAAGGGGAAAGGGGAGGTAAGAAGGGGGTAGGGGTTGGTGACTAGGGGCTAGGGGAAGAAAGCTCTTCATCCCTCATCCTTCATCCTTCATTCCTTCTCCCTCATCCTTCGATCAGCCCCTCTTGGGTCAAAAATTCTCTGGCGACCTCCGCTGGTTCGCGCTGGTTGCCGCTGACTTCATAGTTAAGCTGCCGCATTACTTCGTCGGTTAGTACGGGGGCAAGGGCGTTGAGTGCGTCGGCGATGCCTGGATTGGCATCTAGTGCTTCCTGGCGGACGACGGGAGCAACCTGATAAGGCGGAAATAGCTGCTTATCGTCCTCCAGCAGCACCAAGTCAAAGGCGGCGATTTCCCCATCGGTGCCAAACGCAACAGCGACATCAGCTTCGCCATCTACGAGTGCCTGATATCTCAGCCCCGGATCGACTGCTTTATATTCCTCTAGCTGGAAATCGCCGTAAGCTGCCTGAATTCCGGGTAAACCGTCTTCTCTCGCCTCAAACTCTGGCGGCCCAATCATGACGATTTCGCTTGCTTTCGCTGCCATGTCGGAGAATGTTCTCACACCCAAAGAGTCCGATCCTTCTTGAGTCATGGCGAGTGCTTGAGTATTGTTCATTGGGGAAGGCTCTAGCCAGACCAGGTTGAACTGTTCTTCGTAGCCGTCAGAAACGGCTTGGTAGACGGCTTCCTGATCGCTGTTGGTGGGCAATTTTAGAACTGTCAGTAAGCCTGTTCCAGTATATTCCGGGTAGAGATCAATCTGGTTGCTCTCAAGTGCTGCCTGGGCAACAGGCGTTCCTCCCAGATTTAACTTGCGCTCAACCTGAAAGCCAGCGTTTTCAAGCACCAGAGCATACATTTCGCCGATGATGAACTGCTCGGTAAAATCTTTGGAGCCGACTCTAATCGTTGCGGCATTGGTACTTTCTGTATCCCCTCCGCCGCCTGTGCAGGAAACAATGATCAATGCTGCAAATAGTGCCAGCAGGGGGAGTACCAGCAGACGACGAGTGAATTTCATGGCAGATTCCTCACCGGAGTAGGGCGATATCGATGTACAGTTAACCGCAATATAATCTCACCCAGACATCATACCGAACTCCGCCTGAAGTTAAGAAGTCATGAAAGGCACAAACGATATGTTTGTCATCCTTTGGAAGGGCTTTAGTACAAACGTTTTGAGGCTGGAGGTTGAATTTTCTTGAAAACAAAATTCAATCTCTCGTTAGGATTGAATTACAAAAGTAAACAATTTGCGATCGCCATGAATACTTCCTCTCTCATCTTGCGGCGACTGGCTACAATCTTTGCGGTTATTACCCTCACTTTGACGCTACTAGCTGCTGTAACTGGCGTACTTTTAGCGTTTTACTACACTCCTACTGCGGGCGGCGCTTACAACTCTTTGGATGCGATCGCCACCGAAATTCCTAACGGTACCTTAATTCGCAGCCTGCACGACATTGGCGGCAATGGGCTGATTGGGGTAGCGCTGATTGAGTTGATCATTCTGTTTTTAGGTCGGCGATCGCAATCTAGCTGGTTGACTGCCTGGGTCAGCGGTATTGTGCTGATTCTCACCGGAATTGGCTTAGGCTGGACAGCTATGATTTTAGATTGGTCACAGGTTGGCTACTGGCGTTTTCAGATTGAGCTAGGGGCGATCGAGTCTATTCCCAGAATTGGCGGTTGGCTGCGAGATGTGCTGACGGGTGGCGGTGCGGTCAACACGACGACAGTTCAGCACCTTTATACGCTGCATAGTTATATTTTGGCGATCGCTGCTGTCATCCTGGCGATCGTCCACCTCGTCTCGCTGCTGTATGCTTCTAAAACTCAGCTACCGCCAGAAGAATCGTCCGATTCAGATTCTCTAGAGAATCTAGGAATTTTGGGCAACGAGTAATGCAGCATTGCAAGGTTTTAACTCGGTAGGGGCGAACGATATTCGGTAGGATCGGTTTGGCAACCTTCAGGTCTACACTGCTCTACTAAGCTCCAATGCAACCCAAATCGCTGAAGGTTACATTCAACCTGGAAGTGGAAACAGTCGAAGAGGCAGTGGTTGACCTCAGTGGGCGCTTTCTGCGTTCGACTAAAACAGGATGTCGAATTGTTCGGCAGGCAACCGACTTTAGTTTGGCTGAACTGTGCAAGTCGCTGATTGAAGATTGGAAAAGCGGCAAGGTTGCCTATGTCAAGGGTGAGGTGACGCTGGTTTTCAGTGCGGGTGAGCTAGACACCGAAGCAGATTTGCTGGTTTATTCTCCTGAGCAGGGCGATCGCTTCCTCTATTCCAGGCGCATTGCTTCCTCCACTGCGACTTCAGCCCAAACCGTCGAGCCGCAGGTTATCAATACGCTCAGCCAGCACTTGCAAACCGTTAGCGATGCCCTGGCTGAACTGGCGGCAAATCAGCGCTCTGTAGAAAGCAGGATGCAAGACCTGGCTGAGCGGGTTGCGAACAGTCAACCTGGTTTAGATGTTTCTGCTGAAGTTGCTCCTGCTGTAGATATTAGTGCGATTCAGGAAGCGATCGCGCAAGCCTTCAAACCCCAGACTGACCTGCCTAAACCCGTGAGTGTGGGTGAGATTCGAGAAGCGATCGCCCAAGCACTCAAAACCCAAGCTGATCTTTCTAAGCAGCAGCTTCAGGAAGCGATCGCACAAGCAATCAAAGCCCAAAGCGATCAGTTTAAGCAACAGCTTCAGGTGGCTCTGGACGCGCAGGCAGCCTATTTTGTCAAAATTCTCTCTAACCAGTTGAACTCAACGGCTCTGCACTTCAGCCAGCGAGTAGACAGCCTGCAAAACCAGCTAACTGAACTGACTGCTCAAGTTGCGGAATTAAAGACGGCGGGGCAGGCTGAATTTCCTCCGCCACCTCAGACCGAAGCCGAATGGCTAAAGCGTTTTAAGGAAACCTGGGGAACGGTGGGTGACTACGAGCAATATAGCTCTAGCCATCGTGAAGCTAATGCCGAAACGCCGCTCTACTACGTCCCAGACTGGGTGGCGCTGTGTGAACTGGAATGGGCTTGTAAACTGAACCCAACTCTGGCTCGTCTACAAACGCTGATTTATGGTGAAAGCGGCATTGGCTATGCTGGAGCAGACATTTTGCAACAGTTTGGCTGTCACATAGATCCTCAAACGGGCGAACATTACTACATCTATCACCAGGGTGGATTCAGCGCTTATGAGGCGCTGCGGCAACTGGTCAACAATCCCCAGTATTCCTGGTTGCCAGAGCTAAAGCGGCTGTGGAAAGGATTGGGCGATCGCCAGCACGAAATTTTTCGACTGTTTGGTTGGGAACAAGAGGCGATCGCGGCATTGGAGGGTATTGGCGATCGCACCTACCAGGAGCGACAGACTTACGACCCCTGGAATTCCCAGAAAAAAAACAGAGATACGCTAAGCGACTACCTGACGCTGCTAAATCTCGGCCCGTTCACACCTATTACCCTTGAGTCAATCAAGAGGGCTTACAAGCAGGCCATGAAGGTTGCCCATCCTGATGCGGGCGGCAGCAAAGAGCAGGCCCAGCGGGTAAACGAGGCCTACGCCGCCATCCTGGCTCACTATTTCCCAGAAGCAACCTGATTCCTGCTCTCTAGTTGAACTTCCAGCTTATTTACTCGCTTTACTCGTTCCGTTCGTTGTAGGACTGGAATCTGCCGAAGACAGAGCTTTGTCTAGCACCGCACGAGCCTCTTCAGCCTGGGTACGAGCTTCCCGATAGCGCAAATTGGACTGGGCAAACGCTTTGAGAACCTTAAAACCTTCCTTCATGCGCTCTAGCTCTGCCTCATCGACTGCCTCATCCGTAAACAAGGTGTCAACTTGGGCACGTACCTTCATTGCCTCAGCGCGGGAGGACTGCACCTTTAGCTTCAGATTTGCCAGGTTGCTGAGAACTTGCACTGCCTGAGTTACGGCATCTTCATCATCAGTCGTCACGGGTTTTGGCTCTTTAACTTCAATAAACTGTTGCGGACTAAATCCATCTGATAAATCAGTTGGCAGTTCACCTGACTCCATCAATTCCAGCAGTTGATCCATCGCCTTATCACGAGCTTTGGATGAATCTTTACCCGGAACGGTCAAGATCACTTCAGGACTCTGGGCTAACGTGTATTGAACCATAGTTGCAAGATAGTACTTCTGTACTGATTTTAATCCCTGGCGTGTCGAAAAAGCAGCAAAATAGCGAACTCTTTTGACACGCCCCTAACGGTTGCTTAATATAGCAGTTCTCGATTAATTAGAGCGCAATTCCTGGATTTTCGTCATGTGTCCTTCGCCCTTTGACAATGGTTCATAGCTAATGGTCAATGACCGAATGTGCAATTTTTTCAAGCCTCTTGTGGGATGGACATCTTGCCCGTCCACAAGCAGGCATCTTGCCTGCTTTACAAGAAACCAAAGTTTTCAGATCCTTAGTTGCACGTCAGGTCAATGACCATAATAAATTAAGCTTTGCCGCTCCCCATGAGATACAGCAACGCCATGCGAACCGCTACGCCACTGGTAACTTGCTGAGGAATCAGGCTGATTTTTGGGTCGTCCATTAGCTCTGAGCTAATTTCTACGCCTCGGTTGGTCGGGCCAGGATGCAGCACTTTGACGTTAGGTTTACAGAGTTTGAGGCGATCGCTCGTAATTCCAAACTGCTGATGATATTCCCGCAAGCTGGGCAGCAAGTTTTGAGTCATGCGCTCTTTCTGTAAACGTAGGGTCATGACAAAATCTGCATCTTCCAGAGCGGGGTTGAGATCCCAGTGAAGGAAGAGTTTGCCTGGGGAGGGATGAGGGATGAGGGATGAGGAAGGGCGATCGCGGGATGCGGTGTACTGTTCAAATAACTTAGGCAGCAGGGTGGGTGGGCCAGCCAGGTGAACTTCGGCTCCGCTGGCGGTGAGGCTCCAAATGTTAGAGCGGGCTACGCGGGAGTGCAAGATGTCGCCGACGATCGCCACTTTTTTCCCTTTTAATAGAGAAAAGCTGGGATAGTCTGGGTCGAGGGCAGAACAGATGGTAAACAGGTCAAGCAGGGCTTGGGAAGGATGTTCATGCTGTCCGTCTCCGGCGTTGAGTACGCCAACGTTGGAGTCGAGCCGATCCATTTCGGTGGCGATCGCCTGCGGTACGCCTGCTTCACGATGCCGAATTACCATCAGGTCGGTGCCCATTGCCAAATAGGTTTTGGCAGTATCCAGAATGGTTTCCCCTTTGGTGAGTGAAGAGCTACCAGGGGTGAAGTTGAGCGTGTCGGCTGAGAGCCTTTTGGCAGCGAGTTCAAAGCTGCTGCGAGTGCGGGTTGAGGGTTCAAAAAACAGATTGGCAACAACTTGCCCTTGCAGCGTAGGCACTTTTTTAGTACGGCGTGACAGCACCTCCCGAAAGCTCGCAGCAGTCCGCAAAACGGTGTCGTATTCCTCATTGGTGAAGTCAGCCAGGGAGATGATGTGGCGACGAGTCCAGGTGGTGGTAGACATGAGGGTCACTTCGTCTGAAGTGGAGAGGGTCTGAAGTAGGGGAGTCACAGCAGAAAAGCTCATCGAAAGGACTGCTGGGCTGCCAAATGTTATGGTGCCTCAAATAACGGTCTTCGGTGCAATTTCCCAAAAATCCGCATACTTGCTGTTAAGAGTTTCTAAAACACAAAGAACCTTCACACCTCCCCCAGGAAAGTATGAAGGTTCTTGGATTTTGGTGATCTTCATTTTCCTCGTTACAAGGCTTTGCCTTGTAATGCCAGGTTGGAGGCTCTGCCTCCTGCACCTAAACGAGGCAGAGCCTCGCTGTGGGCATTCCCAGGCGGAGCCTGGGAACGAGGTGCGGGGAAGGATTAAAGAACTCCGACTGGGTTTTGAACTGACTGTTGTTGGGGTTGAATCTGGATTTGACCGTCATCGTCGATGTCGGCGATCGCCACATCTCCCGCTCCAATCCGTCCTGCCAACATCGCTTCAGCCAGGTTGTCTTCAAGCAAACGAGCGATCGCCCGCCGCAGTGGACGTGCCCCATACGCAGGGCTATAGCCTTCAGCCACTAAACGCTCTTTGAACGCCTCCGTAACTTCCAGGGAAATGTTTTGCTCCGCCAGACGATTGGAAACTTCACGCAGCATGATATCTGCAATCTGCTTCACCTCGTCGCGGTTAAGCTGACGGAAGACAATAATCTCGTCTAGTCGGTTGAGCAACTCAGGACGGAAGTATTGTTTTAGCTCTTCGTTGACGAGCGATCGCACTCGGTTGTACTGAGATGCCGCCGCCGCCTCACTGGAGACCTCAAAGCCCAGACCACCCCCCCCTTTCTCAATCACCCTGGAACCAATGTTGGAGGTCATAATCAGCAGCGTATTCTTAAAGCTAACCGTGCGACCTTTAGCATCAGTCAAGCGGCCATCTTCCAACAGTTGCAGCAGCATATTGAAGACATCGGGGTGCGCCTTCTCAATTTCGTCAAGCAGAATGACGGTGTAAGGCTTGCGACGCACTGCTTCGGTCAACTGCCCGCCTTCGTCATAGCCGACGTACCCAGGAGGCGAACCGATCAGCTTAGAGACGGTATGCGACTCCATGTACTCCGACATATCGAGGCGAATCATTGCCTCTTCAGAGCCAAACACGCTGATTGCCAGCGCCTTAGCCAATTCGGTTTTTCCGACTCCGGTTGGCCCAGAGAAGATCAGGCTAGCGATCGGGCGGTTGGGGCTGCTGAGTTTGACGCGCGATCGCCGCACTGAACGCGCTACCGCTGTCACTGCTTCCTCTTGACCCACAACTCGCTCATGCAACGTTGCTTCTAGGTGCATCAGCGAAGCAGATTCCGATTCGGTCAGCTTACTCACTGGAATGCTTGTCCAGGAAGCCACGATTTGAGCAATGTCCTCTTCGCTCACAGAAGGTTTTGGTTGAACGACCGAGCCTTGCTGCTCTGCCTCCCGAAACTGCTGAATTTTTGCCTCAAGTGTCATTTCGCGATCGCGCAGTTTTCCAGCCTGGTCAAAATCCTGATCGGTAACTGCGATCTTCTTCTCCTCAGTCACCTGGCTCAATTCCCGCTTCAGATCCCGAATCGGAGACTGGCGAGAATGTCTCAGGTGAACCATTGAACCCGCCTCGTCAATCAAGTCGATCGCCTTGTCCGGCAAGAATCGATCGGGAATGTAGCGGTCTGCCAGCTTTGCAGCAGCTTCCAGGGCTGCATCCGTAATGGTCAAACGGTGGTGTTGCTCATACTGAGGACGCAATCCACGCAGAATGACGATCGCCTCTTCCACCGTCGGCTCACCTACCATCACAGGCTGAAAACGCCGCTCTAATGCTGCATCTCGCTCAATGTGCTTGCGGTATTCGTCTAGCGTGGTCGCCCCGATACACTGCATTTCGCCCCGCGCCAGAGCAGGTTTGAGCATATTTGCAGCATCCATGCCGCCCTCATTTGAACCTGCACCAACCAGTGTGTGAATCTCGTCGATTACCAGAATCACGTCATCAGACTCACGCACTTCGCTAATGATTTGCGTCAGACGTTCTTCAAAGTCGCCGCGAAACCGGGTTCCCGCTAACAGCGAACCCATGTTCAAGCTAATCACCCGCTTGTCATACAGCGTTGGGGGAACGTTTTGGTCGGCGATACGCTGGGCCAGACCTTCGGCGATCGCCGTCTTACCTACACCTGGTTCACCCACCAGCACTGGATTATTCTTCGTGCGACGACCCAAAATCTGGATCACCCGCTCTAGTTCCCGCTCACGTCCTACCATCGGATCAAGCTTGCCCTCGGTCGCCATTTGCGTCAGGTTCGTACCAAACTCTTCCAGCATTCCTCCACTTCTGTTAGAGCGGCTAGCTGCTGGACGACCCTGCACACCTGCTGCTACAGGCGAAGTTTCACCCAGCGCTCGAATAATCTGAGTGCGAATTTTGCTCAGGTCAAGTCCCAGGTTTTGCAACACCTTAGCGGCAACGTTATCTTTGTCCTGCACCAGACTAAGCAGAATGTGAGCTGGCCCAACCGAGGGATTACCCATCTGTCGAGCTTGCTGTACGGCTCCTTCTAAGATTTGCTTGGTTTTGGGTGTAAACGGCAACTCTGCTGGCACAAAGCCAGAACCGCGACCAATCAGCTTTTCCACTTCCGTATGGGCATTCTCATAGGTAATGCCCATTTCGCTTAAAACGGTTGCCCCTACGCTGGTCGCTTCCTTAATCACGCCCAGCAAGATTTGCTCCGTGCCGACAAAATTGTGCCCCATGCGTCGAGCTTCTTCCTGAGACAGCATAATGACGGCGATCGCCTTGTCACTGAAATATTCAAACATTTGCGTAAAGCCTCACTACATAAAAATTGCACTAGCCATGAACACGCTCAATCAAGTCGAGCCAAATAGCGACCTGGGTCATAGCTAGAAGCCCGCTCAGCGTAGTCAATCTGCTGACTCGTTAGCGACTCAGCCAGTACATGAAACTTGGGAATCAGCCAGTTACGGGAATGAATCGGCTTAGACTGTCCCAAAAAATAAGCTTGAGTATCGAGCAGGGCTGCAACCACCCAACTCGCAATGAATAGGGCAAAAAATATCATCGCAGCCACCTCGCTTTATAAACATTTGTGTAGCTCATGTCTACTAATGTATCGCCGCAAGCAAGTTTTGCCGGGATGGAAAACCGAAGTAAAACAGGTGTAGATTCAGCACTATGAAGTTTTTTGCAGGGGCAAAAACTCAACTTTTAAGCCGTCACCAGGTCGAGGAGTAGGAATCGTCACCATTTCTAAGTCTTGAGGCAGCAATTTCCACTCATAGTGTCGCGCCAGGTGAACTGCAAATAGCTTCATCTCCAGCCGCGCAAATTCCTTGCCAATGCACTCTCGAATGCCGCCGCCAAAAGGCACATAGCCATATTTTTGTTCTTCCAGGGAAGCGGTACGCTCTGGGTTAAAGCGATCGGGGTCAAAGAGATCAGGTTGAGGATAGACTGCTTCGTCTTTGTGAGTTGGCCCAATTTGATATAGCACATTCCACCCACTGGGAATGCAGAAGCCATTGTGTTCACAGGTTTGCAGCACTTCCCGAAAGCCACCACCCACCGGAGGAATCAATCGCAAAACTTCCTTGAGGACTTGTTCCAGGTAGCTCATTTGCTTTAGCTGTTCCAGTGTCAGCGGTGCATCCCAGAGAAACTGCTGCTGTTCTTGCCGTACTCGCTCAAAGATTTGAGGATGCTGCGCCATCAGCAAACAAAAGGATGCGATCGCCGAAGTCAGCGTCTCATGTCCGGCAAACAGCAGCAGCAAAATTTGATCTTTCAGTTCTTCGAGAGTCAGGCGATCGCCCGCTTCATCGCGTGCCTGAATCAGTAAGCCCAATGCATCATTGCCTGGATCGGTGGACTGTTGGCGATCGCGAATAATCGACTTCAACTCCTTGAGCATCAAATCTCGCGCCTTTAGCGCCCGCCCAAACCGCGTCCAGGGAAAGTTTAGCGGCAGCGAAAACAGTCCCTCACACCACACTTCAAACAAATGACCTAACCGCGTTTGAGAACCTGCATCAAAGCCAACCAGCAGCTTACAGGCAATATCAAACGTGTAGTTTCGCAATTCTGGATACCAGGTCAGCGATCGCTGCTCTTCCCAGCTTTTTAGGTAGCGTTGAGTGATGTCTTCCATCGCCGCAATGTATCCCGACAGCGCTCTGGGTAGAAAAGCTTGGGCCAAAAGTTTACGTCGCGACTGATGCGTCTCCCCCGTTTGCAGAGCTAGAGAAAGCGGACCCAAAAGCGCCTTTGTGCTGGGCGGCCAGGTCACGATAAAGTACTGATTCTCATGAGTCAGAACAAACCGATTGGACTCTGCCCCACGCATAAAAATAGTTGGCTTTCCCAAAAGGCGCGTTTTGAACACGGCCCCATATTGCTGATGACGTTTTTGGGCGAAATGGCGATCGCCAAAAAGCTCAACGTTTCACCCAGCACAGGCAGACCATAGCGTCCCGGAGGCAAAGGCAGAGAAGTTAAACCCTTAGTTATTGTCATCACTTATTGTCATACAGCACTACAAGCAGGCACTTCTACCTTCTTTAGGTTGACTGATGGACTAGACAAAAGCTACCACACCCTCCTTTCTGCTACAAAAATAAAAACCCCTGGCGCGAAGCCAGAGGTTAAATCAGGGTGCATCTACCATCCCTCTATTCCAGTTGCCCCTTTGCCATCAGGAAAATTTCAAAAGAATTTCTCGTCAAAATTTTCAACCCAAACTTCGTCCCTATACAATTTGTCGTCCACCTTGATAAGGTACAGTTCTCACTCCGCGCTTCTCTAGGATCGAGTAGGGAAAGAATTTTCATCGTATTTAAACTTATATGTAGAGAAATTCCGTAAACTTACGGTAAAGAAAATTGCGGCGATTCAGCAAAGTCGTTTAGCAGGACATCACAAAAAGCTCTGCGTAAAACTTCGCCTAAATCTGACGAATTATCATCTGTATTTAATTCTTTACACTGCTTAACGTTCAGAAACTTAAATCCAGCTAAATAAATAAACAATGCATCTGTTGCTTTTTTGTGATTTCACCGATTCCGGTAATTTCTCCAAACAAGCAAGAACTCAAGTCGGATATTCAGATACAGTTATTCATATTTCTTAAGCCAATTCAAAGCTAGTCAACTTTAGAGGTTCAATCTTTGAAGTTGCTCAAAACCGTTCAAAAAACAGAATTGCTTAACTTTTGAACGTGAAATCAGACAGTGATTGAACAAATTTCGTTTTTTTGAAATTAGCCAAAAAGTACGTATTCACCCCCTCCCCCTATTCAGTTTGAGTTGCTACAAAGAGGCTGATGAATTAAATCAATTCCACCTCAACAAGGAGCATAGCCCTATGGCTTTAGAGCCACATGCCTTTATGAACAAAATGTCTACCCGTATTGGCTTCACCGCTGAAGATAGGGCGTTGCTGCAAGCCAATGCAGAGTGGGGTTTGAAAGTTGCACCCGAAATGGCTGACCACTTTTACGCTTACTTAGGTCGTGATGCAGAAATGAGCAGCATCCTCAACGCATCTGAAGGTAGAACTCACCGTCTGCGGGAAACCTTTGTGCAATGGTTCCACGAAATGTTTACAGGGATGGATGAGTGGGGAAACGCTTATGCCGATCGCCGCTGGCGGATTGGCTTGGTTCACGTCCAGATCGGCATCGGCCCTCAACACGTCGTTCCAGCAATGGCGACGGTTGTTCAAGAAGTCGGCAAGCGTCGGCAAGCAGATGGGATGCCGGATGCGGTGCAAGAATCCCTCGGGCGCATTTGCATGATTGACCTGGCATTTATTGAGCAAGCGTATGTTGAAGTCTCCTCTGCTGCCGTCCTCAAAGAAACAGGCTGGACTGAAGGATTGTTTAAGCGGCTCATTGCTACAGGTGCCCACGCAATGTAGTTTTGCTCACTCTGAAAACGACTCTCCCTAGCTCATTTCACCTGCTTAAATCTGACCACCTACCAAGACTTGAAAAGGATTTTATCATGGCTATCAGTACCGAAAAACTTAGCGGCATTCTGCAAAACTTTGTCACTTCTACCAATGACGTTCAGGGCGCAGCAGTGGTTACACCCGATGGTTTGCCCCTAGCAACCAGCCTGCCCGGAGCAATGGATGAAGAACGGGTATCTGCAATGTCTGCCGCGATGCTGTCTCTGGGCGAACGCATTGGTAATGAGTTGGCTAGAGGCACAATCGATCGCATTTACGTAGAAGGCAACCAGGGCTACGGTGTTCTGACAAGCTGCGGTGAAGACGCAGTTTTCCTGGTGTTAGCGAACCAATCTGCCAAGCAAGGCTTGCTAATGCTTGAAATCAAACGCGCCCTGACAGAGCTAAAGCTAGTTCTGATGTAGGGCAACACGCGAATCGATTAAGGATTGCGAAGTTAATCAGGTAGGTGGCAGGTGGTAGGTACTAGGTGGTAGGTGGGAAAGACTGCTTTTCCCCATCTGCTACCACTACCTACTACCTGGCTTGACTCATCAGGGTAGTAGACGAGAAGACCGCTTTCCCCCCCCCCCACCTACTACCTACCACCTACTACATTCCCCCTTCTACCGAGTGAGGCTTAATGGAAATCATGCGCCTGGTAGTAACCGGCCCTGTAGGGGCCGGAAAGTCTACCTTCATTCGTTCGGTCAGCGAGATCGAGGTGGTTGACACTGACCGTCGAGCTACGGACGAAACTTTAATGCTAAAGAAAAGGACAACGGTTGCCTTTGACTTTGGGCGATTACAGTTTGGGCCGTCAATGGCGCTGCATCTTTATGGAACACCAGGGCAATCCCGCTTTGACTTTATGTGGGACATTCTCATCCGCAAGGCTCATGCCTACATCCTGCTGGTAGCGGCTCACCGACCTCATGAGTTTCGGTCGGCCCGTCGCATCCTGGGGTTCATGAAGCACGATCGCAAATTCCGATGATCATCGGTCTGACTCATGCAGACTGTCCGGCAGCATGGGATGCCGAAAATATCGCCATTGCTTTGGGGTATTTAGATGCAAACAAATGTCCCCCTATCATCACGGTGAACCCCAACGAATCTGCCTCGGTTGCTGAAGCCGTAATTGTTCTGGTACAGCATTCCATGCAAGGTTGCCTGGTTTAGGCTCGCCGAATCTACAGTCACAGCAGAAGTAGGGTGGGCACTGCCTACCCTCACTGACTGATAAGCGATAGGTAAAC
>JAAUTN010000515.1 GCA_012031415.1 Leptolyngbyaceae cyanobacterium SM1_4_3 | reverse complement strand
GTTCAGGCGTTTCAGTTGCAAAGCTTAGGTTTGGTGCATCTTCAGGGAAGTCAGGCGGTTCCAAGTTGTGTACTCTATGCTAAATATTTTCGCGATCGCCTCGCGGAGAAGGTTTCTACATGAGATTGCGTTCATCATCGCTGCGATCGATTCTGATCGTTCCTTTTGTGCTACAGCTAGCTGGGGCAATCGGGCTAGTTGGATATTTATCCTTTCGCAACGGACAGGAGACGGTACAAGACCTGTCCTCTCAGCTTCGTCATGAAATCACTGCCCGAATTGAGCAACAGCTTCAATCCTATGTAGACATTCCTCACTCACTGAATCGAGTTAACGCTAGCGCTCTGGTAGAGGGAGATATCAATATTCTTCAGGCTGAAGGATTTAATCAACTGTGGGAACAAGCTCGAATCTATCCCAACACTAATTTAATCTATTGCGCTAGCGAGCAAGATGGATCGCTACTGGGTGTGGGGCGCAACGAGGACGATCGCTCTTTGCAACTGATCACCTATAACCAGCAAACAGGATATCTGGGGCATTATTACAACTTGAGCAATGTGGGCGATCGCACCACCTTACAGGGGGTTGGAAACAACAAATACGATGCTCGTGTGCGTCCCTGGTACAGAGTTGCTAAAGCGCGTCGAGATGCCGCCTGGAGCGAAATCTATCTAGATTTTGATACCCAATTGCCTACCATTACCGCCAGTTCTCCCGTTTACAATCGCAGCAATCAACTGATTGGAGTCTGTGCGACAGACTTTATTTTGCCCGCAGAAATGAGTGCTTTTTTGCAAACGTTGGATGTAGGGCGATCGGGAGAAACCTTCATCATGGAGCGTTCTGGCACTCTCGTTGCCACCTCTACTCAAGAAACACTGATAGAAGAACAAGGAGACGAAGTAAAATATCGCCTTGCGACCGAGAGTACCGATTTGCTCATTCGCGGCACCGCTACTTACTTACAGGAGCGTTTTCAGAACTTCAACGCCATTCAGCAGGCAGAGCAGCTTAACTACAAGCTAGACGGACGACAACAGTTAGTGCAAGTCTTACCCTTTCAGGATGGGCGCGGCATCGATTGGCTGATTGTAGTAGTTGTTCCTGAAGCCGATTTTATGGGCGAAATTCAGGAAAATACTCGTGCCACTTTTATCCTTTATGTCCTCTCACTCATCACGGCAATTGGCGCTGGCATTCTGACTGCCCGCTGGGTAACAAAACCGATTCTGCGCCTCAACGCCGCCGCTAAAGATATTGCTAAAGGAGACTGGAGCAAACCCGTTGAAATCAATCGCACGGATGAGTTAGGTGAGTTGGCCCAGTCCTTTAACCAGATGGCAAGCCAGCTTCAAGATTCTTTTGTCGCCCTGGAGACGCGCAACGCAGACTTACAGAAAACAAAAGATGAGTTAGCTAACGCCAACGAACAGCTTGAAGCCGTCCTCAATGCTGTTCCCGGAGCGATTTCCTGGATTGCTTCAGACGGTATCTATTTGGGCATCAATTCTTATCTGGCTCAAAGCTTACACCTTGCACCTGAAGCAATTATTGGCAACCCGATTGGAGTTGTTGGCAATAGTCCTAACTACATCACTTTTATACAGGACTTTCTGAACGGTTCTACCAGTGCCGTCTCAGAGGAAATTCCAATTCAGGTAAATGGTGAGGAACGCTATTACCTGTTTGCCGCCCAGAAATATCAGCAGGGAGCAGCGATTGTTGTCGTTGGCATTGATATTACCGAACGGCAGCGGGCCCAGGAAGAGTTGAGGCAAGCACAGCAAACAAACCAGGCGATCGTTAGTGCCATTCCTGACTTACTCATGCGAATTCACAGTAATGGCACCTATCTAGGAATTATTCCTGGTAAAACGACTCGAACGCTCAAAGAAGATGGCTTTCATGTTGGCGTAAATATCTATGACCTGATGCCCCGCAACATTGCCCAGGAGCGAATGCACTACGTTCAACAAGCCCTGACAACAGGAGAACTACAAGTTTATGAATATGAACTGGAATTGGAAGAAGACTATCACTACGAAGAGGCGCGACTGATTCCCCTTAACCCAAACGAAGTACTGGTCATTGTTCGGGATATGACGCAGCGCAAGCAGTCTGAGTGGGCGCTTCAGCAGAGTGAGGCAAACAATCGAGCTTTGATTGCGGCCATGCCAGATTTGCTGATTCGGGTGAGTCGAGATGGCACCTATCGCGATATTCAGGGTAGAAATCGACTGGCAATTCACGGTAGCGATCAGTTTCAGATTGGAACAACTGTTTATGAATCACTGCCGCCTGTGGAAGCGCAGCGGCGAATGCACTATATCCAAAGAACACTGCAAACTGGAGCAATGCAGGTCTACGAACAGCAGTTATCGATTGACGGACATTTGCAGTATGAGGAAGTGCGAATGGTCGTTACGGGTCAGGATGAGGTATTAATGATTATTCGTAACATCACAGAGCAAAAACGGGCAGAGGCAGCGCTCCAGATTGCGGAGGAAAATTATCGGGGCATTTTTGAGAATGCGCTGGAAGGCATTTATCAGTCTACCCCACACGGCATCTTTATTCGCGTTAACCCTGCAATGGCGAGAATATATGGCTACATTTCACCTGATGAAATGATCGCTAGCGTGACTAATATTGAACAGCAGCTTTATGTTGATCCGGTAGGGCGGCAGGCGTTTCGGCAGCAAATGGCGGACACCGGAGAAGTGAAAAATAGGGTGTATCAAAGCTATCGCAAGGATGGCAGCATCATTTGGGTAGAGGAAAATGCACGGGCAGTGCGAAATGAGGACGGTCACTTACTCTATTACGAAGGCATTATTGAAGATATCACCGACCAGAAGCAACAAAAGGAAATTCTGGAAGAAAAAGTAATTGAACGAACGCATGAGCTATCTGAAACGCTGCAAATTCTTAAGGCAACGCAAGCCGAACTAATGATTGAAAATGCGTTGCTCAGAAGTACAGAAGACGCGATGACCTATGATTATCAGGTGGGCGGCAGTTTGCCGCTGGATGCCCCGACTTATGTGGTGCGACAGGGCGATCGCTACCTCTACGCCGGACTCAAGCGCGGTGAGTTTTGCTATGTGTTTAATGCCCGTCAAATGGGTAAATCTAGCCTGCGAGTGCAGATCATGCGCCGTTTGCAGGCGGAAGGCTTTGCCTGTGCAGCCATTGATATTTCTGAGATTGGCAATCGCCGACTCACCGCTGAGCAGTGGTATGCAGGATTCATCTATTCTCTTGCCAGCAACTTTAATTTATTGGATCGGGTGAATATTCGGGACTGGTGGCGCGATCGCAGCTTCCTATCTCCCGTACAGCGTTTAGGAGAGTTTTTTCACGACATCTTACTGACTCACATTTCCGAAAAGATCGTTATCTTCATCGATGAAATTGACAGCGTAATTAACCTCGACTTTGAGATTGATGACTTTTTTGTACTGCTTCGCGCCTGCTACAACAAACGCGCTGACCACGCCGACTATGGGCGACTCACGTTTGCTCTATTTGGTGTTGCCACCCCTTCCCAACTGACCCACGACAAGAGCCGCACCCCGTTCAATATCGGTCAAGCAATTCCGCTCAAAGACTTTCAGCTTCACGAAGCACAGCCCCTACTGCAAGGACTAGCAGAAAAAGTAAAAAATCCACAGGCCGTTCTGCGAGAAGTAATTGCCTGGACCAATGGACAACCGTTTTTAACTCAAAAAGTTTGTCGGCTCATCCGCAACTCTCAATCCGAAATTCCTGTAAATCAAGAAGCTGCCTGGATCGAAGAGTTAATACAAACTCACATTATCGACAACTGGGAATTTAATGACGAACCAGAGCATCTGAGAACTATTCGCGATCGCCTCCTCAAAGATAACCTCCGCGCCATTGAACTGCTCACTCTCTACCAAAAAGTTTGGCATCAAGAAGAAATTCCTGAATCAGACACCCTGAAACAAACAGAACTCCTGCTATCTGGACTCGTGATCAAACACCACGATCGTCTCACCGTTCACAATCGCATCTACCAGCTTATTTTTGACTCTAACTGGATCAACAAAACTCTGGCATCTCAGAGGCTATATTAGCCCTACGCACTCACGCTTTTCTCTACTTCAACAAGTTCTCACTTCTTCATCTGTAAATCCAAACTGCCTAAAAAATCCGCAGTATACTCATCACGGCTAAGGAATAGATTTTTAGATTGTCCTCTTCCATCAACGATATGACGAGGTAATCTACCTTTGAGTGATAGGGACAGTTGTGAGTATCATTCGCATTAAATTTACTCAGGAGATGATCG
>JAAUTN010000105.1 GCA_012031415.1 Leptolyngbyaceae cyanobacterium SM1_4_3 | reverse complement strand
CGTTAGCACCCCAGGGATGGAGAAATGACAAAGAAGCTATCGCGTCGATTACAGGAACTGCAAAAGAAAGTCGAAGATCGCCCCTACGAACCGTTAGAGGCTTTGACTTTGCTTAAAGAGACGGCAACGGCTAAGTTTTCTGAATCAGCTGAGGCACACATTCGTTTGGGAATTGATCCGAAGTACACCGACCAGCAATTACGGACTACCGTAGCGTTGCCCAAAGGAACCGGACAAACGATTCGGGTGGCGGTGATCGCTAGGGGTGAGAAGGTGACAGAGGCGACAAATTCTGGCGCTGATTTATCGGGTTCTGAGGAACTGATTGACGAGATCCAGAAGGGCATGATGGATTTTGATGTGCTGGTGGCAACGCCAGACATGATGCCTCAAGTGGCAAAGTTGGGTCGATTGTTGGGGCCTCGTGGTTTGATGCCTTCTCCTAAGGGCGGTACGGTGACGTTTGATGTGACGCAGGCGATCGCTGAATTCAAAGCCGGAAAATTAGAATTCCGCGCCGATCGCACCGGGATTGTTCACGTCCTGTTTGGTAAAGCCTCTTTTACACCAGAAGACCTGCTAACCAACTTAAAAGCGCTGCAAGAGACAATCGACCGCAACCGACCCTCTGGCGCTAAAGGCCGCTACTGGCGAACCGTATATATTTCTGCCACAATGGGGCCATCCATTCAGGTAGATGTCAATGCCCTGCGTGATCTAAAATTGACGGATATTGCTTAGTCAATTCACGCTACTCTAGAAAAGCTTTACCTTTTAGAACTGCGTTCTTTACAAAAGCAGAAGTCTCTATGCCCAAGTCTTCAATTGAATAGTTAAAGCCATAGACAGCAGGGGCTAGAAGCTTAATTATCCTGCCGAGGTTTTTTCCACTTTTTCGGAATTGCTGCCCTTTTGATCCAGGGGTTGCAAAACGTGAAAGACTGCGAGAACCCCGGCTAGATGTCCGGGGTTTTTGGTTGCAGGGTCTTATTTGAAAAGGCTTTATCTAAAAAGCTGAAAGAAAGGGAAAAGGTTTGGTCGTTGGTACCCGATTCAGGAGGTGAGAGATGTATGGGTAGAACACTGGAAAATAAGCAGGCCATTGTAGCCGAGCTTAAGGATAACTTGAGCCAATCTCAATTGGCGCTGGTAATTGACTACAAAGGGCTATCTGTTTCTGAAATCACAGATTTGCGGAACCGACTGCGCCCGACGGGGACATCCTGCACCGTCACCAAAAATACGCTGATGCGAATCGCGGTTGACGGTGACGCAAACTGGCAGCCGATGACGGAGTTTTGTAAAGAGTCTTCTGCGTTCTTGCTGGTTAAGGATGATATTGGTGGAGCTATCAAGGCTTACCAGGATTTCCAAAAAGCCTCTAAGAAGACTGCCATTCGCGGTGGGGTAATG
Source organism: Leptolyngbyaceae cyanobacterium SM1_4_3 (assembly GCA_012031415.1). Lineage (GTDB taxonomy): Bacteria > Cyanobacteriota > Cyanobacteriia > Elainellales > Elainellaceae > JAAUTN01. The sequence continues at coordinate 17,671 of JAAUTN010000105.1, read as the reverse complement.
GAGGGACGTGCCCTCAGCGAAGCAGACGTGAAGGCGATTGGAGACCTGCCCTCTAAGGAGCAATTGATGGGTCAGGTGGCCGGTGCGATCAACGCGGTTGCGACCAAGATTGCCACTGGCATCAACGAGGTTCCTGCGTCTTTGGCTCGTGTTTTACAAGCGGTTGCGGATAAAGACAAAGACCAAGACCAAGAAGCGGCTTAGTCAAGCTTTGAGTTTTAGATATCTCAAATTCTTAAAGACTCAAGCCAAACCAAACAAAGACAGAAACTAAACATTGGAGTAATTTTATGTCTGCTACGACTGATGAAATTCTTGAGAAGCTAAAGTCGCTGACCTTGCTGGAAGCGGCTGACCTGGTGAAGCAAATTGAAGAAGCCTTTGGTGTCACCGCTGCTGCTCCGATGGGCGGTTTTGCGATGGCGGCTCCAGCGGCGGCGGCTCCGGCTGAAGAGGTCGAAGAAAAGACCGAATTTGATGTGGTTTTGGAAGAAGTTCCTGCGGACAAGAAGATCGCAATTCTCAAGGTGGTAAGGACTTTGACCGGTCTGGGCTTGAAAGAAGCCAAAGATCTGGTTGAGTCTGCACCCAAGCCTGTAAAGGAAGCGATCGCCAAAGAAGCAGCGGAAGAAGCCAAGAAGCAGATCGAAGAAGCAGGCGGCAAGGTCTCTATCAAGTAAGCTTGTTGAGACCATTTCTGCCCAATCATTAAGCGCGTTATCTTCGTTGGGAGTAACGCACTTAATTTTTTTAGCGAATATCTGTAAGGGCGTAGCATTCGGGCAAGAACCCTCGGTTTATTTCAAGCTCTACCTGCCGAATGCTACGCCCCTACTCCTATTGGGTGACGAATTAGACTTTTCATGTCTTAATCGGATTGGCGATCGCCCCCATCAAGTATGAATTGTCTAACGATTACTTCAAATCGAGTAATCCACTTTCTTTAAGTTTGGGATTAAACCGGATTTGCATCTGTACCCCACGAGCCTCAAGTGCGGTTAGAAGCTGCTCTTCGACTCGCCGCGCTGCCTGTTTGAGCAGTTTAATTTGAGTTAACCCATCTCCTGCTGCATAGCTTGTTTGCTCATCGGCTGTCATTGCAGGCTTGGCATCAATCGGTTGATTCCACAGGGCTTCGTTTGCGCCATTGCCTGAAGGTAAGGTGCCGTTTTCAGCAATCCAGGCATCTCGAATTTCTGCCAAAACAGTACGGCTGGGGCGCTCTATAGTCTGTGCTTTTAACCAGTAGCAGTGTTGCGGCTGTCGGACTAAATGCTGTTTGAGGCTAAGGTAGACATCACGGGAGTAACCGATGAATTGCAGTGTTTTTTCCTGATCGAAGATGGCATAAACGCCGACCTTGCCTTCAAACTGATTGGTCAATTGCCCGTTTTGGTCTATGTAGGGAATATGATCCAGGCTAGCCAGGGATGGAATGTTGGGAGTGGAAGTCATCTTTTTCGGTAAATTGCACAGAGGCGGCTGGGCTGAAAGATTTTTGCCTTAAACATGAAGTTGGGCGGTACGTTGATGATGGCGTAGTCTGGAGACTCGTGATACTGCTCATATTCAACGGGCATCCCCTTGGGTGCGGCTTCGGTATAGGGGACGGGTTGAAACAGCAGTTGGGTAAATTCGAGGCGATCGCCCTTCACCACCTGCGCCACCTGTGCCAGAAAATTTTCCTGAGTCAGCAGTTCAAACAAAGCTGCTTTCGCCTCTGGATCGAGCGTAAAGCTGCTGTCAAACTGATTCACAATTTTGAGTCGAGCCATAGCCTAGCCAGCGTCATCACTATGACTTCAGCCTATGGGATTCTGCAACGTCTGTCATTATGCAAAGATAGCTCTGCCAGTTAAGAATTGTACGGGGGAGGGAGTGCGGTGCCGATCGAGTTTGCTACTGCTGATACTGATATTGCCAAGTGCTTTCTGGTCGTTGTCCAGCTTCGCCCTCATCTGACTGAAGCTACTTTTGTAGAGCAGGTCAAGCGCCAGCAAGAGAGCGGCTATCGTCTAGTGTATTTGGAAGAGGATAGAGTGAGGGCGATCGCCGGATTCAGAATTTTAGAAATGCTGGGTCATGGACGACTTCTGTATGTTGATGATTTAGTTTCAGACGATTCAGAACGCTCTAAAGGGCACGGCAAATCCTTAATGGATTGGCTCGCTGACTACGCCCGATCGCAACACTGCACTTCTCTCCAGCTTGACAGTGCCACCCACCGAGCCAGGGCCCATCGGTTTTATTTTCGGCAGGGAATGGCGATCGCGTCCTTTCACTTCAGCCTGAAGTTAAACGATTAGTTCTATTTCAAGTTTGATATTAAACTGAATGGCGTAGCGCGTATGAGACACAAGACCCTTGTTAGACGAACAGGCTAAAAAAACAATATTGCGTAAAATCCCTCATGGACTCTATGTGTGCGGCGTGAAGGAGGGCGAGGAGGTAAACGGCTACACAGCTAGCTGGGTGATGCAGGCTTCCTTTCAGCCGCCGCTCGTGGTGAATTGCGTGAAGCAAGACTCTAAATCTCACGCCATGATTAAATCGAGTCAGGTGTTTGCGCTGAGCGTCCTGGAAGCAGGGCAAAAAGAAATTGCTCAGAAGTTTTTCAAACCTCAGCGTCGAGTCGGCAACAAATTTGAAGACATTGAGTTTTATCTGGGCGAAGCGACAGGCTGCCCAATTATCTCTGACTCGCTTGGCTATGTCGAATGCAGAGTAATTAGTGCCGTTGAGCAGGGCGACCACACGGTTTTTGTGGGTGAAGTGATTGCTGCTGGCGTTCATCGAGAAGGCGAACCACTTCTCCTGGAAAGCACAGGCTGGAATTATGGTGGGTAAAGTCTTATGCCGTTGATCAAAGTTCAAACTTCTGTTTCGGTTCCAGAAAAGTCTGAGGTTGAGTCGCTGCTAAAAAGTTTATCTAAGAGTCTGTCAAAACACTTGGGTAAGCCAGAATCCTACGTGATGACTGCGTTTGAGCCAAATGTGTCGATGACCTTTGCGGGTACTACTGATCCGACCTGTTACATCGAAGTCAAAAGCGTGGGGTCAATGAGTCCGGCGTTAACTCAGGCGATGAGCCACGATTTTTGTCAGCACATTCATCAAGCGTTGGGAATTGCTGGCGATCGCACCTACATCGAATTCGCAGATGCCAAAGGCTATATGTGGGGCTGGAACGAATCAACATTTGGCTGATTAAATTCCCATTACCGCAGGAGAAACCATGCTCACGGCACTTTTGTTTGACCTGGATGGGACAATGGTTGACTCTGACCCCATCCACTTTCAGACCTGGCAGAAAGTTTTGAGCGAGTATGGTTTAGAGATTGATAGCAAGTTCTACAGAACCCGTTTTAGCGGCAAGCTCAACGCACAAATCATTCAAGATTTGCTGCCCCAGCTTTCTCCGGAGGAAGGGCAAGCACTAAGCGCCCGTAAAGAAGCCGAATTTCGCAAACTCGCTGAAACCTTATTGACTCCTTTACCTGGCTTACTGGAACTTGTCGTCTGGGCAAAGGCTCAAGGGCTAAAACAAGGGGTGGTGACAAACGCGCCCAGAGAGAATGCCGAATTTATGCTGAAAGTTTTGGGCATCAAAGACACCTTTGCAGCGGTTGTGCTAGGAGAAGATTTGCCTAAGGGGAAGCCTGACCCGATGCCTTACCAGGTAGCGATGAATCTCCTGGAAACCTCACCAGAAACGACGCTAGCCTTTGAAGACTCCCCTTCCGGGATGCGTTCTGCCGTCAGTGCAGGCATCCCTACCGTTGGGCTTGCCTCAACCCAGTTACCTGAAACGCTCTACGAGCTAGGCGCAACCCTCGTGACCTCCGACTTTGTAGATTCACAACTGCAAGAATTGTTGAGATTAGCGCAAAGCACAACTTTGAAGAAACCGCCCCTCCGTACCTCCAACTAGCCGCCCCTTCATCCTTCGTCCTTCATCCTTCGTCCTTCATCCTTCTCGAATGCCACCACTCTTTCACAGGCTGTGGTAGCTTCACCGGATACAGAGTCAGCACGATTGGCTCGCCAAAATACTCCTGTCCTAAAATCTCAACCGAGTAGGAGGGTGAGTTTTGAGTTGCCAAGTCCACTACAAAACGTCTACCCACACGTCGCCAACTAGGTTCCTTCCCATGCCACTGAAGTCGGCAGCAGGGCCAGGGGAGTTCTTCCCGATCAAACAGTCGGCAGCAAGGACCAACAACGCGATAGGTAAAATGGGCACCAGAACTTTGAAAAGTCTGTCCGAATTGAAGGGGATGCTGAATAGAACGCAACGCAGACTTAACCTCCCAAATTGCTACAGCATAGCAATCGTTCACCCTTACAGAGATTTGTGTCTTATGCAGGTGAAAACTGCTGTAATCATTATCGGTTTACGCCGGATAAATCCGTAAGCGACGGTTTGGCTCTTCGCCAAAGCTGGAAGATTTGAGGCGGTAGTGTTCTACTAGCTCATGCTGCATTTTGCGGACTTTGGCAGAACGGGGCAGCAGTTCTACGGGTTGCCCTCTAGGAATGACGATTTGCTCTACAGCAAGTCGAGCTTCCTCCAGTGCTTCAATTTCGTCCTCATCGCCGCTGCGATAGAACAGGTTGAGGTTTACTGGTTCGTTGCTGCCCGGATCATCCAGATTCAGCATTCGCTGGAGTGCCCGGACGATTTGAGGCATACTGTTCGCCTTGACTGTATGAACTGCTACCTGGTGTGCTTTTGCCGCGTGACGCAGCTTGGAGTGATTTTTAACGTGCGATCGCAACGCCAATACCGCATCCGCACTATCTAAATCCTTCGTTAACACAATCGGCAAATTCAGGGTTTGAATTGCCTGATCAAGCAACTGACGGCTAACGGCATAGGGGTAAATGTGCAGCGGCAAATCTTCACCATTGGGACCAGCCGGAGGCAGATCTTCAAAGGCATTGGCATCTCTTGGATCTCTAAATGAGCGATCCAGGGATTCGTTCAGCAGTTGATCAAAGTCCTGCTGATCCAGGTACGCCTGCGGCAAAGGTTCTGCCAATGAACGGCTTTTGAGTTCGTTGCGACTGTAGGACGGCAAAGGTGTCATTTGTCCAGAACTCCGCCATCCCGTCCGTTGAGAAGAGTCTCTGCCAGAGCCACCGCGTGACTCACTTAGGGAAAGCCCCCGTGCCTGACCAAAGCTTCCACTGCGGGGTTCGCCCAGCGTGGAGCGCGATCGCCTCGACATCGATTCCACCGAATCGCTAGACAGTTCGTGTGTAATCACGACTTTGCCCGTTTCGCTTACCGTTCTCACCTGGGGATTGGGTTGCCGTCCCCGCAGCAGGCTGTCCACCGTCTCAGACACTTCCTCATGCACAACCCACCTTTGCCGCTCTAACATTTCTACAGCGATATCAAACGTTGGAGGGGCTTTACGCTCCAAAACGCTTTTCTGGCTGCCTCTGCGCCGCGCCTCATCATCTCCCAACGTGACCGACTGAATTCCTCCTACCAGATCCGACAAAGTTGGGTTTTTAATCAGGTTCTCAATCTGATTGCCGTGAGCCGTACCGACCAACTGCACACCTCGTTCAGCAATGGTACGAGCGGCCAAAGCTTCTAACTCCGTGCCAATCTCGTCAATTACAATCACCTCTGGCATATGATTTTCGACCGCTTCAATCATCACCTGATGCTGAAGCTCAGGTCGAGCCACCTGCATTCGCCTTGCCCGACCAATTGCCGGATGAGGAATATCGCCATCTCCAGCAATTTCATTTGAGGTGTCGATGATCACGACTCGCTTGTTCAATTCATCCGCCAAAACCCGCGCAATCTCACGCAGAGCCGTCGTTTTTCCAACACCGGGACGACCCAACATGAGAATCGATCGCCCTGTTTCCACCAAATCACGGATCATCCCGATCGTGCCATAGACGGCTCGCCCTACTCGACAGGTTAAGCCAATTACCTCACCCGCCCGGTTTCGCATAGCGCTGATGCGATGAAGCGTTCGCTCAATTCCGGCGCGATTATCGCCGCTAAACGTGCCAACGCGGTCAACACAATAGCTCAGGTCTACAGCCGAAACTGGAACATCAGAAAGATACTCCGTCTGTCTCAAAAATCGAGCTTCTGGACGGCGACCTAAATCTAAGACGACTTCAATTAGCTTATCTCGCTGGGGATGTTGCTCTAAGCGCAGGCGAATTTCACCTGGCAAAATTTCCAGCAGTCGGTCAAGGTCGTCTGTAATTTGCATCGCTGTAGGAACACTCTGATCTGCGACAATTTCAGAATTGATTGGCTTTTCAGAGGAGTTGTTACCGTTGAGCGTCATGAGTAAATCGATTCTAAGGTTGTTAAATGACCAGCGAGAAATTCAGGTAAAAGAAGGTGCCAAAATGCCAGGCCGCAACAAAGCGCTGCACCCGCCTAAAGTTATCCAGGTTGCCTGGGAATGGTTTGCGCCAGTTTCATGGGTGACTTAATTTGAGAAACAAGAGAATCAGCAAGACTTACGGCTTGCTCCAGCAAATCCGGATAGCACTCCAGATGAGTAGAGATGGGCTGAGGAATCCCTAAAGTCATAGTGTCAGGGCTATGAAATCCATTAGGGAAATTCTCAGAAAGATTTATACTAACCGATGAATCCTGAATGTTGCGCTGCGCTAGCTGATCTAAGACAGGAGCTAAGAGAGTGCGGGCATAGCTACCATAGGCAATTCCAGCAACTCTGTAGGGTAGTTGTGCTGTATCTTCATTGAATCGCGGGGCACTTGCGGTTAGTACAGAAGCTTCTTCTGTACTAACGTCCAATCGATCGGTACTTGAATTAACTGCCACATTGTACTGGCTTGACAACGCCGCACGTTCCCCTAATAAGCCCTGTTTTATCAGCTTAGAGACTGTGTGGCTGTTTGTCCCTCCTGCTAATTGCACATATCCCGGTAATCTTGCTGCTAAAACCTTTTGTCCTAATTTGACGGTGGCACGAGTTGCACCATCGCCAATGTCACCGCTCATCGGCCTACCATCTGTTTGCCAAACGAGCGGACAGGGCAGGGGCGAAATTAGCTTATACAAATCCCAAAGGTATTCAATTAGGTTTTCTCCGTCTGGACAGCTAATTGCGACTAGTTTAAGCTGATCAAGCGAAGGAGCGATCGCCCCCCAAAGCCGCTTAAAATCTGCCAAACGCCCTACCTGAGTGTGAATCTCAACTGCATCCACTCCAGCTAACACTAAAGGTGCGATCGCTGCTGGCGTAAACACATAAGAGCGGGTCGAAATTTGCTGAATCGGACATACAGTTAAGCAGCGACCGCAACCATAGCAGAAATCATCGATTACGCCCGAAAAAGTATTGGGGTTAGGGCTGAAGGCAATTGCTCCCGCAGGGCAAATTGATTCGCAGGGACGAGTGCAATAAGCGGGACAAGCCTCAACATCAAACTCAGCCTTGCGGAAGTGCGGATCTTCGCCATCATTCAGGCTCACCATCAGCCAGGGCAACCCGTCAAACTTAAGCGCTTCAGAGCCACCAGTGGCTACACACCTCGCTGCCCGCATCGCCTCACGTGCAGCAGCGATGACAGCCGGATCTGCGGCAACATCAACACAATCGGCACCAGCCAGCGTATAGGCTAGGGTCAGGTTGCGTACAGCAGGGAGGTGTTGAAAGCTGGCTCCACAAATCAGTTTGAACCAGTTGCCCTCCCTTAGGGATCGTAAGGGACGGTACAAATCAGTCACCCTTACATACTAATGGGTTACTCGAAAAACGACGATAGACCGACCAGGGATCGATCTGCGGTTTAGTCTACTACAAAGATTGAATACTAAGACGTATTCCAAACTGCACGTATCACAAATTGCTGAACTACTTTTTTCTCTAATGACTAAATATGCAATTCTTTTATGCCCATTTCACAATAGGCATGATGCCTACCCAAATCAAGCAGGCACCTGCCTGTTTTACACAGAAAGGGTTTCTAGCAAGTTAGCTACGAGTGACGTATTTGACTGGTGCCCCAGCATCTAGACAGTTAGGAAGATTGGGTTGGAAAGAAATGTATTTTTTGTTACCCACGAATAGATGCCTAAATTAGGATGTTTTAATCCTGATTGGCATCCTGACTCCTCCGGAGTCAACTTCCCCACAGCGTTTTATCTGGTCTAAGCTGCAACCAGAGTTTCCTTCAACGGCTTCCAGGTAAAGCTGCGATCGCCCCCCATCTCGATCGCCACTTTAATCCGAGGTTCATAGCCAGGCATCGAAGCCAAAAACTCTAGCTCTTGACGCGAAAGAATCCAGCCCTCTAAGAGCCACAACGCCAGACCCTTGGACCCTGGAGGTAGCTGTTCTAGCTGATACCTTGCGATAGGGGGAACATAGTATCTTGCACCAACTGCGGCTCCCCGTCCCGTATCTTTTTTGCCTAAATGGGGTGGACGGACTCCATGAATGTCTAACAGATATGCAGAGAGATCGCCCAATCCACGCGCACTGAGGCTGAGTAGTCCGTATCCTGCTGCTCTGAGACGGCGCTGATATCGCCCCTCATACCCTCCCTCTAGGGGAACGTATAGCCCTAAAGCGCCCGCTTTCTCTAAGTCACGAATAAACTGCTTGCCCGTTGTAATCAATGCCATAAGCTTTGCGTCCTTACTTGTCCAGAAGCTTTAAGACGTTCTAAATGTCGCCATCAGCAATTTCATTATAAATGTGGAGATGTGAGCAGCGATCGCTCCCTTAGCTCAGGATTGATTCAATTCGCCTTGTCTAACCCATAGCAATCGTCAATCGCTATTGGCATCAACCCCATGAGTTACGCCACAATAGATTGAGGGGTGCATAGGCAGCTAAAAATAAAATAAGAATTTGCTAGACAAGTTCGTTTTAATTGTCTATCATGTTTAATTGTCGCCGAAATCAGGGTTATGGATTTCACAGGGCAAGAGCAATGGGCTAGAGTTCACTGCTAACTGTCCTTTGACTGCTAAACCTCTTGATTGGGAGAAGCATTATGAGTTCTCCTGCTTCCGAAAAGCCTGCTCGTAATAAATGGAGACAGCGCGGTTCAGATCAAGAGTTGCAGGCGAAACCCGTAGGATACTGAACGGATGTCTGTTTAAGTCCTGGCGAACTGAGAAGGCGCAGCGTTGAGCAGCTTGCTAACGGCAAATGCTCCCTGCGATCTCTAAATTGCCTAAGCCGCTACTGTCGTAGAGCCTGAAGTGACTTCTGTGATTGCAGCAGTAGGGCTTTAGGGTGGTTTTTGCGAAAAATCTGTTGAAGTTTGATGAGCTAGCGAGGCGATCGCAGCTCCGAAATTTTTGCAGTGTTCAAAACAAGGGAGACTCGTTATCGTGTCTGTTGGTATTCTCGGCACTAAGCTTGGCATGACCCAGGTGTTTGATGAAGCAGGGAGGGCGATTCCTGTAACTGTTGTGCAGGCTGGTCCATGCACTGTCACCCAGATTAAAACTGCTCACACGGATGGCTACACGGCCATTCAAGTTGGCTACGGGGAAGTCGCTGCTAAGGCGTTGAACAAGCCAGAGTTGGGCCATTTAAACAAATCTGAAGCCTCTCCTCTACGCCACCTCCACGAATATCGGTTGGATAACGTCGCTGAGTTTCAACTGGGGCAGCAAATTACTGCTGAGACTTTTACATCAGGGCAAATCGTAGACGTGATTGGCACTAGCATTGGTCGCGGTTTCGCGGGTTACCAAAAGCGACACAATTTTAGACGAGGACCGATGGCGCACGGTTCTAAAAACCATCGTCTTCCCGGTTCAACAGGTGCAGGTACTACTCCCGGTCGTGTCTATCCAGGTAAGAGGATGGCGGGCCGCTTGGGCGGTAGCCGAGTCACAGTTCGCAAGCTGACTGTGGTGCGGGTCGATATCGAGCGCAATCTATTGCTTATTAAAGGAGCAGTTCCAGGCAAGCCCGGAGCCTTGCTGAATATCGTTCCTGCCAAGCTGGTAGGAAAGTCATAAAGTCTAAGTTTTTAGCCGTGAGTCTAGGTTCTCAGTTTGAAAACCTGCCACTTAAAGCTAATTAATCTAAAGGCTCATCAGTTGGAGGGGAAATTATGGTTGATTGTATAGTTCGAGATTGGCAAGGCGAAGAGGCTGGACAGGCTTCCTTAGAATTAAGGGTTGCGAGTGAAGCAAGCGCTTCTCACATCGTGCATCGGGCCATTGTTCGCCAAATGGCAAATGCTCGACAGGGCACCGCTTCAACGAAAACTCGTGCAGAAGTAAGCGGTGGTGGTCGCAAACCCTGGCGGCAGAAAGGGACAGGACGCGCTCGTGCAGGTTCCAACCGCTCTCCTCTGTGGCGCGGTGGCGGTGTAATCTTTGGACCCAAGCCCAGAGATTACAGCACCAAAATGAATCGTAAAGAGCGGAGGCTGGCCTTGCGGACGGCTTTCCAGAGCCGTGTTGAGGATCTGATTGTCGTTCAGGATTTCGCTGAACAGTTACCTCGCCCAAAGACTAAGGAATTGACGCAGGCGATCGCCCGTTGGGGGATTGATCCAACCGCTAAAATCCTGCTAGTTCTTTCAGAACGAGATGAGATGGTTTATCTTTCAGCTCGAAATATCGTCAACCTTAAGTTAATCTCTGCTAGCAGTCTTAATGTCTATGACTTGCTAGCCGCAGACAAAATTTTGGTAACTGCATCTGCTCTCGCAAAGATTCAGGAGGTTTACGGTGATGACTAAATTCGACTCCCGTGCGCTGGCAGACTTGGTGCGTCGCCCTATTGTGACTGAGAAAGCAACTCTGCTGCTGGAGAACAACCAGTACACCTTCGAGGTTGATCCCCGCGCAACCAAGACAGAGATCAAGTCTGCGATCGAAGAGCTTTTCGAGGTCGAAGTCGTACAGGTCAACACTCAAAATCCGCCTCGCAAGAAGCGGCGCATGGGGCGATTTGTAGGATTCCGTTCCACCTACAAGCGGGCAGTCGTAACTCTCGCCCCTGGAGATTCGATCACGTTGTTCCCTGAAGTCTAATAGCCATATTGACTTCCGCCGACTGAATTTTGTCTAGCAGTGCAACCAAATTTGAGTTATGGGTATTCGTTACTATCGACCATATACACCTGGCACCCGCGAACGGACGGTTTCGGAATTTTCTGAAATCACTAAAACCCAGCCAGAAAAATCCTTAACCCTTTCCGTACATCGTCCAAAAGGGCGAAACAATCGCGGTGTTATTACGACTCGTCATCGCGGTGGCGGACACAAGCGCCTTTACCGCATCATTGATTTCTACCGTAACAAACACAACATCCCTGGGAAAGTTGCGGCGATCGAATATGATCCCAACCGCAATGCTCGAATTGCTTTGATCTATTACCAGGACGGTGAGAAGCGCTACATCCTTCATCCCGTTGGATTAGCTGTCGGTGCCACCATTATTTCCGGGCCAGATTCACCTTTTGAAGTAGGTAATGCGCTTCCCCTCGGCAACATTCCTCTAGGAACTGCTGTTCACAACGTGGAATTAGTTCCTGGTAAGGGCGGGCAAATTGTCCGAGCGGCTGGCGCTTCGGCTCAGGTCGTGGCAAAAGAGGGCAATTTTGTAACCCTCAGATTGCCTTCTACAGAGGTTCGCTTGATTCGGCGCGAATGTTACGCCACTATCGGACAGGTCGGTAATACAGATTCTCGTAACGTTAGCCTCGGTAAAGCGGGTCGTAAGCGTTGGAAAGGCCGCCGTCCAGAGGTTCGCGGTAGCGTGATGAACCCTGTGGATCACCCCCACGGTGGTGGTGAAGGTCGTGCCCCGATTGGTCGCAGTGGACCTGTTACTCCTTGGGGTAAGCCAGCTTTGGGTTACAAGACTCGCAAGAAGAAGAAAATTAGCGACGCTCTGATTGTGCGTCGTCGTCGCCGTTCTTCTAAGAGAGGTCGTGGCGGTCGGGATGCGTAAGCTGGCTGGCAATTTGCCAACTCTAAACCTGAGCGCTCAAATTCTATTAGGCGATAGTTACTTCATTAGGTTGACCCAGCTATGTCTCGCTCTCTGAAAAAAGGACCATTCGTAGCAGATCATCTGCTTTCAAAAATTGAAGCCCTTAATGCAAGGGGCGACAAGCAAGTGATCAAAACCTGGTCACGAGCATCAACTGTTTTACCCCAGATGATTGGTCACACGATCGCTGTTCACAACGGTCGCCAACACGTTCCGGTCTATGTAACGGAGCAAATGGTAGGACACAAACTGGGCGAATTTGCCCCAACTCGCACCTTCCGAGGTCACGCCAAGAGTGACAAGAAGGCTCGTCGCTAAAGGTCATTAGCTGCCAGCAAATGGCGGCAGTCAGCCACCGCTGGAGTTAAGGACTGTAGGAGAAAATTATGGCTATTACCGCTGCTGAAGAAGTTAAAGCTGTTGCTCGATATATTCGGATGTCACCTCACAAAGTGCGTCGAGTCTTGGATCAAATTCGCGGGCGTTCCTATCGGGAAGCTCTGATCATCCTGGAGTTCATGCCCTATAGAGCCTGTGAACCTGTTCTCAAGGTTCTTCGCTCGGCTGTGGCGAATGCAGAACACAACGTGGGCTACACGCCTGCCGATCTGATTGTCAGCCAAGCTTTTGCAGATCAAGGTCCTGTGCTCAAGCGCTTTCGCCCTCGGGCACAAGGTCGAGCCTATCAGATTCGGAAGCCGACTTGCCATATCACTATTGCGGTGGCTCCCGGAGCAGAAGAGGAATAGCCAGATTTCATATCTGTTCTGTAAATATTGCTCTTATCTAACTAGTTCCTTTTTACTGCTTACATTTCAGAGGACGAGTCGTGGGACAAAAGATACATCCAGTTGGTTTCCGCCTCGGCATTACCCAAGAACACCGTTCTCGATGGTTTGCCGATTCTGGGCGCTATCCAGACCTGTTACAGGAAGACTACAAAATCCGTAAATACATTGCTACCGATAAGAGTCTCAGCAACGCTGGGATTTCAGAGGTGCGGGTTGAACGCAAAGCTGACCAAATCGATTTGGAAGTTAGAACAGCCAGACCCGGCGTTGTCGTCGGTCGAGGCGGTGCAGGCATTGAAAACTTGCGAACCGGACTTCAGAAAGAACTGGGAAGTAGCGATCGCCAAATCCGCATTAACGTCGTAGAAGTAGCCCGCGTTGATGCAGATGCAGCACTCATCGCTGAATACATCGCTCAGCAGCTAGAGCGACGGGTTTCTTTTCGGCGGGTGGTTAGACAGGCAATTCAGCGGGCGCAGCGGGCAGGAGTCCAGGGAATCAAGATACAGGTTAGCGGCCGCTTGAACGGTGCAGAGATTGCGCGGACAGAATACACTCGCGAGGGGAAGGTGCCACTACACACCCTTCGGGCAGACATTGATTACTCCTATAAAACCGCTCAAACCATCTATGGCGTGTTGGGTATCAAGGTTTGGGTATTTAAGGGAGAAATTATTCCAGGGGAAGAAGAACCTGCGGCTCCCGGAAATGTTCAGCCCCGTCGCCGTCAGCAGCGCCGCCGTCAACAGTTTGAAGATCGTTCAAATGAGGGGTAAGGCAAGTCATGTTAAGTCCTAGAAGAACTAAATTTCGGAAGCAGCACCGGGGACGGATGCGAGGGCTAGCTAGCCGAGGCAACGACTTGAACTTTGGTGATTTTGCCCTTCAAGCTCTTGAACCCTCCTGGATTACGGCTCGTCAGATTGAGGCTAGCCGACGAGCTATGACAAGATACATCCGTCGGGGTGGAAAAATCTGGATTCGTGTGTTTCCAGACAAGCCCGTAACCATGCGTCCAGCCGAAACCCGAATGGGATCAGGAAAAGGAAATCCAGAGTTTTGGGTTGCAGTGGTGAAACCAGGCCGGATTTTGTTTGAAATTGCTGGTGTCCCGGAGGCAACTGCTCGTGAGGCAATGCGTCTTGCCGCTTTCAAGTTGCCGATTAAAACGAAGTTCATTACGCGCGAAGCGGAGGAAGTATAAGCCATGCCTCTGCCCAAGATTGAGGAAATTAGAGATCTGAGTGATCAAGAACTCAGTGACCAGATTGCAGAAACCAAGAAGCAGCTATTTGAGCTGCGGTTTCAAAAAGCAACTCGACAGTTAGACAAGCCCCATCAGTTTAAGCACATGCGTCACCGTCTGGCCCAACTGATGACGCTGGAGAGAGAGCGTCAGTTAGCAGCTTCTGTCAAACAGGCATCTGGTTCTGAGGCTGCATCTTCAGATTCAACATCGGATGCAGAAGAGGAGTAGATTTCAATGGCAGTTAAAGAAAGAGTTGGCTTAGTTGTCAGCAACAAGATGGACAAGACGGTGGTCGTGGCAGTGGAAAATCGCGCACCCCACCCCAAGTACCGCAAAATTATGGTTCGCACCAAGCGGTACAAAGCGCATGACGAAGAAAATAAATGTCAAGAAGGCGATCGCGTCCGCATTCAAGAAACCCGTCCCCTTAGTCGGACTAAGCGCTGGGTTGTGACCGACATCATTAGCGCCGCCCCCAAAGTTTAACCACGGAGCTTCACCATGATTCAACAAGAGTCTTACCTTAACGTGGCAGATAACAGCGGTGCTCGTAAGCTGATGTGCATTCGAGTTCTAGGCGGCAACCGTCGCTATGCTGGCGTAGGCGATGTGATCATTGCTGTGGTCAAAGATGCAATCCCCAATATGGCGATCAAGAAGTCGGATGTAGTCCGAGCCGTTGTAGTTCGTACTCGCAAAGGGTTACGCCGAGACAGCGGCATGAGCATCCGGTTTGACGATAATGCAGCCGTCATCATCAACGCTGAAGGGAACCCCAGAGGAACTCGTGTATTCGGCCCTGTAGCCCGTGAGCTGCGCGACAAAAACTTCACCAAAATTGTTTCTTTAGCTCCGGAGGTGCTGTGATGCCAAAAGCAAAGCAACCTACAGTTCGATATAAAATGCACGTCAAGAAGGGAGATACCGTTCAGGTGATCTCCGGCAGGGAAAAAGGCAAGATTGGCGAAATTTTGCAGACTTTCCCTAAGTTGAGCAAAGTGATCGTCAGAGGGGTCAATATCAAGACCAAGCACGTCAAGCCTCAGCAGGAAGGAGAGTCAGGGCAGATCACGACGACGGAAGGGCCAATTCATAGCTCCAACGTCATGCTTTATTCAACCAAGCAAAAAGTAGCAAGTCGTATCTGTTACACCTACAACTCTGATGGACGCAAGGTTCGGATGTTGAAGAAGACCGGCGAAATTCTTGATTAAATTCATCAAACAGCACTCCTGACAAAGCCCAGGAAGCACCAAGGATAAAACATATGGCAGAAAAGCTCAAAGTTACTTATCGGGAAAAAATTGTTCCAAAGCTGATCGAGCAGTTTCAGTACAAGAACATTCATCAAGTTCCTAAGCTTGTTAAGGTCACTGTTAACCGAGGGTTAGGAGAAGCGGCTCAAAATGCGAAAGCATTAGAAGCGTCTTTAAGCGAGATTGCGATGATCACAGGTCAAAAACCTGTTGTAACTCGTGCGAAGAAGGCGATCGCAGGCTTCAAGATCCGTAAAGGAATGCCAGTAGGTATTATGGTCACTTTGCGCTCAGACCGAATGTACGCCTTCTTGGAGCGGCTGATCAATTTATCCCTACCCCGAATTCGTGACTTTCGCGGAATTAGCCCTAAAAGCTTTGACGGTCGCGGTAACTACACTTTAGGTTTGCGGGAACAGCTCATTTTTCCTGAGGTGGAATACGACAGCATCGATCAGATTCGCGGGATGGACATTTCAATCATCACCACTGCAAACACTGACGAAGAGGGCCGCGCTTTGCTGAAAGAAATCGGTATGCCCTTTCGAGACAATTGAGGCAGTTTCATAAAGAGGAAACTATGGCGGTTAACGATACGATTGCAGATATGCTGACGCGCATCCGAAATGCTACTTTGGCACGGCACCAGACCACAGAGGTTCCGTCAACTCGGATGACTCGCGATATTGCTAGGGTTCTACGAGAGGAAGGCTTTATTGCTGATTTCTCAGAGTCTGGGGAGGGAGTTAAGCGCAATCTGGTGATCTCCCTTAAATACAGAGGCAAAAATCGTCGTCCTATCATCAATACACTGAAGCGCATCAGCAAACCAGGTTTGCGGGTCTACTCCAACCGCAAAGAACTGCCCAGAGTCTTGGGTGGAATCGGTATTGCGATTATTTCTACATCCAGCGGAATCATGACTGATCGAGATGCACGTCGCCAGGGTCTAGGAGGAGAAGTACTCTGCTACATCTGGTAAGCATCACTCAAAGCAGTTGTTAGCTGTTAGTTCTTTGCGGTCAGAAGGGCGGTGAGGGCTGACGACCATCAACTACTAGCACTTAATCACTGTTGTTCAGGAGCAATTTTCAGCTATGTCTCGTATCGGAAAACGTCCCATCCCCATCCCTGCTAAGGTAACGGTTACCATTGCAGGTCAACAGGTGGTAGTAAAAGGCCCGAAAGGTGAACTATCTCGTGTTCTTCCTGCTGAAGTAGAGGTGACCCAGGAAGGAGAAACCCTATTGATTAAGCGCCGCACCGAATCTCGTGCGGCGCGTCAACGTCATGGACTTAGCCGAACTCTTGTCTCCAATATGGTTGAAGGAGTTTCTCAAGGGTTTCAGCGTCGTCTGGAAATTCAAGGGGTTGGTTATCGTGCCCAAGTTCAGGGTCGTAACTTGACGCTGAACGTCGGTTACAGCAATCCTGTACAGATTGCTCCTCCAGAGGGTATTCAACTAGCAGTAGAAAATAACACTAACGTTTTAATTAGCGGAATCGACAAAGAGATTGTGGGTAACATTGCAGCTCGAATTAGAGCAGTTCGTCCGCCCGAACCTTACAAGGGCAAGGGAATTCGCTATGCAGGCGAAATGGTTAGACGCAAGGCTGGAAAGGCAGGGAAGAAGTAACAATGAAACTTACTCGAAGAGAATCAACACAGCGTCGTCATGGTCGTATTCGACGCAAAGTATTTGGCACCACAGAGCGTCCTCGTTTGGCTGTTTTTCGCTCAAATCAGCATATTTACGCTCAGATCATCGACGATACTCGCCATCATACTTTGGTTTCTGCCTCCACTTTGGAGCCGTCGTTAAAGTCAGAACTGGATTCTGGTGGTAACCGTGCTGCATCTGTCCAGGTAGGCAAGCTAATTGCACAGCGATCGCTTGAGCAAGGTATTCGCCAGGTTGTCTTCGATCGCGGCGGTAAGCTTTATCACGGACGAGTCAAAGCTCTTGCCGATGCTGCTCGAGAAGGTGGACTAGACTTCTAGATAGATTTTATTGAACTGTTGTCCTCTAGAGATGTATCGAAGGCAAGCCCTCTAAGCAGACTAAGCTAAATTTAAGGATTAAAGACATGGCAAATCGTCGCAAAAACAATAAAGCGAAAGAGAAGGAAACAGATTGGCAAGAGCGGGTTGTTCAGATTCGCCGAGTCACCAAAGTCGTTAAAGGTGGTAAAAAGCTGAGCTTTCGAGCCATTGTCGTAGTTGGTAATGAGCGAGGGCAAGTCGGTGTCGGTGTTGGCAAGGCCAGTGACGTAATCGGCGCAGTCCGTAAAGGCGTAGCTGATGGCAAAAGCATCTCGTTGATGTGCCACTAACTAAGGCCAACTCAATTCCCCATCCTGTTAACGGAGTGGGCGGCGGTGCCAAGT
>JAAUTN010000514.1 GCA_012031415.1 Leptolyngbyaceae cyanobacterium SM1_4_3 | reverse complement strand
CCAATTGCGTACCTGGATAGTGGATGGACTATTGTCATCTTGTTCTAATTCTGGGAATTGGCGGCGTTGGCAAAACATCCCTTTCGATTAAGTTGGGGCAGCAAATCCAGGATCAGTTTGAAGTCGTCATCTGGCGTAGTTTGCGAGAAGCGCCGCCCCTCGACGTTCTGCTACCCGATATCTTAAGGGCAATCGCCAGCAACCCAGATGTTCAGCCACCTGAAGACGTGACTGCCCAACTGACGCAATTGCTTGATTACTTAGGGCAGAACCGTTGCTTGCTGATTCTGGATAACGGCGAGTCGGTGATGCAGGGCGGCGAACAAACGGGAGAATACCGAGAGGGTTATGAGAGCTATGGTGTGTTGTTTCAGCGCATTGGATATACCTCTCACAAAAGCTGTTTGGTGCTCACCAGTCGTGAAAATCCTAAAGAGATTGCTGTTTCCATCGGAGACAGCCCATTGATTCAATGTTTGCCGCTGATAGGATTAACCGTTGAGACAGCAAAAACGTTTGTTTCACGAGCGTGGTTTGACGGGAACGGATGAACAGCAGCGAGCGCTCATCGACTTCTATCAGGGCAATCCCCTTGCTCTCAAAATTGTGTCAACCACCATTCAAGACCTGTTTGATGGCGACATTGCTCAATTTTTAGCCAGTAATCCTGGTGTATTTGGGGATATTCGTGATTTGCTGGAGCAGCAGGGCGATCGCCTCTCAGAGCTGGAGCGATCGGTGATGTTCTGGTTGGCGGTTCATCGAGAACCCGTAACGATCAGTGCATTACAGGAGCTAGTTTGGGGATTCGGCAAACTTAGTAGAGGCATTGCAATCCCTTGTACGGCGCTGCTTAATCGAGAAAACCACGACTCAGTTCACCCTCCAACCTGTGGTGATGGAATACTTTACCGATTTGCTGATTCAGCAAGTGAGTTGTGACCTGATAAGTGACGTGATGAGTGACGATGAGGACAATCGCTCAAATCGATCCTTCCTCAATCGCTATCCTCTGCTCCAGGCTACAGCGCAGGATTACGTGAGAACTGTTCAAGAGCGCGTCATTCTTTCTCCGGTTGCTCAGAACCTCACTCGACATTGGGGCAGTTCTAGTGTAATTGAGGTTCAATTGAAGCAAATTCTGGACACACAGCGAACTCAACGCCCCGGATATGCGGTCGGGAATATTTTGAATCTCCTGTGTCATTTGCAAATTGATTTGAGCAGCTCTGATTTTGCCCAGTTGACGATTTGGCAAGCTTATTTACAAGGGGTCTCTCTCCAGGATACTAATTTTGCGAATGCTGATTTAGTCCACTGTGCTTTTGGTGAGGTATTTAGAAGCATTGAAGCTGTTGCATTCAGTTCCGATGGCACGCTGATAGCTGCTGGGGATGCTGGCGGAGATATTCTGTTGTGGTGCTTGGCTGACTATCAACATATGGCAACCATTGCTGCACATACAGATATTGTTGAGGCGATCGCCTTTAGTCCCGATGGAACGATACTAGCTAGCAGTAGCGATGATAACACGATCAAGTTCTGGGATACTCGATCTCAAGAGTGTCTTTATGTCTTACAAGGACATGGACGAGAGGTATACAGCATAGCGTTCAGTCTCGATGGTCAATTCTTGGTCAGTGGCAGCGAAGATACAACCGTAAGAATCTGGCAGGTTAACACGAGAACCTGTCTCAACATACTTTCGGGGCATACCCTGGGGTTGAGAGCAGTAGCGGTGAGTCCTGATGGTGTTTGGGTCGCTAGCAGTGGTAAAGATCAAACGATTAAGCTTTGGCAACTTCAGTCGGGTCAGCATGTTGCGACGTGGACAGCATCCTGCAAGATCCGTACCCTTGCTTTTAGTTCTGATGGAGAACTGCTGGCAAGTGGAGATGAAGCGAACACCGTCAAGTTGTGGAATGTGGGCAAGCGACAACTCCTCAAAACTCTGGAAGGACATGAAAACTGGGTGATGGGTGTCGAGTTTAGCCCTGATGGTAAACGCCTGATTAGTAGCAGTGAAGACCACACGGTCAAAGTCTGGGATATCCGCACTGGGCAATGTTTGAAAACGTTACGAGGGCACACCAATGAAGTAACTTGCATTGCAATGAGTTCTGATGGGCGTATGATTGCGAGTGGAGGTTCAGCAGCAGAAGTTAAACTCTGGTCGATGCCAACTGGACAGTGTCTCAAAACCTGGATGGGCTATCAAAATATGGTAACGGCGATCGCCATTAGTCCTGATGACATCATCGTGGCAGGCTATGGAAATGGCATCGTGCGGTTATGGACGGTTGATGGACAACAATTGCAGACCTTCACAGAGCATCATGGTGGACTCAATAGTGTGCATATCAGTCCGGATGGGACGCAGGTTATCAGTACGGCGAAAGATGACAGTGTGTGGCTGTGGCGGCTCGATGGCAAACACTGCCAGTCTTTTACACATCATCCAGGAGAATTCTATCGTGCAGAATTCAGTCCCGATGGGACGCAGATTGTTACTGCTGGAGAAGATGGCACGGCGCGGTTATGGAGTCTAGATGGACAGCAATGCCAACAGTTTCAAGGACATCAGGGAGGAGTGTATGGTGTGAGTTTCAGCCCCAATGGAACACAAATTGCTACCACTGGAGCAGATGGCAGTGCGAGACTTTGGGATGTACAAACCGGAGAATGTCTGAAGGTATTGACTACCCACCAAGGCTTGTTAGATGGGGCGGTGTTCAGCCCGGATGGTCAACTGCTAGCCATCAACACAACTCCCATCAAAGTGTGGAATCCCAACACGGGTAAATGTGTACAGACGCTAACAGGTCATACTAACTGGGTAAGCGAGGTTATATTTAGTTCGGATAGTCAGGTTCTAATCAGCGGTAGTGAAGATAACACCATTCGAGTTTGGTCTGTGGCGACAGGGGAATGCACTCAGGTTCTGCGAGGACATACGGATTATGTGAAAGCGATTGCCATTAGCTCTGATAGTCGCATTCTCATCAGTGGCGGTCAGGATGAAACTATCAAAATCTGGGACGTAGAAACTGGGGAATGTACGAGAACGTTGAGGTGCGATCGCCCTTGCGAAAGGATGAATATCACTGGAACAACCGGGTTAACCGTAGCTCAAAGACAGGCACTCAAGGCATTAGGGGCGATCGAAGATTGAGTGGAATAGTACACGATAAAATTTAAGAAGAAGCTTCCAAGTTCTGATGAGTTGATTGTAATGCCTGCAAAAGATGTGTTTCATGAACTTGTTAAGGCCGCCCTTGTGAATGAAGGGTGGACTATCACTCATGATCCGTATCATATCGATTTAGGGTTTGTTGATTTCTATATCGATCTAGGTGCAGAGCGGTTAATTGCAGCAACGAGAGATGGTGAGAAGATTGCTGTAGAAATTAAAACTTTCCTAGCCGCTTCAACAATTTCGGAGTTTCATACTGCGATCGGACAATTTATTAATTATCGCATTGCTCTGGAAGAAGAAGATGCAGATAGGCACTTGTATTTGGCAGTTCCATTCGATATTTATAAGCGGTTCTTCAAGTATCCATTTATTCAAACTGTAATTCGCCGCAATCAAATTCCGTTGTTAGTGTACGACATAGAAAAACAGGAGATCGCCCAATGGATAATTTGAATTTATATCGTCAATTAATTCAGGAATCACTATTAAAGAGAGCAAAATTGCGTTCTCCGAGTGATCCAATCAAAAGTCAAACGATTTTTGATCGAGACGGTGATCACTATCAACTTGTAAACTTAGGCTGGAAAGATGGCAGTACTCGAATCTATGGCTGTGCGTTGCATGTCGATATTATCAATGGCAAAATTTGGGTGCAACATGATGGTACTGAAGACGCAATTGCAGATGAATTGGCAGACAAGGGAGTGCCAAAACAAGACAATTGTGTTGGCGTATCAAGCACCTCATGATGCGACAGTACACAGAGTTCGCTGTAGGTTAACGTAGTAGTGTAGAACTATCTGTAGCAGCCAGCCAGCTAACCAGTCGTTGGAGCCGACCGCCGAGAGGTTATCTGTGGGAGTCGGAGATGATTTGCGGCGGCTCAACTTGGTCGTTAGCTGGCTCCGCACAGAGACTTTTACACTTGTTCTTGAAGGTTGAGGGTGAGTGCCAAAGCGCTCAGGAGATGGTCGGTTGTGACCATTGTTTGGGGTCAGTGGTGGTGTTGCAAAGCGCTCAGGAGATAGGGGTGGGGCGGTAGTGAGAGGCGATCGGTGAGGGGCAGAAGTTGAGTGGTTGGGGGCGATCGGTGGCGTATCCAGCTAACAACCCCAGTGCAGCGGATTGA
>JAAUTN010000513.1 GCA_012031415.1 Leptolyngbyaceae cyanobacterium SM1_4_3 | reverse complement strand
CCTTCTCCCCCCTCCCCTCCTTGTACTAAGCTAAAAACACTCCTTCCTATGGCCGAATGCCATGCTCAATCAAGTTGCTGCTGCCTTTGACCGTCAGGATTATCAAACGGCTGCTCGTCTACTTAGACTGCTGTTGCAGCAGTCTCCCAATCATCCGGGTGTGCAGTTCTATGCTGCTCGTTTACATGAAGTTTCTGGAGAGACTAGGGCGGCTGAGCAGATTTATCGGAGGCTACTGAAGGAAACGACGAATCCTAAGGTTGCGATTCAGGCACGGCAAGGCTTACAGCGCTTGCAGGCAGCTACTCAGGAACGCAGGCAGGAGGCGATCGCTGAGGCAAAGTCAGATCCACTCAACACTGGAGCCGCTTTTCTGGTGCTGGAGCCGATCAGCGGCGCAATTAGACCGTCTGCTGTTCGCAACTTTGCTCGCATTATGAAGCTTGATCCGTATACGGCTCAGCTACATTTGCCGAGTCGGGGCTGGCGGCTCTATCGGGTTGACTCTGCTGCCGAAATTCAGGTCTATGGGCAGGAGTTACAGCAGGATGGAATTCCGGCTTTTTGGGTGACGTTGGCGGCGATCGCCAAAATTCGAGTATTTCGCGTCCTCCATTTCAAAACTGCTGATCCTCAGCCGACAATAGTTTGTCAAAACGAAGCTGACCAGCTCGGTTCGCTCACATTCGACTGGTCTGAAGTGACGCGACGCATTGAGGGACGACTCCCCATTTTTGAAGATGTGGTTGATCTAGATGCCCGCAATCGGCTAAAGCGCAAAGAACAAACTCAAGACTATGCTCAAATCTGTGACCTACACTTACCAGGGCGAAACTGCATTTTGCGAATCTGCGATACAGCCTATCAATTTCAGCAGGGCATTCCCTTTCAACCCAATCAACCTGACTCTAATCAATCTAAAAAGGTCAAAAGGCTCCAAGTCACAAATCGAATCAATTGGAACAACCTCCTCGGCTTTTTAGACCTCCACCTGGCGGAAATTCCCCTCTGGGCTGACTTCACTCCTTTTGCTGAAACTGCCCTCGACCCCCTCGCTCTAGTAGATGGTTTCAACGCTTACATTGGACTACTTCGCAAAGCCGAAAGCAACTGGGACCCTGCTTTCCATCTCTATAGCAGTCTGGTTTTTCTCCACAAAAAAGAGAACTGAGCAATGCTCAATTCTCTGTCCTCAAATTTTTGTCTTCAAATTCTTATCCCAACAAAAGTTTCTCAACGCTACCGTCAGGCTTTCACTTTTTTTGCCATGTCCAGGAAATAGTTCATGCTAGGACCAGGGCGGCGGCGACCGTTTTGGCTGGTAGTAGACATCAGAAACTCAGGCGCAAAGGTAGGCGCAGGCTGAGCATCGTTGAGTGAAACCGCAGGCTTAGAAGCAGGCACAGAAGCATCAGGTGTTTGCTCAACTGCGCTAACCTGAGCAGGCTCAGCTACAGGCTTTGACTTGACGGGTTCTAATTTAGCGGGTTCTGGTTTAAAAGAAGCGCCATTCAAGGCTGAAGGAATGCTACTTGAAGAAGGGCTATTTGAGGTAGAAACAGTCCTCGCAGGTGCAGCGGGTTCCGGTTGATCATTCTTGGACTCATCAAGTTCAAGGAAATAACCAGACTTGCTGAACCCCAAAACTTTGCTAAAGGAACCGAACAAACCACCCAGAAAGGCCAGGAGGTTTCCAATTATTTTTTTGATGAAACCCATTGCTGCGATCGCTCCTAATCGTTACCTTATCGAGTTTACTTTAATAGCTCAACCCTAAGCTCAGGGCTAACCCCAGAAGCCGAAAATAAATTCAAATCAAGGCTTTCGCTAAATCCGGGGCAACTTCCCTTCAAAGATTATGAGACTTTCTCAATTGTCTCTACAGAATATCTTAACATTTTGTAGCAAAAATTCATTTGACCAACATTTGATCTGTACAGCGCAATATGCAGCTTTTCCCAAGCCTCTTGTGGAATGGGCATCTCGCCCGTCCAAATCAAGCTGGCAGGATGCCTATTCCACAGGAAACTAGAGTCGCCAGAAACTTAGTTGCACATCGCGTTAAATGGGTTATGAGCGTACCCCACTCGTCCTACAACTAATTTAGAACTGCCATACACTATCCAATTCTTGATGAAGTTGCACTAAACAAGGGGCTTAAACCCCTTATTCCACCAGGGTTCATTCTGTGCAAGCTGAAATTGAATGGGTACAAATTAAATGGGTATAAGATTCAGTTCTTCTAGAAAATAACGGTATGGTTTGAGTAGGTTTTGAGTAAAATTCTGCATATTTGCATCAATGTATGGCTATCTATTGCCATAATTGCTTGACAGACGGCAGTTTTGCTGAATAGTAGGATGAACTTAAGTCAGGGAACTTCACCTTTATGCTCAAATTCATCCTAGATGAA
The DNA here is from genome assembly GCA_012031415.1 of Leptolyngbyaceae cyanobacterium SM1_4_3. GTDB lineage: Bacteria > Cyanobacteriota > Cyanobacteriia > Elainellales > Elainellaceae > JAAUTN01. The sequence continues at coordinate 1,920 of JAAUTN010000513.1, read as the reverse complement.
GCAGGGCCTAGACAATAACGCAGATGACATAAGGAACAGCAATGTTTGAACTGTTAACCCGAATCTTACTTTGGGCACTGATTGGTTTCATTCTCTGGCGCATCTTTCTCAACATCATTCCCAGAATCTATCTAACCTGGCTGGGAGGTTTGTTGATTTTTACTTTTGTCATCCTGGCTTTTATCAACCCAACTGACGATACCGTTGGGGCTGTCTGGCAAATTTTATCAATTCCACTAAAACCGTTGGGGCTATCGCTTTTGCTATTGCTCAGTGCCATGCGCTCAGGAATTAAAGCAGTCGCAGGCAACCTGGTCTTAGCAGCGGCGTTGATTTTGCTCTTTTCCAGTCTGCCGTTGACTGCCTACTGGTTAACGTCTCAGTCAGAACAGTCGGCTCAGGCGTTTGTTGACAGTGATGATCTTCCTGCTCTGACCTCAGCCGACGCGATTGTTGTGTTAGGAGATAGCTCAGGTCTGCTCGACTCTTCCTATCGAACTCGAACGGAGCGAGACGAAGATGGCATTAGCACTAACTTAACTCCTCGATTGCTCTACGCCGCACGGCTTTATCAAGAGGCAGGCACAAACCCTCTAGTCATCGTCAGTGCTGGGCTGCAAGACCGCGAAGGAGAAGACACCAGCGAAGTTCAAGCCATTACCAACCTGCTCACCGGAATGGGAGTTCCTGACGATCGAATCGAGATCGATTCGGAGAGCGCAGGTGCCCGCACCAGTGCCAGAGAAGTTGACGAAATTTTAGAGGACCGGGGGCTAAGTGGTGACGATACGGCAGTCATTCTAGTTGGTTCTGCAATCAGCATTCGTAGAGCGAGTTCTACTTTTGCTCAACTAGATATAGACACGATTCCCAGACCTACCGAATTTTCTATTCTTGCTCCACCGGGCAGCGAAGATTTTGAGCTAAGAATCGCAGATTTCGTTCCCAGTGTAGAAGCGCTGGCGCTCACGACCCGTGTAGTAGATGAATATTTGACTTCAATCTACTATTTCTTGCGGGGCTGGCTGTCTAACCCAATGGGAATCTAGTCAGTGCTGGACTCGGTTACGATAGTTGAAGCGGCGACCTGCCTTCAGGCAAGTCGCACCTTGCTCTACCTGGCGCTCTACAATGGCTCGTTCTCAGTTCAGCAAATTGTCTGCTTACCTTCGCCCCCACTGGCGACAGGCAACTTTAGGAATTCTGGCGCTGTTGGTCGTCAATGCTCTGGGAGTTTATATTCCTATCCTGATTAGCAATGGCATTGATGAACTTCAGGTGACGTTCGGTTTCAGGCAAATCCTAAACTACGTTATTTTGATTTTGGCGCTGGCATCGGGAATGTGGGTGGCGCGGATGGTTTCGCGCATTCTCTTGTTTGGCGTAGGGCGACAGGTAGAGTTTGACCTGAAGCAAAAGATTTTTAACCACTTGCTCAAGCTGGAGCCTGCGTATTTTGCCAGCAACACGGTGGGGGACTTGATCAGCCGTGCCACAAGCGATGTCGATAATATTCGGCGGCTGTTGGGGTTTGCAGTGTTGAGTTTGGCGAATACGGTTTTTGCCTATGCGCTAACGCTGCCTGTGATGCTAGGAATTAATGTGCGGCTGACGCTGTTGGCGATCGCCATCTACCCCGTCATGCTGTTTCTCGTCCAGAGCTTTAGCAATCACCTCCGCCAGGAGCAGCTTCAGGTGCAGGAAGAAACCTCTAGCATGAGTGAACTGATTCAGGAAGACATGAGCGGCATGGCGCTGATCAAAATTTATGCTCAGGAGGAGAATGAACGCCGCGCCTTTCGGGAGTTTAACCAGCAGCTTTTGACCGCTAACTTAAAGCTAGCTAGAACGCGAAACACACTATTCCCCTTGCTGGGTGGATTGGCCAGCATCAGTTTACTAGTGATTTTAGGCGCGGGG
>JAAUTN010000104.1 GCA_012031415.1 Leptolyngbyaceae cyanobacterium SM1_4_3 | reverse complement strand
TTTAAAGGACAAAGCCGCATGTAAGCAGTTGGCATCACGGGGTAATCTTCTGGACGGGGAATGTGGTGATGCCCAAAGGTGTACCACACCACTACATCGGTGTTTTCAATTGGGCGATTTGCCTGAGTCCACTTGGGCAAGCCCTCGTCACCGGGATGCTGATTGGGGTAATCGCCTGCCGAAAAGCGTTCGTCTTCGGCGTAGGGCGTGACCCAGAGGTGTTTGGTCATGAAGCCTGCCCGCTTTAGAATCGGCGAGTCGGGGTGAGCAAAGGGCAAGATGTTGTCACCCGGAATAATTTTGTAGGCAACGGGTTGCCCCAGGCGATTTTGCACAGAAGGATTTACCACTTTCCAGTAGCGACCTGCCAGCGGATCGATGATGCGCTGTGCCTCCAGTTCCGTCTTGAATAGAGTCGAGGTGGCGGAAAAGGCATTGCCATAGGGGTTATCTACACCCATTGGCTCTGCTTCGGTGTTCACTTCGTAAACGGAATTGTTGCCACCGTCGATGTCAAAATCCAAACGTAGGCTAAAGAAGTGCTGGTGGTTTAGGGCATTAACTTCGGGCGCGACGAGCGTACCGTATTTAGGCGTATCTGCCAGTACGCCGCACAGAAGAATGCCTGTGAGTTTCACCTCATACTGAATGGTGCCGTCCTGGTAGAAGTACCAGAAGAAGCCGTATTCGTAGTTGTCTACGGTGCAGAAGAATGAAACGACTAGACGACGCGATCGCCTCACCTCAACGCTCTCCAGTCGCCAGTCCGTATGTTTCCACAAAACGCCAAAGTCTTCCTCATGCATACAAATGGCGTTCTCAATGATCGCTACTTCGCCTCGGCTATCTGTCATTGCCGCATCAAAATAGCGAATTTCACCCAAGCAATCGCAGCCATAGCGGAGGGAATTGGTGAGTACGCCGACACCGTGTTCCCCCACATCAAAGGCATTTTTGCGAAAGTGCTGCGGACGCGGATCGCCATAGGGCACGACCATTTCTGCCAGGGATGCGCGATAGAGAATCGGGCGCAGTTTGCCCTGATCTTCATAGCCGACGGTGTGCAGCACCAATCCTTCACGCGGCGTAAAGCCGATGCGAAACTGCCACTTTTGCCAGCGCACATGATGTCCGTCTACTTCAAAGCTTGGCCCTTGCGGCTGGGTGATTTCGAGTGGCTTGATGTCCGTTCGCATGGGTATAAATTCAGCCGCATATTCCCCTGGCTCTGGCGGCACGGGAACAACGCCCATGTCCTCAATCCGTAAAACCTGCATTTGGTTCAGGTCAACGACGGGGACAAGTCCGTCAATCGGGCGCGAGTAAAAGTTACTGTTGGGTGTGGTGCGAACGTAGCAAAGACAGCGTGATAGCCGAATTCCGTCTTCTCCGGGTAAACCAAAGTGACCGATCGCCCAAGGGTCAACCACAACCGAATCGAGGGAGAGATTGCGTTTGGCGATCGCCGCCTGAAACGCTGGGTTTGCCTTTACCGCTGCCTCGCACTCTGACAGCTCATCGGGCATGATGTTGGGCTGTACACCGGGAATGTGCTGCCAGGAGGTGACGGTGTTGCGGGTGAGGGAGGCGATCGCTCATAAGTTGCCCCCGTCGCGTTGTCTAGCAAAATCAGAAATGCCTCCCGCTCAACCGAGTCGCCCGACTGATAGTTCAGCATGACTGACTTAGGTGGCTCTTTTAACACCACCGCCGGAAAGCGAAACTGCTCACTCAAATTGCGTTCTGCCCTGACGATGGCAACCGCTTTGGCAATTTCCTCAGGGGTCAAAGGCTCCAAAGGATGACGCGGCATAGTGGATTGAGTGGAAACATGAACTAGATCATGGGTGGTAGTCATAGTGAGTGATAGGGTTGCCTAATGGATAGGTTCTGTAGCAGTATTTTGTAGCGGTTTTTAAGGGTTTGTTGCAGTAGCGATTCTACAGGTTTTATGGAGATACCGATTAGAAGATGCTTAAAAGCCCAATGGATGACCCAAAAGTTTGTAGGGGCGTAGCATTCGGGTAACGATTTTTGGCTTATTCCAGAGTTTACCTGCTGAATGCTATGCCCTTACAGAGAACCTTTGCTACTTTTCAGACACCCTCCCACAGAGAACCTTTGCTACTTTTACAAACGCCTTCTCAGAGATGAAGCTGAACAAAACCCTTCAAAATGTTACCTGAAACTTGCAGATTTCTGCTGTATTGAATACCAATTTCATCAACTCGCGTTACATTTTATTTCACTTAGATCACAAGAGTAATTCAAATCTGCAAAAGTAAAAGTATATTCACAGCACATTTTTAGGAACAAGCAGGAGGATAAGAAACCCGCTCAAAATTCTAGTTTATTGAATCAAGATTAATCGCACGGAGTCTAATCGCAACAGCTTTTCATGCTGGAGAAGTACAGGTTTTTTGATTTTTTACTGCCAGGTTTTTTAATTCCTGTTGTTGCAGGTTCTTCGTCGGGTTAGGCAATTAACGTCCCTTTCTTCCAGGAAAAAGTCTGTAGATTCTCAAGTTGGTTTTGGCAGGTTATCGCCGCGATCGCCTGATCCCCACCTCAACCAAATTCACAAAAGCCTTGCTAGAATGGAATACTCTGGCGATCGCCGCTGATGTTGTAATTAGCTGATGTTGAGATTAGCTGATGTTGAGATTAGATGCTATCACTTACCAATGATTTGATAACGATTTGAAAACGCTTCATTGATGCTCCACATTCCCTGAGTTGAGGATAGCTCAATTTACTATCTTTAGCTTTTGATAGGGCTTGATGTTAATCAATTTGCCTCCATAACAGCCGGGTAGTTTCTATTGGGCTGCGGTTGGCGATCGCAATTAGCGCCATAGCAATTTGCTATGGGCATCTGTTTAGCTGTTCAAACTGCCTTGCTGCTGAATGTGTCTCGGCAAGTCGTTTGATCGGCTAGTTTTTCCTGCGAATTGATTGAGATTCAAGAATTGATTGAGTTCAAACTGTTGACCCCACTTTCATAAACAAGCGTTCAAACAATGGGTAAAAATGCCCAGCCAAACTACACAAACAAGGAATCGAATCTATGCCCAAGCTAAAATCATCTCTCCGCCGTTGGTTTCCCCTAATCGGCGTACTGCTGTTGGCCGCCTGTAGCAACGGTGCCCCCGGTCCCAATCCGGCTGAATCTGGAACTGCGGCTGAATTTAGTGAAGCCGAGGGCTGCATGAACGTAGGAATCTTGCTCCCCGAATCAGATTCCTCCGCCCGCTACGAAGCCTACGATCGCCCTCTACTAGAGCAAGAAATTACCGCCGCCCTGCCTGGAGTCACGATTCAATACGCCAACGCCAACAACAACGCCGCTACTCAGCAAAACCAGGCAGACGCAGCCCTCACCAAAGGAGCCTGCATCTTGGTGGTTGACCCCAACGACAGTGAGCAGGCGGCAGTCATCGTGCAGCAGGCAAAACAAAGCGGCGTACCCGTGATTGCCTACGATCGCCTGATTCAAGATCCAGACCTGGCTTATTATGTTTCCTTTGACAATAAGCGCGTCGGCGAATTACAGGGGCAATACATCGTAGACCAGCTCAACGCAGGCAATTTTGGTCTACAAGAAGGAGCCAACCTGGTGATGATCAACGGTTCCCAAACCGATAACAATGCACTGCTGTTTCGGGAAGGAGCCGTCGAAAAACTGCAACCGCTGGTTGATAGCGGCGACCTTAACCTCGTGTTTGATCAATACACCCCCAACTGGGACAACGCCAGAGCGCAATCTCTGATGGAAGGCGTGTTGACCAAAGAGAGTAACAACGTCCAGATTGCCTATGTTGCGAATGACGGCATGGCAAATACGGTGATTGCCGCACTGAGAACTCAGGATTTGAATGGGAAAGTCCTTGTCACCGGGCAAGACGCAACCCTCACCGGAATTCAAAACATTCTCACGGGCGACCAGGCGATGACCGTCTACAAGCCAATCATTGAAGAAGCTCGCGCTACGGCTCGATTGGTTGCAGCACTCAGTAACGGGGAAGATACGGGTTCCATCGTCAATGGCACTACGGAAGTGATCGGCGGCGCACAGATTCCCTCTGTTCTGGCAACGCCGATTATCGTAGACCGCACCAATGTGGAACAGACTGTGGTTGCAGATGGCTTTCTCAGCAAAGAGCAAATTTGCAGTGGCTTGCCTGCTGGCACGGGTGGCGTTTGTCCTTAGACTTAGTTCTCTCAGTTGAATGCAGTTGAATGCAAGTGGGCGATCGCACGCCAACCAGAAACCTAAATCAAATTAAGCGGGCTAAGATCTGCGACTTCTCAGAGAAATCGCAGATCTGGGCATTCATCAGAAGTGAAATTCTGTCTTCTTCAAATCAACTCAGGAGGTTTAACCAGCAATGACTAGTTCTGTGTCGGTTTCGTCGGATAGTCCGTCCGTCAACGAAAGGTTGCCCCGACTCCAGCTTAGAAATATTTCCAAATCCTTTGGCGGCGTTCATGCCCTCCAGCACGTCGATTTTGAGGTTTACGACGGCGAAGTGGTTGCCCTGGTGGGTGACAACGGCGCAGGTAAATCAACGCTGATCAAAACGATCTCCGGCGCTTATGTGCCAGACGAAGGAGAAACGCTGCTGGATGGGCAACCCGTCAGCATTAGCAGCCCTCAAGACTCGACCCGACTAGGCATTGAAACGGTTTATCAAGACCTGGCGCTGTGTGACAACCTGGATGTTGTTGCCAACCTGTGGCTGGGGCGAGAGGCATATCGTGACCTGGTTCCTGGGGTGCTGCGGGTGCTGGATGAGACAGAAATGGAGCACCAAACGCTTGACGTGCTGAAAGTTTTGGATGTGAAAATTCCATCGGTGCGCTCAACGGTGGCTTCTCTGTCAGGCGGACAGCGCCAGTGCATTGCCGTCGCTAAAACGATTTTGCGCCAGCCAAAAGTAGTGCTGCTCGATGAGCCGACGGCTGCATTGGGTGTTGCTCAGACACGCCAGGTATTGAATTTGATTTTGCGGCTTAAAGAGCGGGGTCTGGCTGTAGTCGTAATTTCCCACAACCTGCATGACGTGTTTGAAGTGGCCGATCGCATCATCGTCATGCGGCTGGGGCGGCGAGACAGCACGTTTGACACCCGCAGTTCTAGCCGAGAGCAGGTGGTTGCCGCGATCACGGGAGCCACATCTGGGGTAGCAGCTTGAACGACAGCAAGACTTACAGAGGAAAATAATTTATGAAAAGCTTAAATCGGGATGCTCCCCACGATAGCCAAGACCATTCGGAGAGTCAGGGACAGGACGAGCAGGGAAACGCTTTAGTCCATCAGCCAACCGCAGCGGCTCCACGAGCTAAGTTTAACTTGCGATCGCTCATGCAGGGCGACCTGGGCTTTATTCCCGTCATTCTGACACTGGCGCTGATTACGATTTACTTTCAGATCACCACTAGCGGCGTATTCCTGGAAGCCCGTAACCTGTCTAACCTGACGCAGCAGATTGTCACGATTGGCATTCTCAGTATTGCGGCGGTGTTGGTGCTGTTGCTGGGTGAAATTGACCTGAGTTTGGCGGCGGTTGCTCAAGCCTGTGCCGCAATCATGGCAACGGTTTCGGTGTATCAGGGCTGGAATCCCTGGCTGGCCATGCTGGCGGGGCTACTGGCAGGCGCACTGATTGGACTGGTGAACGGATTTTTTATTGCCGTGCTGCGGGTGCCGTCGTTTATTGTCACGCTGGCAGGGTCGATCGCCTATTCAGGGCTGTTGCTTGTTGTGATGGGACGGCAAACGACGCTGGTGGTGCGCGACCCGGTGATTCGTTCGCTTGCCCCCACCTATCTCAACCCGGTTTTGGGCTGGGGAATTCCGCTGGTGTGCCTGGGTTTATATGCGTTAGGCGTATGGTATGAGCGACGCAGCGATCGCAAGCGGGTTTGTCCGTTCGGCATTCCTCCCAAACGGCACTACAGATTGTTGGAGCCGCCGCCGTTACAATCATTCTGATTTTCCTATTTGAGTCGTATCAGGGCGTACCGCAAGCCGTGATGATTGCGCTAGGTCTGGTGCTGCTGTTTTGGATTGTTTTACGGAAAACTCCCTTTGGGCGACACCTCTACGCCGTCGGCGGTAATGCAGAAGCGGCTCGTCGCGCCGGGATTGGCGTAGTTCGCATGAAAATCACCGTATTCATGCTGGCTTCCACCCTGGCGGCCCTAGCAGGAATTATGATGACCTCGCGCAGTACGGCAGTTGCCACGCAGATTAGCTCAACTCTGTTGCTGAATGCGATCGCCGCCGCCGTAATTGGTGGAGTCAGTCTATTTGGCGGACGCGGTTCTGTCTGGGCGGTAGTACTGGGTGCGCTGGTCATCGGCAGTCTGGACAACGGACTAGACTTGCTCAACCAGGATCAAAGCATCAAAAACATCGTTCAGGGTGCTGTGTTGCTGCTGGCAGTCACCGCCGATGCGGTTGTGCGCCGCACGGGACTCAGAGGGCGATAGCTAAGCACTGCCCTAAAGGGGTTCAGATCTCCAACTTCTCAAAGAAGTTGGAGATCTCATTGTTCGTGTCTCATCATTCGTGAAAGAAGGCAGCGGCTAAGGGAGCAAGTTTTGCTTGAACTTGGGCGGTGATGCGGCGATCGCCCTCCGTCCACACTCTTGGCTGATGGAAAACACAAGGCTCCAGAATGCCATACAGCAAGCCATCATGATAAAGCGGTGCATGAATCAGCGCCCGATGCTGAAACACGTCTCGCTCATAGTCAAGATTGACGACTTCTGGGCCAGCCGTCTCAATATCTTCCACGAAAACAGGTTCAGCGGTGCGAAAGGCGATCGCCATCAGCGGATCTTTGCTGGCAATATCGCCCTCTTCTAGCCAGTCGGAACCTGATAAATCTGCCCATTCAGGACTGGTGCCCCAGCAGTGAGTGATTCGTCCCTGACCGGTTTGAGGATTGCGAAGGTAAAGAAAACAGCGATCGCAGCGCCATACCTGACAGAGGGCAGGCATCAGCGCTGCGAATGTGGCATCCAGATCAGAATTTTTGGCAAAAGCTGCCTGCAAAATATCGGGCAGGTTTTGATCGGCGGATGAGCTAGTCACTTTTTCTTCTTAGCTGTAGTCTGCTTCTTCCTGGCAACGCTCTGTTCACGCATCTCTCGCTCTCGACGGCGGCGATCGCGCCATTCAATCGTCGTCAGATAGGCGATTCCGCCTGTAAATGCCACCATTAGCCCCAGGGCAGTCACTGCTAAAATCCCCAGGGCAGACGTTTCAAAGCCCATAGCTAATACTGGTTCTTCAAAACCTGAGTTGTTAATTTTTAGAATCCGTTCCGTCCCCAAATCACCATCGTGATTGAAAACGTGAAAACCACCAGCAGCGAAACCCAGCCCAGAGTCAAAATATCCATAGTGTATGTGAAGGCAAAATGTAAAGGTTCAATACATCTGGAAGCAGATCCAGAATTTCTCCAGAATCTATCATAGTCCAAATTGCTAGCCCTTTCGCCGCTTCCTCTTGGGTTCAGCGCAACTGTCGCCTATCGCCAAACCGGGGGAACTCATGATTTCATAGCGATTAGCCGCACACGTTCTCTCCTGTCTCAATTGACCCATGAGCCTAGCCCAAAAACATCGCGATCGCTTTGCCGCTCAGCGGGGCAGTCTGACAATCTATCTGGCAGTGGCAACTGCTTTTCATGGGGGCATGATGGCAGGCGGAATTTTACCCTGGCAGCAAACAGAGCCGCCAAACCTGGCTGTGGAGCCTATGCAGCCAATTGAGTTCGTTTACCTGGAAACGGAAGCAGAGTTAGATCAGGATCGCGATCGCCGTTCTAATCTGGATGCGATCGCAGGCGGTGAAGCCAAACCCAATCAGCCTGTGGCGATCGGCAAACCTGGAATTGAAGAATCTTTGAGAGACAGCACAACGGGCAACAAGATAGTAGCGCCACTAGCTTCCGCCCCTTCCGGCAGAATCGTTCCCGCTTCTAGCGCTGTGCCTGACAACTCAACCAAAGCCGTAGAACCTGAAGCAGACGTAAAGCCATCCGTTACTCCTGCACCACAGCAAGCTTCCCCCCCTCACTCTTCTAATCGAGGAGTTCTTGAAACCTCAAACGCTGCCCCTACCGCCTCAAACAACAGCGCCTTTGCAGACTTACCTCAGCTAGAGCCTGACTTGTTTTCACCCGATTCGACGCGGATGAATACCGATCCTTCCAACTCATCAGAACGGTCAGCACTTTCCGAAGCTACAGTGCCGGGGCAACCTGCTTCATCTCAATCTCCGTCCACTGCCGCAACTCCATCCGCAGTTTCGTTTGAGGCAGCGCTGAATTTGGGGCGTGAACTCGCCGAAATCGCCAACTCCAACCGTACAGCGGCTAATGAATTGGGGGTTGATGCGGAGCAAGACCCGATTTTAGGTGAATATCTGGCTGAGATGGATCAGCAAATTAAGCAGCAGTGGCGGCAAATTCAGGTTGATGTTGATGCAGATCGTTCTGTTGAGGTTAGGTTTACCGTCAGTCAGCAGGGTGAACTGGTTCAGTGGGAAGTGACTCAATCTTCCAGGTTAGCGATCGCCGATGAAGCTGCTGTTCAGGCGATTCAGCGATCGGCTCCCTTTGAGCCACTGCCGCCAGAAGCAAACCGAGAGCAGCTTACCCGCACGTTGACCTTTCATTACAGCATTCGCCAATCCACCCTATGAGATCAATTTAGTTTTCGTTTAAGTGCAGGCATCTTATACCAATTCTTTATGAAGTTGTACCAAACAAGGGGCTTAAGCCCCTTGTTCCACCAGGGTTCATTCTGTGCAAGCTCAAGTTGAATTGGTATTACCCGCACTCAAACAAAATCTGAATCCCTTGCCTCACAGTAAAGCGTCCTGAACCGGAACAACTTTTGTAACGTAAGCCGGAAGGACAGGTTCAGGGGCGATCGCGTCTAATTCCAATTCGCTGACCTCAAAAGCCTCTTGCTGCCAGGTAATATTCTCTAAACTCCATGCCGGTACAAAGGGTGGGATCGCTAGAGAGCAAGCTTTCCAAGCGCCATGAACAAGCACACCCAACTGCCGACATTGCCCCCCGCGTCTACCTTGAGGCACATAGTTTTGGCAGTGCCGACAAGCTGAGATGTTGGAATCCTGATTTCTCATAGGATCTTGCTTAAGGTATTCTTCACCTCTATTCTCATCTTTGGATTCATTGGGTTTCAGCCAGGTAAAACTTCTAAAGCCTTTGCCAGAGAAGTTTGTAGCGATCCCAAACAAAAAATGGAATTTAGATTGTTTTTAGGTTCCAGTTAAAAACCCAGACAGATTAAAAAGTTTTGTATCAGATTTGATGGGTTCGATAAAGTCTTCCTTTTTCTCTCAAACCCTACGGGGATCAATGGGAACCTGGAGCGACAGGCTATATTTTTAGTTTCCTACTCGTTCCAATAACGGATATTGCTTAGACTTCCGCTTAAGTTTTACTCAAATTTAATCTTTATGAGAGCTTGACAGCGAGAAGTTTCGGTTTGTAATTAGATGTTTTGCTTTTATTTTGTTAAACACTCGAAAATTTACAGTTGCCGCTTTAGAAAATTGAGCCGTTGAGAGGTTAATTTTCGCTGTGTTCAAGGAGCGTGTTCAGGTTCTTATGTAGATGTGGATATGATGCCCGCATTTACACAAAAATCACATCTGTCTCGTTCAAGGAACTGATCTGTAAATTTACGTGCTGTCTACCATTGCTTGCTGGCACAAAGTGAGCAGATCGACCATCGCTCTAGCTCGCCTGAAGGTGCAGGACAGTGGCAGCGGGGACAAAGCGGTAAATGTTGCGATCGCGATCGCATCACTTCAGCCCAACGTTGAAATGCTGAACTTGCATCCTGGTTTTCTGACTGAACCTTTGCTCTGGATGCAGCAAACGGCTCGGCGACTCGACTGGGATGTTTTTGCCAGATAGCCAGTGATTCCTCTTCTGCGCTGCTGCCTCGGTAGGGCTGCCAGTGAGCCGTAGAGAAGCGAATATCCGTTAGGGTATGAGGCAGATGAGCGCTTAGCTTCTCTAAAATGCGCTGACGCTCGAAAGTCAGGTTGTTTGCCCAAACTGAGCTAGATGTAGCCACGTGCAGCACCCGCCGCTGAATCGAAACTGGGCGAGTCTGAGCCGCTACAGCCGGGCCGACGACCTGAAACCAGCAGGCAAGCAGTTGTTGAAGCTGCTGTCGCGATCGCCAGCCTTCCTGACTTTGCAAAGCACCCAGGACGTGGTGCAGGGATTTAAGTGACATAGAGCAATTTATATAGAGAAATTTATAGACAATTAGAATCAGGCTTTAATCTAACTGGGAAAGTCCTAGCTATACCAACGGGTACATCCCAGTTTTGCATTTAGTTTTGTAAGTGGCGCGGGCGAAGCCTGCGCCACTTACAAAATCGGAATACTTTAATATCAATTCTTTATGAAGCGGTACAGAACAACGGGCTTAAGCCCCTTGTCTCAGCCGGATTCATTGCACTATCTTTGACAGCGGCTCAGATTCAGCTAACAATGATTATTTCAGAGATAGATTATTTTTAGAGATGGCTCATCTCGGAGATGAATCATCCCGGAGATACTTCTCGTTGCAGATATCAGGGGCATTTTTCGCGACTATTTGTTGAATCAGCCATCTACAAAGTTTCTGGGTCGTCACTCACGCACCGGCAGGAGTAGTTTAATGCGCCAACGTTCCTCACGAGATTCGACTTCACTTCCTTCCAAACCCCTACACTCTGTCCTTCAGACCGCACTGGGCAGTTTAGATGTGCATTTAGAGGAGGAGCTATCACGCTATCGCCGCTCTCGCAAAGGCAAACCCGCCAAATCTAACCGTCGGCGGAGTCGGAGTCGCGATGCAACAATGGACACGATCTACGTGGAGGCAAAAGGAGGGAGAACCCAGGCTGCTGCTGGGGCGATCGCGCTCTCCTCTAATCCGAGCAAGCCCTCCCCCGTGCCGCCGCCGCCCCCTTCCAAAATGAGAAAGAGCGAAGCCGCAGCAACCGCAAGTCAACTGGCGATCGCCACTGACGCTTCCCCAATTCCAGAGGCTGAACTAACAGGATTAGTGCCTCCCGCCGTTGAGCCAGAAACTACCCAAAAGCTGGTCAATCCAGATGACGTGAATCTCGGCCCGGATGACTACCTGGAATCCTCTGAAGAATTGCTGAAAAGCCTGGACGACGATGCGGAAATTCCTCCCTCAGAACCGGGTTTTGTGCAAAGCCTGCTAACGCCGCTGGGAATTGGCTCAATGCTGTTACTGCTGCTCTCTAGTGTGACGCTGGGCTACCTGATCATGAACCCTGCCAGTCTCGGTATTTTTAGTGAGGGTGAATCACAGGGTGATCGCAACTCAAATTCAGGCGAAGTTGCCACCCGCCCTGACTCAACTGACTTACCCAGCAACGTGCTTCCGGGTTCTCCCGACCTGGCAACCGAAGAATTTAGAGAGTTAAATCTAGATACGCTGGGCACCTTGCCAACGGGCGAAGTTTCTGCCCCGCTGCCTGTCACAGGAACGGTCAACTCAGGAGCAACCCCGACTCCAACGGCTGCGGCAGCTTCATCCCTACCCGCACCGCTGGCTAATTCCCAATCCACATCCAACCTGCCCACAACAGCGGTGCCTGCGACAGTCTCTATGCGACCCAATGGGCGTTCTGCCCCGGCTCAAGCTGCTCCGGCGGCTCCTCGACCAGCGACCGCTGCCCGTCCCAGCGCTCCGGCTCGTCCCAGTCCTGCTGCTCGTTCGAGCGCTCCGGCTCAAGCCAATACTGCAACCGCTGCCCGTCCTCCGGCTGTCCAGGCGCAACCTGCTAGCCCACCTGTAGCCGCCGCACCCGCCCCTGCTGCTAACCCCGCCCCTAGCCAGAGTCAGGATGGCTACTTTTATGTCACTACGCCATACAATGGCGATCGCAGCCTGGAGCAAGCCCGCCAAGCAGTAGGAGATGCCTACGTCCGCAACTTCCCAGAAGGCGGGGCACAGGTTCAGGTTGGGGCATTTCGCGATCGGGCTGGGGCAGAAGACCTGGCAAATGAACTAGAGCAACAGGGAATTTCTGCTGAAGTCCATCAGCCTTAGGTAAGGCAGAGGGCAGAAGGAAAATCCTTTTTCATTATTAGAAGGTGAAGCACAGTAAAAAGAAGCCCGCCCTCCACCTCTCTCACCCGACAGGACTAGCAGAACTAGCTACCTTCTGAGCAGTGGACTGTTCCTGGCGAGAGCGAATTTCTAGATAAACCAGCAGCGCATTGATATCTGATGGGTTTACACCACCAATGCGAGTTGCTTGACCAACCGTTAACGGTTTTACCTGAGCCAGCTTTTCACGCGATTCTTTAGAGAGCGTTTCAATTCTGGCATAGTCAAGGTCTTGAGGCAGCGGGCGGTGCGCCTGACGGCTGATCTGGTCGATCTGGTTTTGCTGGCGCTGAATGTAGCCAGAGTACTTAATGTCAATTTCTGCGCCTTCTTTCTCGGACAGATTGAGGGTTGAGTCAGCTAATCCATAACGCTCCAGGTCAGCATAGTGAAGACCAGGACGGCGCAGCAAATCTGCCAGCGTAATGGAACCCTTGATGGCTTGCTGAGTATCGGCAGCAATCTTGCGCCCTACTTCTTCATGCTCTTTAACTCTGGTTTCGTGCAGGCGCTCTTTTTCGGCTGCAATGTTTTCTTGCTTGCGGGTAAACAACTCCCACCGCCGATCGCCAACCAGCCCAATTTCTCGTCCCAGTGGGGTTAACCGCTGGTCAGCATTATCCGAGCGCAGCAGCAGCCGATATTCTGAGCGAGACGTGAGCATTCGATACGGCTCTCGCAGGTCTTTAGTACAGAGGTCGTCGATCAGCGTACCCAGGTAGCTTTGTTCACGGGAGAAGACAATCATGGGGCGATCGCCACTAAACCGTGCAGCATTAATTCCCGCGACAAGTCCTTGAGCCGCCGCTTCTTCATATCCGGTTGTGCCGTTGATTTGCCCCGCACAAAACAAGCCTTCTACCTTTTTGGTCATCAGGGTAGGGTAGCACTGTGTTGCAGGCAGATAGTCATATTCCACTGCATAGGCAGGGCGAAGCATAGCGCAGTTTTCCAGACCAGGGAGCGATCGCAACATTTGAATCTGCAATCCCTCTGGCAACCCCGTCGAAAATCCTTGAATGTAAAGCTCTGGAATATCTCGACCTTCAGGCTCAATAAAAATTTGGTGCGACTCCTTATCCGCAAATCGCACAATTTTATCCTCAATGCTAGGACAATAGCGCGGCCCTTTGGCATCGACCCAGCCGCCATACACCGGAGACAGGTGCAGGTTTTCTCGGATTAGCCGATGAGTCTCCGCAGTGGTGCGAGTCAGGTAGCAAGGAAGCTGCTGCCGCTCTACCCAGACCTCTGGATCAAAGCTAAACCAGCGCACCTGCTCATCGCCGGGTTGCAGTTCCAGATGGGTGTAGTCTACCGATCGCCGATCGACCCGTGCGGGCGTTCCCGTTTTTAGCCGTCCGGTTTCAAAGCCCAATTGATTTAGCGTTTCGGTCAAACCTACTGCCGCAAATTCTCCGGCACGTCCAGCAGGCATTGATTTGTTGCCAACCCAAATTATGCCGCCCAAGAACGTTCCGGTGGTTAACACCACTGATCTGCACTGAAACGCTACGCCAAAATAAGTTTGAACCCCAATCACTTCATCATTGGCTCCCAGAGCCAGATCCGTCACCATGCCTTCCCGGATGGTCAGGTTCTCCTGGTTTTCAACAATCTGTTTCATCACAGCGGCGTATTCGCGCTTATCCGTCTGTGCCCGCAGTGCCCAAACTGCGGGACCTCTTGAGTTATTTAGAACTCGTTTTTGTAAATAGGTGCGATCGGCTATTTTGCCAATTTCGCCGCCCAGCGCATCAACTTCATGGGCCAACTGCGATTTGGCTGGCCCTCCTACCGCTGGGTTGCAGGGCTGCCAAGCAATCTTGTCTAAATTTAATGTCAGCAGTAAAGTACGACAGCCTAATCGGGCTGCGGCTAACGCGGCTTCGCAGCCAGCGTGTCCAGCGCCAACCACCACCACATCAAAATAATCCTGAAAGTCAACGGTTGGGGGAGGGGTCATATTGCTTGTCTCGCACACAAAATCTACCTGTTGCAGGTACAAGGTCTGGTGTTGATCTTATCTGGAATTTTGGGCAGACGGCAGAAAGTGGAGGACGGCGTTAGGGGCTTGAATGTGTAGGAGGAATGAAGAATGAAGGCGGAGGGAGGAAGTCGAACTTTGATTCTTCATACTGCCGTAGAAAAAGGCGCGTCCATGAGATGCGCCTTTCTTGACCTAAGAGAATTCACTTAAGTTTATTAAATTTTAGGTTCTTTCTAACACTAAAGTTGTGGAGTTATCTCCACTCTCCGTTAGGCTAACCTTTCCGTCGGCTCTAAATCGCCCCACCATACGAGAGCCACCTGCTTCAAAGACAATTTCGTTGTCTGTTTCGCTTACAAATTCCAGGGTTTTGGAGAACGGCTCACCCAGCATCACGCCAGAGTAGGTGCCTGCATCCCAATTAAACGTTATGGTCATGAAGCCTGCTGACCAGGTTCCTTCTAACTCTTGTTTCAGGGAGTTGACCGGAGCAGCCTCAGTTAAAGCGACCGTTGTCGAGGCAGGAGCAGTTGGTGCGGTCGGTATGGCATTCGTAGCGATGCCAGGAGCGCAGCTAGCTGAGGCGATCGCCAGCAATCCAACAACCAACAATTGAATTTTCATAGGGTAATGATATGAGGATGTCCATAGAGTGCCTTTTTTGACCAGCCTTCTTAATATCGTCTAATGAAGAGAATAAAAATTTTGGGAAGCGATCGCTCCAAGTCCTGCTCAAGCCTTCATGAATTTCCTTTAAAGTACTATCGCTCCACGCTACTTACATCTGGAGACGTGCCCGCAAGCTCAGCATCAAGCAGACAAAAGCCGCACTACCTACTCTCCCTCTTTGACTCAATACACCGTCAGCAAAACTGTTGGATAATTTCACCTTTAATCAGGTAAAAACGTCTCTTCTAAAATTTGTTCCACAGTGTAGGGACATTCCGACGGGAATGCATCGTAGTCTATTTCGGTTTCTCGAACAGCTAAGTCTTGTGCCAACCGATAGGCAACTTCGATCGCTTCGGAAATGTAAGGTTTTAGGCTGGGGTTATCGCTTAACACCAGACGAGTTCGAGTTCGCTGCTCTCGGATGGTTGACAACCAACTATTGCCTCGATTAGATGGCTGATATTGCCATTTGAGTAAATGTCCTAATAGCACTCCTAAACGATTTCTGAGTTCCTGCCGTTCTTGCCGTCCCAAACTTTCTATCTCCTCAATCAGGTTGGGCAAATCTATCTGTTCCCAGGTTTTATTCTTGAGCAATTCGGCTTGCTCTTTTGTCCAGGCGTAGAAGTCGCTTTCATAAAGATTTTTCATCGTTTGTCTCTACTCAGTATGAAAACTTGCTTCAATCATTTTATTCGGTACGCTGTAAGCAGTGTTGTTGAATAATTTCTTATGGCTAGACCTGCGATTCTTCAACCGGGACAGTCTTATACCTTCAGGCAATATTTTGAGATGGTGTATGAGCCAGAAGACATTCTGGCAGAGTTTGGTTATGGCTTGAGGCGATCGCCCCTTTCTCTCCCCCAATCAACCACGGACCTCGATCGGCTCGACAACCTCAAAACCCGCATCGAGGAAAGCCTGCCTTACATCAGTCTCACCAGTGAAGCAGCCCGTCGAGAACTGTTGATTGCCCCAATTTTGCTAGACGTGGTGCATTACACCCATGCCCAACTTCGGATTGAATATCCCCTAACTGTTACTGAGCAGCTCAAAGGCTCCCTTGATTACTACCTTTACTCGGTGGGGAAACTTCTGGTGATTGAAGCAAAAAATGCAGACTTAGCTAAAGGGTTTACTCAACTTGCGGTTGAACTCATTGCACTGGATAAGTGGACAGATAATGCTCAACCTATTCTGCAAGGTGCTGTTTCTACAGGCGATATTTGGCAGTTTGGAATTTTGCACCGAGAGCAAAAGCAGATTCAGCAAGGACTTACCCTTTACCGAGTGCCAGACGATTTAGAAAGCCTAATCCGCATTCTGGTCAAAATTTTGGAGCCATAACACTATGCCTAGAACTCATCAACAGATTATTTCGTAGCCTACCTTAAAGGCATGGTTGTACACTGGGCGATCGCCCCATAATCCTCACTCTTCACCCTTACAAAGTGACAAATCCCGACTTGCTGCATCTGAACCTGTAACTCTGCATCAGGGTGCAATAGATGAAGACAATTCGTAGTGAGTTGAGCATTGTATGCAGTTATATTGGATATGCTGTTAAGTAGCAGGGCGGAATTAAACTTAGGATGCGTTAGTGATAACGTAATGCATCAATCCCTCAGACAGCATGGGTTACGCTGCGCTAACCCATCCTACAAATAATTAGATCCACCTACTTACAAAGTGTTTTACTGACTTCTAATCCACTGTCGAAACTGTTTAACCAAACTGTTTTCGCCACTACTGCGATACAGCGCTAGAAAACGCATAATGCTTTCTGCCGTGAGAATAGGTAAGGCAGTGCTATGGCTACACACCTGATACTCTCCCACTTGCAGCGTGTAGATTGTGAGTGATTGCCCATCATAGCGCCATACCTCTGGCACGTTGAGAGCAGCATAGATCGAGAAGCGATTGAGTGAACTGGAGGTAATGTCTACTTCAACCGCCAGATCAGAGGGCGGAGATTGGGTCAGATCAATTTGGGCAATACCGCGTACCTGTGCCTCATTTTGAATGTAGTAACACTGGTCGGGTTCCAGTCCTCTAGACAAATCTTCCCGATCGCAAGTGCGAGAGCCTAAGCTCCGAATTTCTAAATCGAGTTCCTCTGTTGCTGCCTCAATCAAGCGACCCAGCAATTTTTTGAACGTCTCGTGAGGGTCAAGGGGCAACCGAATTTCCAGAGTGCCCCGATCGTAAGTGAGTCGCAGGGCAGGCTCCGCCTCAAAGTCACGAATGAGCGACTGATAAGACTGCCAGCTAATGTTTCGCAAAATCACCGATCGGGACTCTGGATGAGAGCCGCAGTCATAGTCGGTCTCCAAATAGCGATCGCTGCGTTTATTTTAGGCTAAGCATGAATTTCCAGTTCTAGAACTCCATAAAAAAGGGAGAAAGAGCGAATGTACTGAGGTTCAGGGGTACTAAAGTGCGAATGTACTGTTAATTTAAGATCAGGCAACGCACTGGATCGGCATGATTCCGCAACAACTGACGCTGAGAAACTTTTTGAGCTATCGGGAGGCGACCCTAGATTTTCGGGGGCTGCACGTTGCCTGCATTTGTGGCGCGAATGGGGCTGGAAAGTCTTCGCTGCTGGAGGCGATCGCCTGGGCAATTTGGGGGCAAAGTCGCGCCATTGCTGAGGATGACATGATTCACCAGGGCACTCAAGAGGCGCAGGTTGACTTTGTGTTTCACTGTCAGCAGCAGATTTATCGGATTATTCGCACCCGCTATCGAGGACAAACCACATCGCTAGAGTTTCAGGTGCAGACTCCGGCAGGATTTCGGGCGCTAACCTGTAAGGGCGTTCGGGCAACGCAGCAGTTGATTTTGCAGCACGTCAAGCTGGACTACGAAACGTTTGTGAATTCTGCCTATTTGCGTCAGGGACGGGCAGATGAGTTTATGTTAAAGCGTCCGGGGGAGCGCAAGCAGATTTTGGCAGACTTGCTCAAGCTCGACCAGTATGATGAGTTGGCGGAGCAGGCAAAGGAGCGATCGCGCCAAATCAAAGCTGAGTTAGGGCTGTTAGAACAAAGCCTGGAGCGGATTCAAACGCAGCTTCAAGCCGGGGAATGTTTGGCGATCGAGCAAGCCACCCTGGAAGCCACGCTGTCTCAGATGCAGCAGCAGCAAGAAGCCGATGCAGAAGCTTTACACCACTATCAAGCCCAGCAGCAGCAGCGCCAAACCTGGCAGCAGCAGTTAACTTTGCAGCAGCAACAGCAGCGCCATCTCACTCAAGATTGCCAGCGCTTACAGAAGGATTTGACGACTTTACAGCAGCAGCAGCAACAGATTGAGGGGGTGTTAGCTGAAGGAGAGGCGATCGCCACTGGATATGCTCAATTTCAAGCGCACCAGGCAGAAGAAGAGCGACAAACCGCCAAATTTCAAGCGCACCAGGCAGCCCAAACCCAGCGGCAGCAGCTTCAGCAGCAGCAAGCCGAGGCGTTGAATGCGCTCAAAGATCAGTTGCGTCAGGTGCAGGCACAACTGGAAGCACTGGAACAGCAAGAACAGGAAATTCAGCATACGCTGAGCAAAGCCGACGACGTTAAAGCCGCCGTAGAGCAGCTAAACCAGGCACGGCTACGGCTCAGCGAACTCGACCAGCTTCAGGTCAAAGTTGCGCCCCTGTTGCAGCGACAGCAGCAGGTTCAAAGCCAGCTTGACCGCATTCAAACTCGCCTCAGCGCCCGTTTAGAAGAACTGCACTCTCTCACCCGCCAACTTGAAGCCCAGCAGCAGCGACAGCCCCAGCTTCAGCAATCGGTGACAGCGATTGCTGTCAAAATCAAGCATCTCGAACGACGGCGCATCTACCAGCAGCGCGTCCGCGAAAAAGGACTAGAGCGGCGCAGCTTCTTAGAACGCCTGCAAGAACGCCAGCGCGACTGCGAACTCCAGCTAGCAGAACTAGATCATAAAATCCAAATGCTCCGGCGAGAAGGAGCAGGTGAGTTAAGCAGTGAAGGAGCCGCAGAAATTGAGGAACTCAGCTTTTCAGAAGAATTAAACAAAAGCTACTCCGATTCAGAATTAGGGTTCGCAAATTCAGAATTAGAGTTGGCAAATTCAGAATTGGAGATTCGCAATTCAGAATTAGGGTTGGCAAATTCAGAATTGGAGATTCGCAATTTGGAATTAGGGTTAGCAAATTCTGAATTAGGGTTGGCAAATTCTGAATTAGGGTTAGCAAATTCAAAATCCAAAATCCAAAATCCAAAATTCCCCCCTGCCCCTCTGCGATCGCCCCTCGACGCACACC
>JAAUTN010000512.1 GCA_012031415.1 Leptolyngbyaceae cyanobacterium SM1_4_3 | reverse complement strand
CTGTTGCGCCTACCAAGCTTTCGATATTGAGTTGCTTAACAGGTAGCTCAATCCAAAATTCTGTGCCTTCGCCGGGCTGAGAGTAGCACTGAAGCTCACCGCCATGTTTAACGACAATATCGCGGCTAATTGACAGCCCTAAGCCCGTACCCTGCCCGATCGGTTTGGTGGTGAAGAAAGGCTCAAACAGCTTTTCTTGAACTGCAAGCGGAATGCCAGCGCCATTATCTGAGATGCAAATCACGGCTCGCGGATTGCCCCCCTGCGGATCAGGAATTTGCATCGTGCGGATGGTAATTTGCGGACGGTAGACTGGAGGCTCGGTGGAGCTAGGCTCCGCAGCCATCAACTGCTCATCCAGCGCGTCAATGGCGTTCCCAATCAGGTTCATAAACACTTGGTTGATCTGATTGGTGTGGCACTCAACCAGCGACAAATCTCCATACTCGCAAACAACATGAATTCCACGAGCATCAGATCTGGGCGCGAGGCGATGGTGTAAGAGCAGTAAGGTACTGTCGATACCCTCATGTAGGTCGGTGGGAAGCATTTCGCTGGTGTCCGAGCGGGAGAAATTACGCAAAGATAACACAAGCTGCCGAATTCGGTCGCCGCCCATCTGCATTGAAGACAACAGTTTGGGAAAGTCTTCCACAATAAAATCAAGCTCCGCTTCTGCCAACCGTTCCTGTAATTTTGGACTAAGAGACCGATGCTCCTGACGGTAAATTGTGACTAACTCAATCAACTGCTGAGCATATTGGTTGGCATGGGATAGGTTGCCGCAAATAAAATTCACTGGGTTGTTGATCTCGTGAGCAATTCCTGCGAGCAACTGCCCCAAGCCAGATAGTTTTTCGCTTTGCACAAGCTGCGATTGGCTCTGCTGAAGTTGCTTGAGCGTCTGTGACAATTCCTGCGACTGTTGCTGCGTCCAGATCAATAGCTCAGCTTGCTGAAGGGCCACTGCCAACTGATCGGCAATTTGTCCAGCAAACTCGATCTCTTCAGGCTGCCATTCTCGTGGTGCACAGCATTGATGAATACACAGCAGCCCCCATAAATGTGTTCCTTGGAGGAGAGGCACAACTAAATTGGCGCGGATTTGAAAGCGAGCCAGCACCTCAACATGGCAATCTTGCAATTGGGCGGCGTGGATGTCACTCACTGCCTGCACTCTGCCCTGTTGATAATCGTTGGCATAGCGTTCACCAAAGCAATGATCCTCGACTTTGGCTGCCAGTGCAGAAGGAAACGTTGGCAAAACTGCCTCCGAAACAAACTCGCCTGCATTCCACCCAGAGTCAGGATGGAAGCGAAACACACCCACCCGATCGGCTTTGAGCAGTTGTCGAACTTCGGTGGCTGCTGTTTGAAAGATCGTATCGAGATCGAGCGTTTCTCGAATTCTGGCCACCACTCGGAACAGAGCCTTATATTGCTCAAGCTGAAATGTATCACTAGCAGCCATTTGCTGCACTGGCTCAGAAGTCGTTTGATCAGAACAGCAAGCTGGCAACGGGTGTGAATCGGCTGAGTTCATATTTGCGGACAACTCCACGAAGAGTAGCAAAATGTTAGGTTTATGAGGTTTTGCCAGCTAAGGCATCTGGCACAGTGAAATCAATACGAGGCAGACAGGCAGTTTATGCTAATTGACAGAAATTAATAATCTATTCATGCTCTTGCTTAACGACTGAACAAAAACCTTAGCCTTTGCCAAACGTTCATTCTTTGTGTCCTTAGTGCACAACTTATGCTGCTCGTCAGCAGCTAGACCGCTTCAGCAGAGTGTCAGCATTGAGCGCTGAGAGGGCACGCAGCCGAAATGAAATGGGACAAAGTGATTCGTCTGAGTTGAAGGGCTAGATTTAGCAGTGCAATGGGTCTAGAGCTGAACCAAAGTATGCCAAAATGCTTGGGATTAAGTAATGGGTCAAAACCCTAAGTTGTCGTGATTGATATCAGCAGCGGTTTCCGAAAAATCATGACAAGGGCTTAAAAAAGGCTGAAGCGAGATCCGTTGAGGAATTCACTTAGATGAAAATACTAGAGGCTGTGATTAATTTCAGTTAAAACTCTGACCATGGCAAGGCGACAGCCCCTCGCCTGTTTTGGGGAATGAGCGCGATCTTGTGGATGCTGTCAGCGTTTGAGCATGAATCGATGACGCGCCCCAGGGAAACACGGTTTTCCTCTTTCTTCTGAAAATACAAGGGGCTGAAAAGCCTTAACTCGTGGCAGTTGCGACTAGGTGCATACACGGTAGTACGGCAGGAAGGAGGACAGCTACACCGAATCGTTCGGTTCTCCAACGCTGATTTCTGGGCAGAAGTGCGTCACCTTATTAAGGGTGACTTGAATAAGAATGACGTGACTTCTAGAATCATCGTGCCTAATACTCAAACTGACTCATTAGTTATGCCTGCCGCCTCTAACGAGTTTCCGTCTGTGGCATCGTCTGTGGCATCGTTTCGGCGGTGGATGCCTGATCGGGTTTTGTTTACGCCCGCTGCATTAGAGGAACCTTGGGGACAGCAGATTTTAGCTCGCGTTCAGAGGCTAAATTTGCCTGTGGAAGAGTTGCCACGCAATCGTTTAACTGGGCTGCGGGGCGAAACTGAGCGTGAAACTTATGATATTGCTAAACGTACTTTGGCAGTGGTGACGGCTCCGGCAAGCCAGTTTAAGCTCAGCCCAATTCCCCCTTCCGCCGATTGGCAGTTTCACCTTGCCGAAGGCTGTCCGGCGCACTGTCAGTATTGCTATTTGGCGGGTAGTTTGCAGGGGCCACCTGTGATTCGGGTTTATGCGAACTTGCCGCAGATTTTAGCGAACTTAGGCAATTACGATCAGTCGAGTGTACCGACTAGCTTCGAGGTGAGTTGCTACACTGATCCGCTAGGGATCGAGCATTTGACGGGCAGTTTGGCGGAGTGCATTCGCTATTTCGGCACCCGTGAGCAGGGCTATTTGCGCTGGGTCTCGAAGTTTGATGCGGTTGATGGGTTAGTGGATCTGCCACACAATGGTCACACGCGCTGTCGGGTCAGTGTGAATGCGGCTCCGATTTCTCAGCGGATGGAGGGCGGCACGGCTTCGGTGGCAGGTCGGTTGCAGGCGTTACGACGCTTGGCGTTACCTCGTGAGCAGGGCGGCGGCAACTATCCGATCGGGCTGGTAATTGCGCCGATTATGCCAATCGAAGATTGGGAAGATCACTACGAGCAGCTATTTGACCAGATCAGCGAGGCGCTTGACTTTAATTGTGATCTAACCTTCGAGTTAATTTCTCATCGCTTCACCCCCGGTTCTAAGGAGGTGTTGCAGAGTTGGTATCCGCACAGCAAGCTGGAAATGGACGAAGAGAAGCGCATTATCAAACGCAACAAGTTCGGCGGCATCAAATATGTCTACGACACCAACACCATGAAGCAGTTACGGCAATTTTTGAGCAGCAGATTCGGAACCGATTTCCGCTAGCCAAACTGCTCTACTGGACTTAGGATTGGGGATTGAATCAATCCGTCAACTGGACGGGCAGGTTGCGCAGATCAATGGGCATCCGGCAATCGATTTGACCGCAAAACCCGCCCGTACCCACGATTGAACTGATTGAATTCCCATTCCTTAGGCTCAAAAACTCTCAGGTTCACAACTAATGGCATCAACAGCGGCAGCTTCTCAAACCCCATCTGTTGAGGGCATCACCCTACGCGGACGGGACTTCTTTTGGGGCAAACAAACTTATTGATGGGCGTTTTGAACATCACCCCTGACAGTTTCAGCGATGGCGGACGCTTCAACACGCTCGATGCTGCCCTGCAACAAGCCCGGCATATGGCAAACAGCGGAGCAGACATCCTCGATATTGGCGGCCAGTCTACTCGCCCACAAGCGGAAGACGTGCCGCTAGAAGAAGAATTGCGGCGAGTTGTGCCGATTATTGAAGCCCTGCGGCGCGACGGTGACACCACTCCAATTTCAGTGGATACCACTAAGGCAGAAGTGGCGCGGGCCGCAGTCGCCGCCGGAGCAGATTTTAGTCAATGACATTTCGGGAGCAACTTTTGATCCGGCTATGCTGCCTACGGTGGCTGAGCTTGGCGTCCCGATTGTGCTGATGCATCTCCGTGGCACTGCCCAAAACAATGCAGCAACTTACCGACTACCAAAACTTAATCGCAGATATCGCTGAGTTTTTGACCGATCGAGCCGCCGCCGCCATCGCCGCCGGCATTGCCCCAAAGCACGTGATTCTTGATCCCGGCATTGGTTTTGCCAAAACTTTTGCCCAAAATCTAGAAATTCTGAGACATCTGCCTCAACTGCACCGTTTGGGCTGGCCGCTG
>JAAUTN010000103.1 GCA_012031415.1 Leptolyngbyaceae cyanobacterium SM1_4_3 | reverse complement strand
AGGGGGCTTTTGTGTAATACCGTTTTTATAAAAGACGAGCTACATACAAACGCAGTAAACGGAAGATGATCGAGACGGCGATCGCAAACCAACTCCTGCAAAGAAAACGCTGTTAATTCCCCCCATTGCAAAAGCGAGTCCCATCATTACTGGACCTAGCGTTTGACCGATGCCAAAAAAAGTGCCGTTAACGGACATCACCGTTGCCAAATATTGTCGAGGCGATAGCTCTGCTAGGAGTGTCTGAATGCTAGGAAAACCCATTCCTAACCCCACTCCAAATAGAGTGGTTGGAATCAACAACAGCAGGAGATTGGGCATAAATGGAACCAGCAGCAGCGCCAGTCCATAAAACCCAAAGGAAATTCTGATCAGCGTTTGAGGTGAAAAGCGCCTTGCTAAATTGCCAACCTGAGAAGACGTGAGGGCGATCGCCACCGAAACGCTAGAGAGCATTAGCCCAATGGTGAAGGTAGAAGTTTGAAACGATTCTTCAATCAGTTGTGGCAAATAGGTAACGTAAGCGCCATACAGCAGCACAAAGTTGGCAGCGCTGGCTAAAAACAGCCCAAGAATTTGACGGTTCTTCAGCACAATCAAAGCATTTCTCAAATATTCCTGTAGGTTTAACCGAGCCTTTGGCTCAGGATTGTGCAGCGCAAACAGAACCAGTAACCCCACCGGAATCGCTAAAATCGGCAAAGCAAATGGGTAGTACCAGCCCATGCTAGCCAGTGCCCCGCCAACGATCGGATAGCTAGCCGTACCGACACTGGTAACGCTGGCGTTGTAGCCCATTGCCGTAGTGCGCCTGTCGCCTGAATATAAATCGCCAATTAAAGTAATGCTGAGTGACAGCAACGACGCTGCCCCAATCCCCTGAAGTAGGCGGAGCAACAGCAGCAGATTAAAGTCACGTGCAAAGGCACAGGCTGTTCCTGCAATGCCGAACAGCAGTAGTGACGGAACTAAAATCTTTCGTCTGCCAAACTGATCGGCTAGAAAACCTAAAACCGGACCCAAAACCACCGTTGGAAAGGTAAACACAGTGACTAGCAACCCGATATTCTGGGGTGGCACTTCCAGTGCATCAGCTAAACGAGGAAACGTTGGAGTGACACTAGAGACCCCCAGGATAGCGATCAGGGCGATCGCAAAAATGATCAAAAGATTCTGATCTTGAATCAGTCCCTTTGGAGTTTGAGGAGCGTTCTCTGGAGCATTGTTTGCGGTAGGTTGCAAAGTTGGATTCCCTTGTAGGTAAATTTGGGCAAGAACTCAGACAAATCGCCATGTTTTGCTCATCTTAAAGTAATGAGTTTGGAGGGGCGATCGCCCCGACTTAACCCTCACTCCCCTTCACCTTCTAGCGGTAGCTGTTTCTGATGTTGCTCCTGCTTGCGCTTAGGCTTCATATTATTCAACGACTCAGAAGCAGCCTGGTCTAACAGCTTCTTTAGCTCGTAGTCGGCCAAACTTGCCGCAGTGGGGGCAACTGAACGAGAAGCCTCAGGTTTTTGGGAGACCGTCCCTTTGGGTTTGTCTGTCCAGCCACATTTAGCGCAGATCTGCCGTCCTGACGATTTTAGCGGTGATCCAAGTCTGCTGCTGCACTGCGGGCACGTCTCCTGGGGCGCGGCAGTCAATCTATTTTGCAACGGCGCTTGTGGCGGCGACACAGACGCTTTGGCGGGGGGCACGGCTGAACTGGAATAGGTTTGAGCCTCCTGAGGTGAGGGCGATCGCTGGCTCAGGAGGCTGCCCACTTTCCCTCCAGATCTTCCAGGCGATCGCGCAGCAGTTCCACTTGACTCAGCCGAGCAGATAGCTTGGTCAGATCCTCAAGCGTTACCAGTTGAGATGAGGGCTGTTCCGTCGTCTCTGTCCCCAGCAAAAGTTGAATTGCATTCAGAATTAGCTGATTGTGGCTCTGCCCTGATTGGCTAGCCCGTCGCTTAATCAACTTTGCCAGACTTAAAGGAATCTGCACCGTCACAGCTACCGTCTGCTCAGAGGTGGTTTTAGTCACGGGTGTCTGGTTAGAAGAACCCAGGTTATCAGTCATGGGAGTTGCAACACACGCTTGAGTTAGCAATACATTCTCTTACCAGAGTAATGCAATTGTCATAGATTAGAAAAGTTGAAAACAGAATATAAATTTTGCGGTTTCCTGTCAGATCAAAAACTGCAAGACATTCGTTTAATTTGCAATACGCTTAGTTGTTAACTGCAATTCTTTTAACAGAAGAAAAGTGCAAGTATTGCAGAATAAATAACTTTATTTAGGCAGTATTAGGAGCAATTTAACAACCATTGTTTTTATCATCTTATCGGACTACAAAGCATAGAGAAGACCACTGCTTTATTAAGGCGATTGTTGAGAAAAGAAACGAACTTGGCTTGAGTCAAAAGCAGATATCGTTAAGAAAGTTTGAGTGTTGAAATATTTTGACAACTGGACAGGTAGAAGGATGCTCAAACAATAAACAACGTGTAACTAAAGTTCATGAATTAAGGTGAATTGATGCAGAGTGCAGTTTAGTTAACTAAACAAAAGTACAAGCTTGAGCTAATTAACTCATAAAGATAACCGTCCGGATTCATTGAAAAATTTTTGAAAAATTCATTGTTACTATCAGTTATTTTCTGAGTCCTCCAAGCAATTAATGAATTGAAAAAGTTTATCGAAATTCTTGGAGAGACGCATGGAAAAATAAACAAATTGTTAAATTTGATCTATGAGTAACGATAGAGATCGATATTAGATTGGTTGTTAGATAGTCCAACAAAAATATTTCATAAAATAGGCAGATAAACTCACTAAAAAAGCAGACATCGCTAAATTTAACTGTTAATAATAAATAGTCACTTTCAACTTCAGAAGATATTTGTAGGAGATTGGTTATGAATCTTAATCCCGATGACTTTATGTCCCTTATGGAAGACCGAACTAACTTTAGTGATGGAGATAAAATACTTTTAAACAAACACGCAGATTGGGGATTGGCGATCGCCCCAACTATGGCGAATCATTTCTATAAATATCTTGGTCGTGATGTGGAAATGAGCGCTATTCTAAACGATAAAGAAGGGCGAATGCATCGTCTACGTGAAACCTTTGTACAGTGGTTTCACGAAATGTTTACAGGCATGGACAATTGGGGAACTGCCTACGCAGAGCGGCGCTGGCGCATCGGGCTAGTACACGTACAAATCGGCATTGGACCTCAGCACGTTGTTCCAGCAATGGCAACTGTTGTTCACGAAGTTGGCAAACAGCTAAAAATAGACGGTCAACCTGAAGAATTAAAAGATGCCCTAAGTCGCATCTGCATGATCGATTTGGCTTTCATTGAACAGGCTTACGTAGAGGTCAGTTCAGCCGCAGTTTTGAAGGAAACAGGATGGACAGAGGGTTTGTTTAGACGCTTAATTGCAACGGGTGCAGGCTCAATGTAAAAGCCAACTGTGAAACCTCAATATTAAGCTTTAAACCGAGTTCGGAATCGGGTTTGGAATTGAGTTCACAAGTCACAAAACTGCTCACTACATCCTCTGAACCTCAAGCAGAAATACACGAGTAGGAACACAATCATGGCGATCAACACAGAAAAACTAGGGTATATCCTGCAAAACTTTGTTTCCACTACATCGGATGTTCAAGGGGCAGCAATTGTCACGCCTGATGGTCTACCTTTGGCTTCTAATTTACCCGGTGGAATGGATGAAGAGCGAGTTTCAGCAATGTCTGCTGCAATGTTGTCTCTAGGTGAGCGGATTGGGAAAGAGCTAGCACGAGGCATCATTGATCGCCTCTACGTAGAAGGTGATGAAGGCATCAGCATCTTAACGAGTTGCGGACAGGATGCTGTCTTTTTGGTGCTAGCAGGAAGGGCAGCAAAGCAGGGTGTGTTGATGCTGGAGATTAAGCGTACCGTTTCTGATCTCAAACATACTTTGTTCTAAAACCGTTGCGTATGAAGCTGCACAGAACAAGGGGCTAAAGTCTCTTGTCTCGCCAGGGTTCATTCTATGCAAGCTCAAATTGAACTGGTATGACGCAGCTAAAAACTGGTTTGACACACCCTTAGAAATTTAGGCGGGAATACAACGATGGCGATCAACACAGAAAGACTTGGGCTGATTCTTCAAAATTTTGTCTCTGCGACTGCTGATGTTCAAGGGGCAGCACTAGTCACGCCTGACGGTTTACCTCTAGTATCCAATTTGCCTGGAGCAATGGATGAAGAGCGGGTTTCGGCAATGTCTGCTGCGATGCTATCTCTGGGCGAACGGATTGGTAAGGAACTGGCGCGAGGCACGATTGACCGACTCTATGTAGAGGGTGATGATGGCTTTAGTATTTTGACGAGTTGTGGTCAGGATGCTGTCTTTTTGGTGCTAGCAGGGAAGACCGCAAAGCAGGGTGTGTTGATGCTAGAAATTAAGCGTGCTGTTTCTGACTTAAAAAGTACTTTGTTTAGCGTTGGGCAACCTCGCCCTGACTCTTCGCTGGGTATGATGTCTCGCGTTCGACCTGCTAGGGCTTAGGCAATTGTGAGGTAGGGCAGTTACCGCATAGCTCAATGTTTTGAGTGGGGGCGAACGGTCGTTCGCCCTTACGGGAAGAAAACTTACTCAAAGTTGCAAGATTGGGACACTTTTTGGAGTAACACCATGAAACTCATGCGCTTGGTCGTCACAGGGACTGCGGGAGCGGGCAAGTCTACCTTTGTCCGCACGGTAAGTGATATCGAGGCGATTGACACCGATCGCACTGCAACCGATGAAACCGCTCAAATGAAGTCAAAAACAACAGTTGCTTTTGACTTTGGCAGGCTCTCGTTTGGCCCTAGATTAGAAATTCACATTTATGGTACTCCGGGGCAATCGCGCTTTAATTTCATGTGGGATATTTTGATTCAGCGTGCCCATGCCTATGTGCTGCTGGTTGCTGCCCATCGGATTGATGAACTGGCCAAAGCACGTCAAATTATTGCCTTCATGAATGAGCGAGTACAGATTCCGATGGTGATTGGGTTAACTCACCGGGACTGTGCAGGGGCGCGATCGCCAGAGGAAATTGCGATGCGGCTGGGCTATAGCGATTTGAGCAACCTGCCAGCGATTGTAACCGTCAACCCAAACGAGAAAAATTCGGTTTTGGAAACGCTGAACGTAATGTTGATGGCTTACTTGATGTCGCAGCTTGCGCCAGATTTGGGTGCTATTCCGCACCGACAAAATTTTAGCCAAGAGGAATATCGACCGAGAGTTAAAATTGTGCGGTAATGGGGATGAAAACCTTGCGTTTGGTCGTGACAGGAACGGTTGGAGCGGGTAAATCTACGTTTGTGCAGACGGTGAGTGAGCTTGGCAGCATAGAGACAGATGAGATTGCAACAGACAATATTGCTGCACTTAAAAGAACAACGACAGTAGCATTTGATTTTAATCGAATCCAGCTTAATTCTCAGGTTGTGCTGCATATTTATGGAACACCGGGACAGATGCGGTTCGACTTTATGTGGGAGCTTTTGATTCAGCGGGCGCAGGCTTACATTTTGCTGGTCGCAGCCCACCGTCGAGAAGAGTTTCATGCCACTCGTGAAATTATTGCGTTCATGCAGAAGCAGGTTGAGATTCCAATGGTGGTAGGGTTGACGCATACGGATTGTGCTGGGGCATTGAGCGCGGAGGAGGTGATAACTGGGTTGGGCTATGGTCGGAGCGATCGCCCCCCTCTTGTAGTGGTCAATCCACATCAGCGGGCTTCGGTGTTTGCTGCGTTGGCGACTTCGGCAGTGCTACTCACTCCTCATTGGGCAGGGGAACAGTACATCGGTTAGCAGGGTACACAGAACGATGATTGGCGATGAGACATTAGCCTCAGCCGAGGCTGAAGACGGATTGAAGTATGAACTGCATTTTCATCGCGGCACGGGAAGTGGTGGAGGCGATCGCCATTTAGAAATTCACAAATGCTTACAAAGTCTTGGGTTAAAGTCACCCTTGCGGCATCAGCTTCCGGCAGATATTGCTAACTTCACGGGGCGAGCGGCTGAGCTAGAGCGGGCGATCGCCATTCTCCGTCAGGCAACCCAGAATACAGGTAAATTGCCCGTGCTGATGGTGTCAGGGGCGGCAGGCGCAGGTAAATCAGCTTTTGCAATTCATGCTGCTCATCAAATTCAGTCGAGTCTGCCGGAGCTTCAGCTTTACGTGAACCTGCGCGGCACTGAAAATCAGCCGCTAGCGCCACAGGAGGTTCTAAACGGCTTTTTACAGACGTTGGGCGTTAACCATCGGCTAGCATCTACAAATCTGGCAGAGCAATTGAGTCTTTATCAACTCATGCTAGCTGGCAGGCAAGTCTTGATCGTGCTGGACAACGCTCGTGATGCGGCTCAGGTGCAGCCATTGCTGCCTGACAGCCCAACCTGTGCCGTGATTGTAACCAGTCGCCAGCGCTTAGAACTGGCAGGAACAACACTGGAACTAGAACCCTTGCCTTCAGCGGAGGCACTGGAACTGCTGCAAAAAGTAGGGGTTGTGCTACCTCTGGCTATTGCCGAGCAACTGATTACCCTCTGCGGTCACTTGCCTCTGGCGCTGAAAATCACGGGGGGTACGCTACACAGCAAGGCTCAGTCGTTTGAAAGCTACACTAGCAAGCTGGCAGATGAACGCCAAAAGTTAGAGCAGCTAAAGTCTAGCTATCTAGATGTGCGGGCTAGTTTTGCGGTCAGCTATGCCCAGCAGGAAGAGGCGATCGCCCGTCTGCTGCGGCTAATCGGGCTGTTGGTGCGCCCCAATCTGTCAGCGGCGATCGTGTCAGCAATGCTAGATTGTGACCTTGAAACCGCAGATAAAATTTTGTCTAAGCTGGTGCAGTCGGGGCTGTTAGAATCGGTCGATTCAGGCTGTTTTCGGCTGCACGACCTGATTCGGCTATTTGCCAAAGAGCAACTGGCCCGGGGCGAATCAGCAGAAATGCGGCGAATCGTTCGCCTGAGAGCAAGCGGCTGGTACTGTAAGACGGCTGAATTGCTGGCCCTAGCCCTCGACTCAACCCGTTCCCCAATTCACATAACTTCATTAGAAAAGCAGTCGCCTAGCCCAACAGAAGATGATCTGTTTAGTTTGGCGCTAGCTTGGTTTGAGACCGAAAAGCTGAACCTGCTGGCAACTCTGGATTGGGCCGCTCAAGCGCAGTCCTGGGAAACGGTGGTGAGGCTAGCACAAAGTTTGGCAAACTTTTTTGACCTGCGGCAAGACTGGAAAAACTGGGAGCAAACCCATCGTCTAGCGCTGGAGGCAACCCGGAAATTAGGCGATCGCCACTTAGAAGCCCAAACCCTAAACAGTCTAGGTAATGCTTATCTCCGCCAAGACCATCGCAAAAAAGCCAGAGAACACTACGAAAAAAGCCTCAGCCTGTTGCGAGACTTGAGCGATCGCTACGAGGAGTCTCAAACGCTCACCAATCTTGGCATTCTCTATCAGCGAGAAGGCGATGAAGAAAAAGCGATCGCCCTCTGGCAAACCGCCCTTAAAGGCTTTCCCACTGATTCAGCCGCAGCCTACCAGCTAGAGTTTTGGCTCCAGTCATCTAGAGGAGTTGACCTACAAACAATGCAGCCCGACGTGGAAATAGGCGATCGCCCTCAGCGTCTTGGGATGCGTCGAGTTGTTACTGCGTGTATCGTTGGGGCGATCGCGCTGATCGTGGTCATTGTTCTTCTAGTGAGAAGAATTTGACAAAAGAAATTGCCTGTGTTGGAAGGCAAGAAGCAGAAGGCATAGCGCCAAACGGCTAAGATCTGCGACTTCTTGAAGAAGTCGCAGATCTTAATCCCTGACTTCAGTGCTATTCGGCTTAATCCTTTGGTTAATGTGGCGATCGCTGATTTTGTGCTGGCTGCGTAAGTCCTGTCCTCTGAGATACTCAAACGCGACTCCGAAGTACTCAGATACAACTCTGAAGTACTTCAATGCAACTCCGAGGTACTTCAATGCAACTCCGAGGTACTCCAATGCAACTCTGAAGTACTCCAATGCAACTCCGAGGTACTCCAATGCGATTACTGAGATCTTGCACCAGTGGCGGGAGGCATTACCCTAAAGCCTTGAGATCAATCTCAGGCTCAAAGCTAAAACTCGTTTAAACGAGTTGAACCGAGCTTCTAATACCAATTTAATTTGAGCCTGCACAGAATGAACCCTGATGGAACAAGGGGCTTAAGCCCCTTGTTCAGAGAAACTTCATAAAGAATTGGTATAAGGGGCATTCTGTCTGTATAAGTCCTGTGTAGAAGCTCTAGCTTCTTCGACACGAGAGTAAGGAAACTAGAGCTTCCAAATTTGCATTCCCAAGCTGGAGCCTGGGAACGAGCAAATTCCGCCTTTCCTCTATCTTCCCTAACTAATCCTCAATAGCTCCACATCAAAAATCAGCGTTGCATTAGGCGGAATCACACCCCCTGCACCGCGAGCGCCATAGCCCAACTCAGGCGGAATGATCAGTTGACGGCGGCCGCCTACTTTCATTGTGCTGATGCCTTCATCCCAACCGCGAATCACCCGACCTGCACCGAGAGGAAAAGAAAAAGGCTGGTTGCGATCGCGAGAGCTATCAAACTTGGTGCCGTCCTGCAACGTTCCGGTGTAGTGAACGACAACGGTTTGTCCGGCTTGCGGGGTGGCACCTGTGCCTTCTTCGATGTCGATATACTGCAAGCCAGATGGAGTCGTAACAATATTCTCAGCGTTTTCAGGCATAGGGTCAGCCGCGTCAGGGGTTAACAGATCAGAAGCTTGGGCGATTTCGGGGGCTTGGGCGATCGCCTGGGCAAAGATTTGGGCAGGGCTTTCAAAAGCTGCTGGAGCTTCCAGAGTAGGAGTTGGAGATTCGGCGGCGATCGCCTCCTTCGGTCCAAAAAATTGAGCGACTACCACAAACAGTCCGCAAGCCACCATAACACCCAAGCTGATCAAAATTTCCCGCACAATTTAATCCTCCAATGTTCAGGACGGTGGATTTACTAACAGTAGGTCAAACTTCGGCATTCACCGAAACCTTGAATCCGCTTCTCAGTTTAATACTTCAGGTCGGCTAAAAACCCAGCGAAGCTAGCGCCAAAGTTTATTTTCTAGATCGCGCACCTGCCGTTCCAGGCGATCGAGCCGCCCCCGCAGTTCGTCCATTTCGTTTTGGCGGGGTACTCCCAAATCTTGCAAAACGTTTCGCAGTTGGCGATGCATCTGAGACTCAAAGTTGCTTTGCTCAGACTTAAGCTGCTGCAACATATCATTGACAAAGCTGTTGGCTTGCTCAGGGTCTAGCTTGCCATCTTTAACCCACTGGTCGCTGACTTCTCGCAGCTTTTCGGTCACTAGAGAGGTTGTGCCAATGCCAATCATCAATAGCTGTTTCAGCAAATTGTTACTATCCATGCCGTGTTCCTATGGTCTGGGCTAAGGGAGGCTAGGTCAAGCAAAGGAAATGACTTAAAATCTGACTGATTCCAGCCTACAGCAGACTGCACAAACAGAATGAAGCTGAGAAACCAGATTTGCACCTTTGCTGAAACCATGACTCGTGGTATCTCTTGCAAGGGATCTAGCTCTATTGTGGCAAATTTAGCACTGGAGCCACGCTCTAGTTGGGCGGTTATCCACACATAATTCTGATTGAGGTTGAAAAGATGGTAATTGAATGGCTTCGGGTGAATGTTTCGCCAGAACTGCGGGAGCAATACGTGCAAAAGGACGAGGAAATTTGGACGGCTGCCCTTTCGACTTACCCTGGTTTCTTGGGCAAGGAGGTGTGGATCAATCCAGACAACCTGGCGGAGGTAATTATTGTGGTGCGCTGGTCTGGCTTTGACGAATGGTACTCCATTTCCCCAGAAGAGCTTGAACAGGTCGAAGCCCGTTTCAACGCTGCAATGGGAGAGGGCACCCATGAAATTGTTGAATCTGCGGGCTATCAGATACGCAAATTTCTGCGGACATGATTTTAATTGCTGTATGGCACGTTGATGTAAAGGGGTTAGCCGCTATTGGGCGATCGCCTCAGGTCGCCTCAACATCTGAATATAAGCTGAGTAATAGTCAGGTGTTCCTTGAATCTCTGAAATTAGCAGCAAGCCTTGCCAATTCCTGCCTTCCTCATCCTGATAGCTCCAGCGGGAAAGCCCTACTTCCGATGTCTCAACCTGTGTCCAACCTGCTTGCTGAAGCTGACTGGCATAGTGAGCAACCAGCGCTTCAGCATCTAAATCAGTTTGAATCACGACATCTGAGCTTGCCTCATCGTTGCTACTGCTAGAGCCACCAGAGAGGAATTGAGCATTAGCTGGCAACGTGAGCGCGGGTAAGGGCACTTTTACTGCCTCAAAAAAGCATTCTGACGATTGCATTCCTGAGCCGGGGGCACTTAACGAAAGGTTCACCACTGTAGAGGAATCCGTTTGAGGTTGAGCAGAGACAGAAAGATAAATAGACTGAGACGGCGAACAGAAGAAATTAGAGAAATTTCTAGGTGAGCGTGTTTGAGAAATTTCTGTAGCCTCTTGGGAAAGAAAACCATCACGCACTTCATGAATTTCTTCTACTTGCCACCCTCTACCGGGTAACTGTTGTTGATACAGGGAATATATTTCTTCTGGGGACTGGTTTACTCGAAGCAGGATCTCTGTGGAGCCAGAACCACCCGCAACCGAGCCAGGATTCACAACCGAGCCAATAATTTGCGCCTCTTCGGGTAGCGGCAAGTCGGCGGGCAATGAATCAGGAAGCTGACCTACAAGGATTTGAACGTCTTCCTGCCCATCCAATGCATATCTTGCTCTCAGCATTTCTTGTAGCAGGGCGGCTTCATTTTCTGGAGCGGGTTGAGCTACAGTTCCTAATGGAAAAGCAATGCTGAGTGTGATTAGCACGGGTAGAAGTCGGAAGGAAATCATAGTTACCTCTTGCTTGAATCAAGTTTGGGCGATCGCCCTTTCCCTTCTGCTACGATCGCACTCCAGCTTGTGATACTCCTCACCCACCTGAGTGAACCAGTTGGAGGATGACAACTTTGGCGATCAGCAACTATTCTCAGGCGAGATCAGTCAGAATTTTAATAAAGCGCTTCAAAAAATCCTGTTTTTCAGCCGATAGAATAGTGCGATCGCAACCGCTTTAACTTCAACAATGCCTCCGGTAGTGCTATGCAAGCAATAGACAGAATATGGCGGACTCTGCCGATTAACGCTGTCTTAGCTCGAATCAAAGCCTTTACATCCGTTTCAGAATCTGCTGACTACACCGCCTGGCGACAAAAGTTTTTTGGCGATCGCCTAATTCTAGCGACCTGGGCCGGACTCCTCTGGACAGTGGTGCAAGGGGGGCTACTCGTAACCCTCTTTTCGTTCTACGTACAAAGGACAGAGCTTGCTGAAATCATCCTGGTTTGCTACAGCCTTGCAGCGGCTTCCATCGCGGTGAACCTGCTGCTGCAAAAAACTCGAATTCAGCAAGCCTGTCCAGAATTGCTGTTCTTGGGGCTGTGCTGGTCTTTGACTGGATTTGCTCAGGTTGGGCAGCTAATCATCAGTCAAAAAGGACCCGAACCGCAGTATTTTGAACTGAATGTTGCACTATTTACGCTGATATTTCTAACGCTAGCTGCTCTCATTCCGGTGCGCTGGAAGCTTCATGCGATCGCCCAACTGGGTGTACTGGCGTTTTATTTTGTGCTGCAAGCCATTTCAGGTTTACAGCCAGAGGAACCAGGACTTGAGCAAGTTTGGGTGGTGCTATTTCAGCTATGGGTCTGCTTTATTTGTAACTTGGGCGTTTACCTTTATGAACATCTAAAGCGGGCTGAGATCGCCTCAAGGCAACAGCTTCAAGCGTTTGTGCAAACTGTTTCCGAAGATTTGCGAATTCCAGTTGTTAGCAGTCTGCAAGGACTCAAAGGTTTGCTGAAACAGCCTGGTGAGCAAATTGCAGTGCTGCGCTCCAGGCTAGAAGCAATGTTAGAAAGTAGCGATCGCCAGTTTGACCTGGTGAATTCGCTGCTCGACAAAGCGAGAAGTTCAGCCCGTCGTGACTCATCTCAGCGCAACCAAATTCCAGTAAACAGCTTATTCACTCAACTAGCCAACATTGGATTAGAGCGAGTAGAGAAGGCAGGCAGAGCGCTCGGACTTAAAGAACTGGCTCCCAGCACAGCCATTAAAACCAATAACTCAACCATTGACTACGAGGTATGGCGCTACCAGTTTGTGATTGAGCGGTTGCGGCTCGTCTGGTGGATTACCTTTATCTGTACGGCAACCTTGTTTATTCCAGAGTATCTGGTGGGTCAGGTTAACCCTGCTAGAGTTTATGGACAATATACCTACGCATTGATTTTGCTGTACTTAGCGGCCTGGTCTATCTTTTATCGCAGCAAATTCGGTCGCGATCGCCCAGCGTTACTGTTCATTAGCTTTGCCTCCGGGATTCCCTTAATCTCTCAGTTCTTCACCACTATTCTTGGAATCATAGATCCAGACATTATTGTTTGGACGATCGTATTTTTGATGATGGCAACACTGGTTCCTGTGTGTTGGCGACTCCATATTATTTCTCAAATTGCTGTATTGACAGGCTATTTGTTCATGACCACAGCAGCAGGAATAGAGTTTTATTGGACTCCATTGCGCTGGGTCTGGCTGGGCTGGTATCTGTTTTGGATTTGTAGCATTTGTGATATCACCGTTTACACCTATGAATGCCTTCAGCAAAATGAGTTTGACTCACGCCGCCAGCTAAGAATTTTCCTTCACTCCGTTGCTCATGACCTGAAAACACCCGTGCTGGGAGCTTCACTGGTGCTGCGAAACTTACTTAACCGACCTGGTGAAACGCTCCAGGTTCCTCGGTATGTGATCGAGCGAATGGTGCAAGGGGGCGATCGCCAATTACACTTAATCAACTCATTATTAGAAGCCCATGTCAGCCCCACTCAAGGCGTTGTTTGTCAGTGTGAACCGACGGCACTAAGAGCCTTCACCCAGGCTGTTATTGCCGATGTAGAACCCTTGCTCAACCGCAATCAGGCAGTTCTAGCAAACCTGGTGCCCGCCGATTTGCCGCCAGTCAACGTTGACCCCCTGCAACTGTGGCGCGTATTTGAAAACCTGATGACCAATGCTCTGAAATACAATCCGCCTGGGGTAAAGCTGACGCTAAAGGCGATCGTTGAAGCAGGAATGGTGCGCTGTAGCGTTCAGGATAACGGCGTTGGCATTCATTCAGAT
Organism: Leptolyngbyaceae cyanobacterium SM1_4_3; assembly: GCA_012031415.1. Classification (GTDB taxonomy): domain Bacteria; phylum Cyanobacteriota; class Cyanobacteriia; order Elainellales; family Elainellaceae; genus JAAUTN01. The sequence continues at coordinate 5,897 of JAAUTN010000103.1, read as the reverse complement.
CTGTGTAAGCAAATTTTTGATCTGTACAGCCGAGGGTCCCATGTACGGCGATCGCCCGGACTAGGGCTAGGACTTTATCTCTGCCAGCAAATCATTACCGCTCACGGCGGCAAAATTGGCGTAATCAGCACCCCCGGCAGTGGCTCAACCTTCTGGTTTACACTGCCACTGGCTACCTCCCGGCCCAACAAAACGCCTCTGTATAAACTAGCCCGTTAATTACAGACTCCGTAGATTGGGTGAAGCAAAGCGGAACCAAGTCCAAGATGTAGCTGTAGTCAGCTAGGTTAGGACATGGACATTTTGGTGGCGCAGCGGAGCCGCGCCACCAAAATGTCCTAATCAATATGGCTACCGCTATATCTTATGATTTAGGGCATAGGTTCAGATCAGTTGCCTGCTTATGCCTGTTATTTGGGAGCTAGACTTCTACTCTCGTCCGGTGCTGGATGAAAACAACAAGAAACTTTGGGAAGTGTTGATTTGCGAAAGCCCAACCGACATCACCACTGAGCCTGACTCGCTATTTCGCTATGCCAAATTTTGCTCTAACAGTGAAGTCAATTCGGTGACGCTGCGAACTGCGCTAGAAGAGGCGATCGCCCAAGCTCCCAAACCTCCCTCCCGCATCCGCTTCTTTCGCCGCCAGATGGCTAACATGATCACCAAAGGCTGTGAAGATGCTGGAATCGCCGCCTTTGCCAGCCGCCGTACCCTGGCGCTGAACCAATGGATTGAACAGCGAATGCAGGCGGTTTATCCCACCTACCCAAACTATCAGGCAGGGACAAATCCTTCGGTCGCTATGCCTGCTAACACGCCGCAACCGCTGCCTGATGCGCTGATTGGGCAACAGTGGGCGTTTGTGAATTTGGAGCGATCGCCTTCAAAGAAATGCCAGAGTGGGAAATTGACTTTGGTGAAGCCTTTCCGCTAGAAGTGGCCGGTTTAGCGCCCGATACCCGCATTCCCGGTTTAATCATTTTCTCACCCCGCGCCGTGCCGCTAGCAGGCTGGATGTCTGGGCTAGAGCTAGCCTTCCTCAAGTTCAACAGTTCCCCGCCCCAGCTTGTCCTGGAAACTGGAGCCGACAACGCCTGGATTCTCATTAATCTGACGACTGCTGCCCTACAAGCCGAAGCAAAAGCCTTTGAAGCCGCCAAGCAGCAGGCAAACCAGGTGCATTTCATCGCCGTGCAGTCTGACCCAGAAGCGGAAACCTTTGCCGGATTTTGGCTGCTGCAAGAACTAAATCTGGCGTAAAGTACCGCGATCTCAGAAGATAGTAAACGGTTTAGCTAAGGATTATTATGGGTTTCGACAACTCGCCACAGGCGCTATCAGCAGAGCAACTGCTGAACCTGGCAAAGCAAGCAGGCGCAGAGGCGGCAGAAGTGTTTCAGTCGCGATCGCTCTCTCGTCCGGTCTTCTTTGAGGCAAATCGGCTGAAGCAGCTAGAAAGCTCTCAGGCAGAAGGCACCGCACTGCGGCTTTGGCGAAATGGCTGTCCCGGTTTAGCGGTCGCCTACGGTGCAGTTGAGCCGCAGGCATTAGTGGAGCGGGCGATCGCCTCAGCCAACTGAACGATCCAGAAACCATTGAACTCAATGCTGCCTCTCACATCGTCTACCCAGACCTGGGAGAAACCGTAGCCGTTGAAACTCTGGTGGAGTGGGGCAAAGAGGCGATCGCCTGGTGCGTCAGGCGTACCCCGAATGTCTCTGCACCGCTGAGTGGGAATGTGAGGCAGAAGTAACGCGCCTGATCACGTCTCAAGGGCTAGATTGCAGCTACACTGACACGACTTTAAGCTGCTATCTGTCCGCAGAATGGGTGCGCGGCGATGACTTTCTCAGCGTCTCTGATGGGCAAACCCAGCGCGGCAGTCTTGACCCCGTTGGCGTGGCTAACCAGGTTTTGCAGCGGTTGAACTGGGCAAAAAACAATGCTGCTTCTCCCAATGGTCGCATCCCAGTATTGTTTACCTCTAAGGCAGCAGATATGCTGTGGGGAACAATCCAGGCAGCAATGAACGGCAAGCAGGTCATCGAAAAAGCATCCCCCTGGAGCGATCGCCTGGGAGAACCCGTCACCTCCTCTGACCTCACCGTCTCCCAACAGCCTGATGCCGGCCCGTTTAGCTGTCCCTTTGACGACGAAGGCACACCCACCCAGCCGATTACCTTCATCAAAGATGGCGTTTTGCAGCTTTTTTACACCGATCGCACGATTGGGCGATCGCTCAGCAGCGGCACCACAGGCAACGGCTTCCGTCCCGGCTTGGGCAGCTACCCCACCCCCGGATTGTTTAACCTGCTAATCCAACCTGGCTGCAAATCTCTCCTGAATCTAATTGCCTCTCTCGATCACGGCATTATTGTTGATCAAATGCTGGGCGGCGGTGCAGGCATCTCTGGCGAATTTTCAGTGAATGTTGATTTGGGCTACCGAGTCGAAAACGGGCAAATCATCGGTCGCGTCAAAGACACAATGGTCGCAGGCAACGTCTACACTGCCCTCAAAAACCTGGTTGAACTCGGTGGCGATGCCGACTGGAACGGCTCCTGCTACACCCCTTCCATCATCGTTGAAGGTTTATCTACTACAGGTCGCAGCTAAGGGCTAACGTTTGAAACTAAATGACGTAATCAAGCTTTGGATAAAATCACAGTTGTCCAGAGCTTTTCTGTTGAGTGGGCAATTCCTCTAGAAAGGGAACTAGTAGACTTTGGCTGGAATAGAGCTACCATGTAGACCAATGGGGATAAAACCATGCCTAGAGTTGCTCCAACACCCTTGCAACTAGCCGATCCAGAACGAGAGCAACTCCAACAGGTGATCAAGCGCCACAGCACCCCGCAGCAAATTGCTATCAGAGCCAGCATTATTGTGCTGGAACGCCTAGTCGATGCACCACGCCCTAGAGGACCTTCTAGCTTCAGTTTGGAGCAGATTGTGCAACTCTTTGCGATTGCTTGTGAGCCACCCCCAACCTGTGGACGACCCATCAGTCATTGGACTTCTAGAGAACTAGCTGATGAAATGATGAAACAAGGGATTGTTGAGAGCATTTCTCCTCGGTATGTTGGGCGATTGATGAACGAAGCAGATTTAAAGCCGCATCAGTCCCAGTACTGGTTGAATCCCCCCCAACTCTCAATTTGACGTAAAAGGTCAAAGATATCTGTGAGGTCTACCTGAATGCAATTGAGCGTGCAAAGGAGGGAGAGAGAACAATTTCGGTTGACGAGACGACTGGAAGTCAAGCCCTAGAGTCCGTTAGAAGTGGATGGACGAGTGATTGTTACTGCCACCTCTCGATTTGCTAAACGGATTAGCCACAAATATGCCGAGATGAGCAGTCTGCGATTAGTCGCAGACCTGCAAGAAAATCATGGACGCAGTGTGCATCTTCGCTTACGCTTTCTGCATCATCTGCCTATTGGAACAACGCTTGCACAGATTGAACAACAATTGAATTAGTTCCTCGGCTCCCAACAATTTCTGTCCCCACAACAAGTCCAAAAAACACTTAACTTCATCTTCTCACTCGTTCCCTGATCCTCTAGCGGGAAGGGAGTAATTAATCTAGCCAATAGCACAATACCAAATTGTTCCTAATATACAGAACACAGCTCGACTCGACAGTACCCTTATGGGTGACAAAATTACATCTACACTTTACTAATTACAACTCACTCTAGTTCACGCGCCAGTCTGAAATTAGTTTGAAATTGAACGATAATAGGTAAGCTTGAAGCACCGTCGAAACCGACCATACAAGCCGCATAACGGCTCAAATCAGCGGCGGTAGATGCCCTCGAACTTAGCACCAGCGGTTCTCACCCGTCCGCTGCATTTGAATTGTTGGGCCGTGAAGTGTATAACAGAATATGTAGTACAAACTAGCAGGCTGCACACAAGGAGGATTTAAGTTGAAACAACAGTTGAAGATTCAACTTCCCCAGCCAGATCTTGCAGCATTCTGCCAAAAGTGGAAGATTAAAGAAATGTCCTTTTTTGGCTCTGTTTTACGGGAGGATTTTCGCTCAGATAGTGACATTGACATCATAGTAAGCTTTGAGGACAATTCAACTTGGGGGATTTTAGAGCTTGTTCGCATGAAACGCGAATTGAAAACACTGCTAGGACGTGAAGTTGACTTAATGACAAAAAAATCAATTGAGCAAAGCCACAATTGGATTCGTCGGCAAGAAATTTTAGGAACTGCTCAAATTGTCTATGTCGCGGGATAATGCATCGCTACTTGATATTGTTCAAGCAGGGCAATTAATTTTGCAATTTGCTCAAGGACTCAACCGTGATCAACTAGCATCGGATTTACGAACACAGTCTGCAATTCTTTATCAAATTGCAATTATGGGAGAGGCAACCAAACGATTGTCTCGTCAATTCCGGGAACAACATCCAGAAGCCCCTTGGGATGATATCGCAGGAATGCGAGATATCGTTGCTCATCAATATGATCGAATTGATTTAGACATTGTTTGGCAAGTCATCCAACGAAATATTCCTGAACTGTTGAATGTATTAGTAACTCTACTGCCGACTCAGGACACCTAAGCAATCGCATTATCAAAACAAAGCTACCATGCCTCCTTTCACAAGTACCCTCTGGCAACTTGCTTTGATGTCTCCCCTACAACTATATAGTACTGTCTCCACCAAAAGGTAAAGCAGCCCAACAACTTATTGTACTGAAATTTTCCGTATAATCCCCTAGTTCAGATTGTTATTCCCGAAGTTTTCCAGATAAAGTGCTTTCAGAGCGCATTACCCAGAAATCTTCCGTATAATACTCGTTGCCTGGGGAGTTATCTGGAAATTTTCCGTATAATTTCAGAATTCAGCAGCAGGATTTATTGGTGATATTTGTTACATAAACAAACTGTAACTGTCACGAACGATGAACCCTTCCTCTAAGCTTTTCGAGCGCGTCCAGGATGTGTTGCGTCGGAGGCATTATTCTTATCAAACAGAAAAAAGCTATATCCAATGGATTAAACGCTTTGTCGCTTTTCAGTTGTCACACGTTTCGCCATAGTTTTGCGACTCACTTACTTCAGAATGGCTATGATATTCGCACGGTGCAGGAGTTGTTGGGTCACAAGGATGTGAAGACGACAATGATTTACACTCATGTACTGAATCGAGGGGGACGAGGGGTAAAGAGTCCGCTAGATTATCTCAAGGAAATTTCCCTCCCCCCCCACCTCCCACCTTCTACCGACCTCCTACCTTCTCCTGCGATCGCGCGTCAAGATACTCATCACTTCACCCGAACTGGGAGCAGGTAAAAGTGGACTCCACAAGCCCACTTCAGCAAAGCCGCGTCGATGCAGGTCGTGAATCGTTTCAATCACGCCATCACGAGAGCCGATGATGAGAACCCGTAATCGTTCACGGTCGGAATTTTGCAGTGCAAGAACTTCTCTCTCAACAGGTGTGTTGGGAGATTCCAAGAAACAGTCAGACATGAGTTGTAACTCCTTTAGGTTTTTTGAGGAAACCCCAAAAACCTAGCCACCCCGCTTATTCACCCGTTGCATAAAGTGAGTGAGAGAACTAAAAGTGAGTTTAGTTTCACTTTCATGTTCCAAAGGGTAAGCAACGCTTTTTTGACATGACAAGTCGGGGTGGCTAAGGGAGTGTTAAAATTCACCATTAGCCGCCAGACTGCCGGATCAGTTTGGGGGTCAGTCGCTCATTGCTGCGTCAACAGCTTTGAGCGGCGCTAGATCTTTGGGTTTGTGGGGCTGCTGTGAGTAAAATTAGCAACCTTAACGTGAGAGCATATCTGAGTGAGCGGTAGTTCGTTCAAGGTGATAAGTTACAAAGTTTTTTCAGGAATAGAGGGGCGATCGCCCAACCACACG
>JAAUTN010000511.1 GCA_012031415.1 Leptolyngbyaceae cyanobacterium SM1_4_3 | reverse complement strand
CGAAAGGTGGGATCGCAGAGCCAACTAAACAAAGTTTGCCGTCAATCGCCACAATATGTTCGCGTGAATAGGCATCGTAGGAGGTGGTTGCTCCTTTACTTGCGCCTGTCCAAATAGTCGTTGCTCGATAAATATGTTCTCCAGTCATTCTGGATTGCCTCAGTGATCCAATGTAAATGGACGCTTAAGTATAGGAGTTCTTAGGAAAAGCGCAACAATTTTCCCTAAACTTTTATAACCCACTCCATAACCTGGAAGATCCCCAACTGCTCGATTTGTGTAATCCAGTCATCGTCAAGTTTTCATTGCTGAAGCTGAAGATCTGGAACACCCTTTCATCTCCCTCATCAGCAACGTCCTATTTTTTGCTTGCTTTCCAAGTGCCGCCATAGGCGTAATGAGGGTTATTTTCCTTCACCGTGGGCAGGCAAGCCGGACAGACGAAAATCCACGCTTGCGATGCGTCATACTGGACTCGAAACAAGACAGGCGCAGCTTGTTGACAGCCAGCACAAAGTTTCGTTCGCGTTGCTCGCATTCCTGATCCCTTCAGTCTGTCTTTACCATTGTGACATCAGGCATCTGTGACATCAGGCATCGTACTATCCGTTCACTACGCCATAACAGAGGCTTCGGGGCGAGCAAAAATCATGCGTCCGGCGGAGGTTTGCAGCGCGCCTGTCACCACGACAGTCAGTTCGTCGCCGATGTACTGTCCGCCTTCTTCCACCACCACCATGGTGCCGTCGTTTAAGTAGCCAACCCCTTGTTCTGGCTCTTTACCCTGCTTCACGATTTTTAGATCGATGTTGTCGCCCGGCAAATAGGCAGGTCGCATCGCTTGGGCCAGATCGTTGATGTTTAGCACCGTGACTTTTTGCAGGCTAGCGACTTTATTAAGGTTGTAATCGTTGGTCAGCAGCGTTGCGTTGATTTCTTGCGCCAGCTTAACCAGCTTGGCATCAACGGTAGTAATTTCTTCGTAATCGGCTGAGTGAATCGTAATGCGTTCTGGGAAGGTTTCCTGAATCTGATTGAGAATATCTAAGCCGCGCCGTCCTCGCACCCGCTTCTGGTCGTTAGAGGCATCGGCAATGGTTTGGAGTTCTTGCAAAACAAACTGCGGCACTAGGATGTGGCCTTCCAGGAATCCAGTTCGCAGCAGGTCTTCAACTCGCCCATCAATGATGCAGCTTGTATCTAAGATCTTGGTGGCAACGGGTTTCAAGGTTCCTTCTGCCACTAGAAGGGTTTCAACACTGTTGGGATTGATCAACCGCAGCAAGGCTCGACCGTGAGTATCTGCCAGGTTAATTCCTGAAAAGCAAACATGACGCTTCCCAAAACCGCCGCCAGCGGCTTAATGAAGGCAAACTCTCGCGGAATCGGCAGCAAAAAGATCGGCGCGAGCATCAGGTTGGCAACCAATAAGCCCAAAACCAGACCTACCGCGCGGCTCAGCAACACATCAACCGGCATTTCTCGCACTTGCCGTTCTAGCCGATGGTAGCCAGTCTGGGCCACTAAACCAATTGCCAGCCCCAGCAGCGCCCCAAAACCGCCCGTCACAAAACTCAGTCCTTCCAGGTTTGTCACCTGTTCCAAAACGTCGGTAGGCAAGAAGTCTACGCTATAGAAGCCGATTCCTGCCCCTGCTATGATAAATGAAAGAATAATAATGGCATCAAGCATGATATGAATCCAAATTGGAGTCGGGAGCAGTCCCAGATGGGGATTCAGATCAGTGCTAAGTAAGACTTCACTCAATCAAACCGATCAAGGAAGATAATCACATCACGTATAGTGGTATCCCATATATGTGGTGCAAATAGCCATGAGGAGTCTGACTCAGCGTTATGATCAGCTCGACCTCATTATATCGTTCTCAGCTCGGATGCGGTCTGTCGGCGTTATGGCATTCAACCAGTGCTTTGATGGCTGCTTTGATCAACATCAGGATTGGGGTCATTAGGTTTCTCCCCAGCACAGTTCATGCAGCCGCTGACATTTCAGATGGTAGTGGTCTATCAAACTTTGATTGGCGAGTAGAGGCATGGATGATTGGATGAGTAGATGCGTAGACGAGTAGAAAGCTCTGCCATCCCCCATCTAGTCCTGTTGACACAGTGATTCATTTACCGCTTTGCATGAGCCACCAACGAAACGCCCAAAACCACAAGCACAACTCCTGCAATCCGGGTTGGACTAGCTGGAGACTTAGCAAGCCCAATGGCGCCATAGTGATCTAGAAACAGTGCCGCGATCATCTGTCCCGCAATAGTCAGCGCAAGCGCAAGCGCGGCTCCGATCCTTGGGGTGGCGAAAATGGTTGACCAAACATATAACGTGCCTAAAACATCCCCAATCCACATCCACCAAGAGGTCTGAGCAAGCGCAGTGCCTGCCGGAAGTGGATACCGCGCAGCTAAGCAGATCACGAGCGATGCTAACGTCCCTGCAAGATACGAAACAAACGTAACCTGCATGGGTTCACCCACATAGCGCCGCAGTAGAGTGTTCAGCGCAACTTGAATCGGTAAAAATAGCCCCGCCGGCCAGCGCCGCTAGAAGGTAGATCGTCCGTTCGTTCATTTAGGGCCCCTCATCCAATTTATCTTGAAGGTAAGATACTTTATATCAAGATTATAGAGGTTATTTTGATGCAAAGATACTTTATATCAAGAAATAGAGGCGTGAGTTGCACGATGAAATCCGATCGAGTCGATAAGATTTTGGCGCAGTGGCAGCGAGAACGACCTGATCTCGACGTTTCACCGATGGGCATTATTGGACGGATGGCCCGACTAGCCAAGCATTTAGAACGGGCCATCCAAGAAACGTTTTCAGAATTTGGCTTAACGGTTGGCGAGTTTGACGTGTTAGCGGCTCTCCGCCGTTCTGGGCAACCATACCAACTTTCACCCACGGAGTTGTTTAACGCTCTCATGGTTTCATCAGGTACGATGACGCATCGCATCGATCGCTTAGAGCAAGCTGGACTTGTTCGACGGATTCCCGACCCCCATGATCGACGGGGAACCCAAATTGAGTTAACAGATAAAGGGTTTAACGTAATTGAGAAAGCAGTTGAAGCTCATGTGGTCAACGAACATCGTATCCTTAGCGTTTTAGAAGCGTCGGAATCTGAAGCTCTCATTCAGTTGCTTCGTAAGCTTTTAGTGTCGTTTGAAGAGTAGAAGAGTTGCCAAGATTCAAGAATTAGCGTTTAGGATCTGAGGTAAATCAATCTTGGTTGAAGCAGGCTACTCATACTGCTCAACCGAGGTTATAGAGGAGAATTGCTACAAAGTATCAGCCGCTCAACAGCGCTTCGATGAACTCGTAGCTGGAGAAGGGGCGCAAATCTTCGATGCCTTCACCTGCGCCAATAAAGCGAATGGGTAAGCCAAGCTGCTGCACCACGGCTAGGGCAATGCCACCTTTCGCAGTGCCGTCTAGTTTGGTTAAAACCACGCCGCTGAGTTTGGCGACTTCTGAGAAAACTTGGGCCTGACGCAAACCGTTTTGTCCGAGAGTGGAATCTAAGACGAGCAGCGATTCGACGTGGGCATCTGGAGCTTTTTTGTCAATGATGCGACGGATCTTGCTAAGTTCTTCCATCAGGTTTTTCTTGTTTTGCAAGCGCCCTGCCGTATCGACAAGCAAAAGCTCGACATTGCGTGATTGGGCGGCAGCGATAGCATCAAACACCACAGCAGCCGGATCGGTGTTCTTGCCGGGGTTGGCAATCACTTCAACGTTGCTGCGTTCGCCCCAGACTTTCACCTGCTGCACGGCGGCGGCTCGGAAGGTATCGGCAGCGGCAATCAAGCAACGGTAGCCCGATTTCTGAGCAATGTGGGAGAGTTTGCCGATGGTGGTCGTTTTGCCTGCACCGTTGACGCCGGTAATCAGCCAGATGTTGAGCTGATCTTTTTTCGGGGCACAAAAGAGAGGCTGTGGGAATCGCCTAGCGGTTTGTCGAGCATGTCTCGCAATAGCTGCTTCAGGTAGGCAATGGCTTCCTGAGGTGGCAAGGCTTCTTGGCGCAGTTTGGCTTGCAGCGACTCAATGATGTAATCGGTGGCTTCAATGCCGACATCTGCCTGCAACAAGAGCGATTCGATCTCGGTGACGGCATCTTGGTTGAGCGGCCCTTGCCCGACAATCGACCGAAGCTGATTCACCAAACTGCGGCGAGTTTTGTCTAACCCCTGCCGTAAACGCTTGAGCCAGGTAATTTCTTCAAGTGAGACCTGACTCGAGGACGCCCGACCCCTGGGCTGCCAACACATTCTGCTGAACCAACACAAATGCCTCATCCAAAACAAAATCTGGGGTGGCGGCAATTGCGTC
>JAAUTN010000510.1 GCA_012031415.1 Leptolyngbyaceae cyanobacterium SM1_4_3 | reverse complement strand
TTGCATCAGACAAGCCTTTAATTAGAAAGTAGCTGTTGGACACGGCTTTGATAATCTGCATTTGCAGCCGAACCGTATCGGGATGGCGCTTGTGTCCTCTTTGGGCACTTAGATAAACAACCGCATCACCCGGAATGTCCAGGTCATCGCGTCGTAACGAAGGAATTCCGATTTCAAATCCGTCTACAGCGATGTAGGTTTGGGGCAATCGCCAAATCTTTTCGGAATAGTGTGCCTGAGCGGATTCGGGCAATACGTAAGGGTCAGCGATGAAATAATCAACGGCTGGTATTCCACTTGCGTCCCAACCCAGCCAGGTCGCCTGCACAGGAGCGGGTTTCAGCGCCATGATTTCGCAGGTTGTGTCGAGCGTGATGCTGTCCAGGTCAATCAGAATGTCAATTTCGTCTTGGTAAATTTGTTGGGCGATCGCAAAGCTCTCAGCAGGCAGCTTATGGGCGTGTTCAACCTGTTTGGCATACCATTCTTGCAACGGGTCAAAACCCTGAGATTTATATCCAATAAAGTAAGCGTATATCTCAAACTGCTTACGGTCGTGGTGCTTCAGCAACCAGCGGGCAAGCCAACCCACCGAGTGAGTTTTGAAACAGTGAGAAAGATAGCCAATCTTCAGGCGTTTCTTTTCTGGGGAAACAGGCTTTGTGACAGTACGTTGATGAAATTGCTCAACATAGTTATCTGCATATTGCTCTACATTGGCTTGAAACAGCCGCATCACCTGATTTTGCATCAGCCGATTTAGCGCTAAATCGTCTCTAAAATACGGCTGAAAGAAAAGTGTGCCATCTAGCCGTCGTGCTTCAATTTGCTCTAATGAGTTGGGGTTTTCCTGAAGCAGCGATCGCAACAAATCTTCTTGCTGCTCAAAGGTTGACAAAGCCTCCTCCCATCGCCCGCCTGCCAGCATCAAGCCTCGGAGAATCAGGTAAGAAGCGTAGATTTGATCGGGTAAAGTCTTAGAAAGCGCATAGCATGTTCGAGCAGTTGCAATGCCTTTCTCAAACTGATGGGCGCTCTGATAAAACGCTGATAGCTGCTTCAGTACTTCTAAATGCTGAGGGTCAAGACGAAAGCACAACTCCATTAATCGGGCAGCTAGCCCCGGTTGCCCTTCACTGTAAGCCAGCTTTACAGCAGGTGGAATCAATGTATCGATGAACCCTTGTGCGTAATCTGCTGGCGGTGAGCAAACTTCTAAAAAATCAAGAACAGCAGGTTCAAACGGGGCATAGTCCAGGATGTCTGTAATAGTTTGGTAGAGCAAGCCGAGATCTAGCTCGACCTGGTGTGATTGCAACAGATCAATAATTTCTACACCCACCAAAGTCTCATTATCAAAGGTTTTGAGCTTCACTGAAAGCTGAAGAATTTTGAGCAAATTCTCCGCGTCTCCTGGATGCAACTCGCGCAAGTGCTGCCGAATCGTCCAGGCAAGTGCCTCCTCCTCTAGCTGTTCCTGTCGTTCAGCTTCTGCCCGCAAAACCATAGCGAGTTCAGCAGACCACTGCTCAATTTCCTCTGGATCACCTTCAGATAGTGTCAGCATCCAGGTTGTTTGCGCTTCGACCTCTTGCCCCTGAAGTAGCAGCAGCAAGCCCAAATACCAGTAGTTCAGACGAACATCTGGCTCGGTTTCAATTAGTTGCTCAAACAAACTAGCCGCCTTGGTATAATCGTCCTGTAATAAAGCTTGCTGAGCTTGCTGTTGCTGGAAAGAGAAGCTAAAAGGAGATTGTTTAACATTCATAACGAATGAAGTGGTGGGTTCAAATATCTATCTATTGGCACAAGCAATAGTCTACTTTTGGGCGGTAATATTGCTATCAAATAAAAATAGAGTGAGTATCATTATTTACTCACTCTGCTTAAAGGTTTGGATTCAGTCAACCAATCGTTTAGGGATGTCTCCCAAGCTTACTGGATGTCTTCATAGTTTCCAAGTTTTGCGCAGTCAGCAGCAGTGTCACCAGTTAACTGAGCACCGAATGCTTCAGCACCCGCTGGTCCTTTATTGACTGGAGCATTTAAACCTTGGCACAGAACAGACAACGTAGTCGCTTCGCCAGTGCCTTTTACTACACCAGTCGAGACACCGCCAACGTATGCACGAACTGTTGCTTGTGCTACTTTAGCAGGTTGAGCCTGGTTACTTGCAACCGTTGAATCTACACCGCCTCCAGCAATTTTGTAGCTGTAGTTATTGGTGTTTGTAGAAATACCTAAACCTAGATTCTCAAATTTAGCTTGATCAACAAACTCCTGACGTTCCAGGAAGTAGGCTTGCTGACCCCGATTCATAGAACCTACATAGGACTTAGCTTCGGATTCACGGGCTTTGTTTGCCTGGTTGAGGAAGGAAGGCAACGCAATCGCAGCCAAAATACCGATGATGATAATCACGACGAGCAGCTCAATCAGGGTAAAACCTTCGTCACCCTTTTTCTTTTGAAGCATGTGCTGCAAAAACTTTGCTTTAAGTTCGGTCTTCATGAAACGTTTCTCCTTGAGTTGCGGGATAGTGGATTTCTAACTCCTGCGTATAACTTGCCCATTCCAATCTCGTTTCATATCACCTCCCACAATTTTTTTCGTCTACTGCACTCGCTCCAAGAGTACGTAGAGAAAGACTTCTAGCCTACTCATAAACTCCTTGATCTGCTCAAAGCTTTCTGCCTCGCTGATAGGCTTCAGAGTGATTGGATCATAAGGTCGAACTTGGAGCCAGCGGTTAACTAGCTCTACTACTGGTTGTGGTCTTTCCCATAGCGGTAGCAAGCAGCAAGCAGCAAAGTAGCTGTCTATATAAATAGGCTTGGCAACCGGAACAGAAATGTACTCGCTAATCTCAAATGGCTGCTGCTTGCTTAAACAGTCATTGATTTTTTCCTTGACTTCAGAGCGCTTCAACTGCGGGTGTAAGTGAATCCGTGCATTTTGCCAGTCTTTGTCTTCCCACTCAGCTATTGATCGAAATGAAACCGCCTGATTAGGATGACCACACCAGAAGTCAATTAAACGATGGACAGGGTGCAGCAAATTAAATAAGTGCAGTTGCTCTTCAACAGGCACTCCTGGCAAACTGAATGCTAAAAAAGCAGGTAGGTCATCTGGGTCTTTAAATAAATCGGTCAACTCCCAGTGCCGCCAATTCGTCATGCTGAGAAATTCTAGGTCAGTAGATTCCAGAGCTTCAAATAAGTCAGGTACACCATAGCCTTTGTCGCTTTGAAGTAGAAAGTTCATCAGGATAGTTTCTGTGTGTTTCTCTTCTGAGTAAACTGGATTCCATGTTTTTGTTTTAAGCTCAACTACGTCGTGTAGAGCTTTCATTGTTTCTACGACTAGCCCAACTTCCATCTCACCGGGATTTTCCTCTGTCAACCCCATCAGTCGGAAAGCTTCCTGCGCTCGAAAGAAACTCTGACGCTGTAGTCTATTGTGTAAATTAGAGCGAATAATTCCTGTGGGCTTGAGTACGGACTTTAAGCTTCGTAAACCTGCTGCTATGTCAGGCAGTAGGTAGAGAACCTCGTCACAGTTTATGTAGTCAAATTCCAGCCCCAGCTTAGGCAAATCTTCGATCAGAAGCGCATGAAATTCGACGTTATCTTCAAAGCCGTGATGGCGCAGACGTTTCTCAGCTAGCTTGACCGATTGTTCGGACAGATCAATACCGACAATTCTTGCTCCTGGATTTGCCTCTGCCAAAACCAGGCTTTTGTACCCGCTGCCACAACCTGCATCCAGAATCACTTTTCCTTCAGGTTCAATTACCTGCTGATTTCGCAAGTAGAAAGGAGTCACCAAGCTGTGAAGATAGAGCTGATTGAAGTTCTTGTCGTCCTTGGGTGACTTCTCCAGCGGAATTCTGGGATAGGGAGAGCTTTCAAACTGCTGGCGGATTTTTTCGAGTGATTCTGTGCTTTGGGTATTCATAACAGCTATTTCTGAGCTTTGGGGTGAAAGGGAAGTGGCTAGGCCAAAAAGTCTGTCTCTAACGTGCCCACGTCGAGGAGCAATGCTTAACACCTTTTACTCTAAAAGAGTCGGGAGAAAACGCTAGGATAGGTCAAATACTAACTTTAGTCAGGATTTGAGTTTAGAGGACTGGTCTGCACTATTGACAACTAACAGCGTTCCGCCGCATTTCCAGCGCATCTCTCCAGGTTGGACAATGGACTGACGGTGATTCATCAAAATATTCCGACGACATCGGTGGTTGCGGTGGATGTGTGGGTGAGGGCAGGGGCGATCGCCGAGCCAGAACCCTGGGCTGGGATGGCGCATTTCCTCGAACACATGGTGTTTAAGGGCACCGATCGCCTGCTGCCGGGGC
>JAAUTN010000509.1 GCA_012031415.1 Leptolyngbyaceae cyanobacterium SM1_4_3 | reverse complement strand
GGTTGAAACGATCGCGCATATGTTGCATAAGCGAAATCGGCTCGATCGGTTGATAGACAATCCCAACGGTCGGACTGAATGCAGTCACATCTGTTCAGAGGTTTCATCCATCTGGTTATCACGGCTCTCTTGGGAGATAGCATCAAAGCGACCACCTAGAACAAGAATGAGATTGTCGAGAATATCAATCTGGTCTTGCAGGACGATACCTAACGCATCTGTGCGATCGAGGTTATCACGAACTTGATTGGTGAGGTCATCTAGGTCAGGGCGATCAATCACATCATACTCTGGATCAAAAATATCGATATCGGGTGTAAGTCCGCTTGGTAGCTGTTGTTGAGTTCCGCCAAATGTTTGTCGCCGTAGATCAAACCCGACCAAAAGATTATGCTCAATGGAACCTGTTGAGAAGTTACCCAGCAGATCGGTCTGGAGAGAATAGACTTCAGAGAAGTCATCATTAGAACGAAAATTGCGAGACAAAATTCCAGTTTCTTCGTTCAGTTCCAACGGCTCAGCCCGAAAATCAAAATCGTCGGATGTTATTAACCGAAACTGATTGCGAATCCGCCAATCATCGCTAAATTCATGTTCCAAGCGGTATCCCGCACTGTACTCTTCAACCTGTCGAATGTCATTAGGTTCACCCAAAAGGCGGGTAACGGGAATGTCAATAATGTCTCGTCCAATTGCCAAAAAGCCGCGATCGAAAGGGCGTTCATCTCGCAGGTAAGAAAAGTCAAAATTGAGCGTCGTGGCATCGCCGATCCGAAATTCCAGTGAGGGAGCCACAAAAATTCGGCTAACATCCTGCTCAAAATCACGAAAGCCATCAAAGTACTCATAGGCAACATTAAGCCGATACAAAATGGTGCGATCGTCGTTCAGCGGCCCCGTCATATCGATTGTGGGGCGAATAAATGTATAGTTGCCTGCTTGCAACTCTAGTTCATAGAAGGGATCTTCCAGAGGTTGCTCTGTTACGAGGTTAATGACACCACTGGGCTGCACATTGCCAAACAAAACAGAGGCAGGACCCCGCAGCACTTTCAATTCGCTCAATATTCGCAGTTTCCGAGAACCCGGAACCATTCGATCGAAATCCATCAATAAACACACTATCGGTGAAAAAGCCTCGGATATTAAGTTGATCACTGGTTCTGCCAAAACCACCATCCTGCACGACTCCACTCACATTTTGGACGGCATCTGTGACGCGAGTAATTGCCTGATCTTCCAGCACTTGTTCTGGGATCACCTGAATCGTTCGGGGTGTGTCGCGCAAAGGTGTGTCGGTACGAGTCGCGGAAGTCGCATCCGTAGGCGCATACCCCTCCTCCTGTTCGCCCGTTACCACTACCTGAATGGCATCCTCGTCAGTTTCAGCCACTTCAGTTCCCGGAGCTACGTTTAGCACCAAGCCCTGTGCTGCCGATCGAACTTCTGCGGTGGGCGGGAGCCTGGTTCCTGTGATGGCAACCCGAATTCCCTCTGCCCGTTGAGTCACAGAAACCAGGGCGACCCCCTCGATCGGATTGGCTTGCTGAAACTCGTTGCCATCCGGTAAGGCGAGAACTGCATTGGGAATATCGGCAACTAGAGCGTTCCCTATTACCGATGTGGTAGGTGATAGTTCTTGTCCGTCGATTGTTTCTAGAATTACCTCTAATCGGTTAACGGTTGAATTTAGCCGGACGGCTATGACTTGTACTGTAATCCCTTGAGCAACTTCTGCTTGAACCCCCTCTGCTTGAATACCTTCTGCTTGAATACCTTCTGCTTGCGTAATTGCCAGAGCAGAATTTTCCTGTTCTTCTTGCACCTCAGCCCTGACTGTTGCAGGGATGCTTAACAAAAGAACACCAACAAACCAGCCCAATAGATAAAGTTGTCTCATCATCACTCCACACCATCACCAAATCTACAGCAGTCTGATCCTTAAATAGGAACTCTTCTCAAGAAGATTACAGGACTAGGTTGATGGATAGGCAATGATGCTGGTGGCTAGGCGGAGTTTTTTCGGTGGCTAGGCGGAGTTTTTTCGGTGGCTAGGCAATTTGGCGATCGCTCTTGGGATCTGCGATAAACACCCGGATTAATCCCAAACTTTTTGCGAAAGGCAGCAGCGAAGTAGCTCCGATCGGCAAATCCA
This sequence comes from Leptolyngbyaceae cyanobacterium SM1_4_3, assembly GCA_012031415.1. Taxonomy (GTDB): domain Bacteria; phylum Cyanobacteriota; class Cyanobacteriia; order Elainellales; family Elainellaceae; genus JAAUTN01. The sequence goes on along the minus strand of JAAUTN010000509.1, from coordinate 2,203 downwards.
ACCTGGTGGGCGATCGCCACCACTCCTACTTCACCCGTTTCCAAAAGTTGGCGGGCTTGTTCTAAGCGGTAGTCGTGTAAATAGCCAAACACAGTGGTGTTAAAAACCCGACGAAAGCCCTGTTTCAGTTTGTGATCATTCATGCTAACTTGACGAGCCAACTCCGTCAGCGAGGGTGGATCATCTAACTGGCGAATCAAAATTTCTTTCGCTTGATAAATTCGCTCAACATCATCCGATCGAAGAGACGAATAAGATTTTGCAGCACTGTTGTCGTTCTGAAATTGGTTAAACTGAAGCGTCATCAGTTCTAGGGTTTTACCTTCCAAGTACAGTCGCTTCATCAATCCCTGATAAGGACAATGCAGAATCTGATGCAGTACCATTTGCATCTCAGGTGTGGTTACGCCCGATTGGTAATAGGGTTGCACTCGACCGCTGGTTGCAATTTGTCTCAATTCTGAGGGAAGTTGGCTCAACTGCGTTTCCGGCAGATTGCCAAAAAAACGCTGAGGATCAATGCAAATCTGCACTCTTAAAATTTTTCCGGCTGTCCAAGTTTCAGTCTCTAAAGTATCTTGAAAACAGCTAAGGTAATTGCGTCCCACGACCTCATCAACCTGTTCAGTCAAACCATGTAATTTCGTTCTTACATCACCCGCGACAAAAAAGCTTAATACAGAGCAGGGGCAGTCCAAGTTTTGCCCAGTCTGAGTAATATCAACCGTCGAATGATATTCATAGACGAAGAGCCATAAACCATCACGAAGTGGCATGGACCATTCCCAGACATTGCCTAAACAGGACAGATTTCCTTGCACAATCGTTTCAATCTCATCGGAGGTTTCAGCGATCGTTCCAGTTTGCCGACCTTCTGCCCAAAGGTCTTCCCAATCGCGATCGAGCAGGGTAATCGTCATGGTAATTTGATGGAAACAGAAGCCAGAATAGCCAGCTTATTCTAATGAGAATATTTCTCAAAGTCAATCAAGCGTGAGTATCCTTGTCCTAACTCCCCCGGATATTGATACGTCTCATCAAAACTATCCTGAGTGTCAAGTTCAGGGAAAATAGGAGCCTCTTGTAATAGCTCCCGATAAGCCTGCTACGAGATGCTGATAGTCCGATCGAGTACTCTGGGTTAAATCAAGAGATAGGATATATCTAGAATGCGGGAGGATTCCCATGCTTGAGAGCGACCTGAAACACTTACCCTCCACTGAAGAACTGCCTTGCTCAGACGATACCCCTGTGGATAACGAGGATCAAAATTTATTGCCCAATCTGCTGCTATTTGTATTGGCTAGCATTTGGGCAGAGCGAATGGACTGGTACTTTGGGGTCGATATGGCGGTTTATCACACCACTGGAGGAAGTCCACGAGTGCCAGTCGTACCCGATGCCTTTTTGAGTCTTGGAGTGGAGCGGCGTAAGGGTGGCAGATCTCGCAGAAGCTATGCGGTGTGGGAAGAAGCTGGCGTTGTGCCGATTTTGACGCTAGAAATGGTTTCCCACAGACCTGGTGGAGAATACGACGAGAAGCTAGCCATTTATGCCAATTTAGGCGTGCTGTACTATATCATTTACAACCCTGAATTCTGGAAACGAGACAGACATCAACCCTTCGAGGTTTACAAATGGGTAGCGGGACAGTATCAGCTTCAGATTGGTGAACCGTACTGGATGCCAGAGGTAGGATTGGGAATTGGGCGATGTCAGCAGCGATTGGGCGGAGTTGAGCAGGAAATCTTATCTTGGTACGACGCGCAGAACAACGCTTACCCAACTCCAGACCAGCAGGCAGAGCAAGAACGCCGACAGAAAGAACGGCTTGCCGCACGGTTGCGAGAACTAGGAGAAGACCCCGATCGCCTGCTCTAAGGGTTACTACGACACTGGTAGCACTCTATGCAACTGGGATTTTGGCAACCTCAACAGAAATCTAAGCATACATCGATGGTTAAACAACTGCCACACTCTCAATCTAGTCCTGTGAAGAGTCATCTGCCTCCGCTTGAAAGTGGCGATCGCCTGACTCGTCCTGAATTCGAGCGGCGTTACGCAGCGGCAGCCCCATATCAAAAAAGCAGAACTGATCGAAGGAATCGTTTACGTGGCATCTCCTTTACGTTTTCAACAGCACGCAGAACCTCACAGTCGCCCTGCACGGGTGGCTTTGGACATACCAAATTGCGACACCAGG
>JAAUTN010000508.1 GCA_012031415.1 Leptolyngbyaceae cyanobacterium SM1_4_3 | reverse complement strand
TTATGGTGCCCTATGCAACGGGTCGGGGAGTAACCGGACGAGATCTGCGCTTCATGGTGACTGCCGATGAGGTTAAGGCATTCAAGGCTGGTTTATTCGCCGTTTGGGGGCTTCCCGGTCAACACCAAACACCCCACCATTGCCAGCCTGCGTCACGGCGTAGAAGTCTTGCAAAACGGCGAAATGCTGGTCATTTTTCCAGAAGGCGGGATTTTTAGAGATGGTCAGGTTCATCCGCTGAAGCCCGGTTTAGGGCGCTTAGCGATTCAGGCAGAAATGAGTCAGCCTGGGCTGGGTGTGCAGGTCGTCCCGATTGCCCTGGAATACGGTGAAGCATACCCTACACAAGGCTGCGACGTAAAAATCCAGATTGGCAAACCCCTAAAAATGGCTAATTATGTTCGAGGTGCCGCAAAGCGAGACGCGAAACGCTTTACGGCTGACCTAGAAGTCGCGCTTAAAGCCCTCTCTGGAGAAATACAAACCGAGGCAGAAGTACTGCCTGCCTGCGGATAGGAAAGCCTCATCCCTCATCTCTCATCCTTCCCTTACACTCCCAACGTGATCTGCCAACTGTTCAGCCTGCCCGTGTTGAGTTGAGCGTGATCGACCACCCGAAGCTGCCATCGTCCGTTTGCTGAGCGATTTAAAAGTTGACTCAGGGCTGAAGTGGTTTGAAGGGAGTAGGTGGTTTGCAGTCGGGTTCTGCGCCCGAGGGTGCGGTTTTGCAGAAGCACCGTTTGCCCCCCTGGAGCAATCAGGCTAATTTCCAGGTCGCCCATGAAGCTATGTTCGATATCGACATAAACCTGGACATCTCTCACCTGTCCGGAGTCTGAAATCTGAATGGGACTGGCAATGCCCTGTAGATTGAAATCAGGGATATTGAAAGCGTTAGAATTTTGCTGCTGGCTGCGGCGGGAAGCACTGAGCGGTGCGGCGGTGCGGCGTTGGGCAGCCTGAACTGCTTTGAAGGCGTTCACTTTTCCGTAGCCAAACCATTGAGAATGTCCGTTAGCATCGTAGGTGCCCTTCCGTAAGCCAAGCTGTGGATCTGGGTCTGAATCGACTAGCTTATCGGCTGTTTCCTGAAGAATTTGTCGGACTTCTCGGGCAGTTAAGTTTGGATTTGCGGATAGCACCAGTGCCGCTACGCCTGCGACGACGGGACAAGCGCTGGAGGTGCCGCCAAAGGTTTGGGTAAAGCCAGTGGGGTCATAACCTCCAGACCCAAGACGATCGCTCGTAAACACGCCCTTCCCCACCAAGCCGCCTGAAATTAACGGCGCAGTGTTGATAAATCCGGCTTCCTGAAACCAGATGACCGGAGAGGCATTGTTGCTGGGAGCGGCAATCGAGATATTCGTGCCCCAATTGCTGTAAGCCGCTTTTTTGCCTGTGCTGGTCGTGGCTGCGACCGCAATCACATCGGGATGCACCGCAAAGCCGCTTAGCCAGGGAGTCACTCCACGCAGCAAATTTCGCGTCCAGCCCTGCTCGTTAACTTCTCCAGAAACGGGGCGGTTGGCGTTTCCTGCCGCAAAAACGATAACGCAGCCTTTGCCATTGCGCCCTTCGGTGGCCGCCCGTGTGATCGCAGCCCGTTGGCGTAGGGAAAGCGGAAAGTAAACCGAACTGGAACCCCAGCTACAGGAAATGATCGAGGCTCCGTTATTTAGCGCCCAGTTAAACAGTTGTTCGACCGCATCGTCATCTAGAAAGCCTGTTGTGCGAATCGGCATAAAGGCACAGCCAGGAGCTACACCGACGATGCCTTCTCCGTTTTCTTCGGCGATCGCCACCCCCGCGCATGAAGTCCCGTGATTTTCCTGCTGCTCTTCGGGCATGGGCAGGAAGTCTTTTCGCTTTAAGTCTCTGGGTGCAACGATTTTGCCCTTGCCCTGAAAGTCAGGATGGTTCAGGTCAAAGCCATCGTCTGCAACAGCGACGACGACAGACCGAACTCCACGAGTGATGTCCCAGGCGGCTTCTGCGGCAATGTGGGAGTTGGCGGTGAGGTCACGGGAGCCACCGTTGTTTTGCAAATACCACTGTTTGGGATAGTGAGTATCGTTGGGGCGATAAAGTTTTTGAGTTTTGATGACGACGTTGGGTTCTGCGGTTAGCACGTCGGTGCGGCGCATCAACTGGTTCGCTAGCTTCACCGGATTGGCTGAAGCCTGCTGCGTTACCTGAAAGACGTAGGTGTTAGGAATTCCAACGACGGGTTGTTCTAGCTCCAGTCCTAAAGCAGTGGCGATCGCCTGTGCCGCCGCCTCATCCACCTGATTCGCAAACTGAATCGTAATTTGATCGGTTAGATAAATTCTTGTGCTTGGGCTGTTTTTGATGTGGTAAACGTGGCTGGCAAAGGAAATATCCTCTGAAGTTCGGGCAATTTGCATGGCTCGATCAAGCTGATCGGGCGCGACCTGAAGCTCAATCAGCCGACCCGATGGCACGGGCAGAGCTGCGACTGCGCCAACCTGACGCGCCAGTTCGGTTAAAGAGCGGTTTGGAATGGGGCGCACGGTGAAGCGATCGCCCACCTTTTCCAGCGCTAACTCCTCCCCGCCTCGCTGCAAAATCACTCCTTCACTTTCTGGCAAAACGCCAGTACCATCAGGCAATCCAGATGAGCCAGGAGGATTGACAGAGCCAGTCATACAGGTTTTGTCCTCGGTGAGTGGTTTGGTTTGGACTAAAAGCTTTCCTAGAAAGAGTTTAGTCTAACCTCTGGCAGTCTATTTAGCAGTCTATTTATTAGTTATTAGGGCTTACGCGGCAGATGCAAAATCAGCGATCGCCACATTAACAAGAAGCTTAAGCCCAATGAGCACTGACTTAAGGGACAAGATTTGCGACTTCTTCAAGAAGTCGCAGATCTGAGCGCTGCATTTGCTTTACAAGATGGGGATGGAAACGGTAGAGGTTGTGCCTTTGCCAACGAGACTGGAGACTGAAATCGTTCCCCCCTGTAGCTCAACAACTTCTTTAACGATGGTTAGCCCAAGTCCTGTACCGGGAAGCTTGCCCGTGTTGCTGCATCGGTAGAAGGCGGTGAATAGTCTTGTACGGAACCTATCAAAGTTCCTATGAAAGTTCTCCTTTAGGATGAAGCCGTTCTCAAATTTGCCCTTTTCTGAAATGAATAATCAAACTACGATGCCCTTGCTTGAGGCACTGCGGGTACAGGCTCACCGCCCTCATGCCCCCTTTTACACGCCAGGACACAAACGGGGACGGGGGATTACCCCGCCGCTTGCAGATTTGCTGGGGTCAGCAGTCTTTCAGGCTGATCTACCCGAACTGCCAGACTTGGATAATTTGTTTGCTCCGGAAGGTGTCATCGGGCAGGCTCAGGCACTCGCCGCCAAAGCGTTTGGGGCGGATCGTACCTGGTTTTTGGCAAACGGCTCTACCTGCGGTATTGAGGCAGCTATTTTAACAACGTGCAATCCGGGCGAAAAGATTGTGCTGCCCCGCAATGTCCATCGCTCGGCGATCGCGGCCCTGGTTTTGTCTGGCGCAATCCCGGTTTTTGTCGAGCCGGACTATGATCCCAATTGGGGATCGCTCACGGCATTACGCCTGCGGCTATAGCCTGTGCCCTACGGCAACACCCAGATGCAAAGGCGGTAATGGTGGTTTACCCGACTTATTACGGGATTTGTGGAGACATTGAGGCGATCGCCCGCCTGGTTCATCAGCATGACATTCCGCTGTTAGTCGATGAAGCACACGGCGCTCACTTTGGCTTCCATCCAGACCTGCCGATTTCTGCTCTGGCGGCTGGGGCAGATTTGGTGGTGCAGTCAACCCATAAGGTTTTGGGTGCAATGACCCAGGCGGCCATGCTGCACGTTCAAGGAACGCGGGTGAATGGCGATCGCCTCAGTCAAACGCTCCAGCTTGTCCAATCTACCAGCCCCAGCTATCTCCTGTTAGCTTCCCTTGATGCCGCTCGGCAGCAAATGGCAACTCAGGGCAAACAACTGATGACCCAGACGCTAGCCCTGGCGCACCAAGCCAGAACCCAACTGAGCCAAATTCCTCAACTCTCTGTTTTAAGTTCAAAGTCCGCTGGCTCATCCCCTGGTTTTACTGCTCTTGACCCTACCCGCTTAACTGTCACCACTATGGGGCTGGGGCTGACAGGCTTTGCGGCAGACGAAATTTTGCATCAGCAGTTAGGTGTTACCGCAGAGCTACCGTCACTTCAGCACCTCAGCTTCATCGTTAGCCTGGGCAACACCATCTCAGACATCGAGCAATTAGTAAACGCCTTTCAACATCTCGCCCAAAATTCTTCCCCACCTCCCCACCTCCCCATCTCCCCCACCCCTCCAACCCCACTCCTTT
>JAAUTN010000507.1 GCA_012031415.1 Leptolyngbyaceae cyanobacterium SM1_4_3 | reverse complement strand
CTGGACTGGTGAAGCGCGGCGATCGGTCGTTGCGCCTCCGCCCTCAGCTTTTGGAGGAGGGCAGTTTACAAAAGTGCGCTACATCGTCTTGTCGCTCAACTCAGAACTGCCGCAATGGATACTACTTTATATTATGAGATTGAAGGTGCGGCGTATGCTCTACCCACTGAAGTCGAGAGTAACCTACTACGGATGGGGCAGGAAGCCTTAACCAATGCGACCAAGCACGCCAATGCTGACGAAATTCGAGTGGAGCTAATCTACGATCGCGATCGGGTTTGCTTGCGCGTGAAAGACAATGGACAGGGCTTTGGAGTTGGGAGTATTCCACCCTCTGAGGTTTTGGCTTACTCGGCATGAGCGAACGGGCAGAGCGCATCGGCGCACAACTGACGATTCGGAGTCAACCTGGGCAAGGAACAGAGATTGTTGTGGTAGTTGGGGTGTAGGGTGTGAGCAGAATTGGATGTGAACTTATTCCTAAATTCATACCCTACACCCCTTGCAGGTTTTGGCGGAGGCGATTGTGTAAGCGTCCTGCACTTTCACACAAACTCATCAGTTTGGTAATGTCGTCAATGTAATTCAAATCATGAGAGAGGAGAAGCAAGGTTTCCAGTTCTTTGAGACTACCATTGGCAACACCTTGAAAGAAACTGAACCGGACGAGCTTCTAAATGCCATCCGCACCGTTCATCGAGGTCAGAAATATATTCCGCCCGATGTGGGAGCAAAGTTGGTACAGCGCCTCAGCAATCCAGAACTAAGTGAAAGAGAACTAGAAGTCCTCCGCGCACTGGCACAGGGGATGAGCAATGCCGAGATTGCTGATGCTTTGAGTATTGGTGAAGGCACTGTTAAATCTCATGTCAATCGGATTTTGAATAAATTAGATGTGAGCGATCGTACTCAAGCTGTGATTGTTGCCGTCAAACGCGGCATTGTTAGTTTGTAGGGTTGTACTTTCGATCGAATTCGGATTCTAACTTAAGTTATAACCAGCCTTCTACTCCGCGATGGAATGGTTACTCTATCAATTTGTACTGTAAAAGATTTAACTCGCTATAGACGACGGCTTGAAGGCGATCGCCTATATTGAATTTATGCAAACAGTTATGCAGGCAATGAATTGAGCAAGTTAATTGCAAGGTTCCATGCTTGATGCAGATGTAGAAAAATGAACGACGATCGCAGCCACAGTTCCTTACTTGTCCCACCTTCAACCCAAGATTGGATGCAAGGTGTGTTGAGTGCCAAGGTCGTGCTGGTAATGTATGGAGACTATCAAGACTCCAGAAGTGCGAACGTTTACAAGATGATTAAAGCGATCGAACGAGAACTTAGTGCTTCTTTTGGAGAAGATTATTTATGCTTTATCTTCCGTCATTTTCCGCAAACACAGATTTATCCTCATGCTCAACGAGCTGCCCAAGCCGCTGAAGCTGCCGCTGTCCAAGGACAGTTTTGGTTAATGCACGACACTTTATTTGCCCATCAACAAAAGTTGGAGAATGGTTATCTTGTAGAGTACGCTAACGATTTAGGGCTTGATATTCCTCAGTTTCTTAAAGAGTTGTCTAAACAAGTGCATGTCGATCGCATCAATGAGGATATCGAAAGTGGATGCAAGAGTGGAATAACGGCTGCTCCAGTCCTATTTATCAATAACATTCGATATACCGGACGCTGGAGAATAACAGAGTTGATGGCAGCCATTGTTGCTGCAAGTCACTAAGCTCTATCTATATTTTGACTTGTTTGTTAGTGCTAGTCAGCATAGCTAGGAAAAAGGACTTAGACACAATGAGAAAGCAACTGATTAATCCGCCAGAACGCTACGATGGAAGACCGCACGGATTGTCCCACGCTGTTGTCGATACCGCATCAGGTATTGTTTACATTTCGGGTCAGGTTGACTGGGATATGAATCACCAAGTTTCGTCCCATACCGTCGAAGGACAACTCAAGAATGTGCTAAACAATCTAACAATCGTCCTGGATGCAGCGGGAAGCTCAGTCGAGAATTTACTGAACCTTCGCATCTACATTCGCGGTGAATTTGGAGAATTCTTCGAGGATATTGCACCCATTCTCGCGCAATTTCTAACAGACTCGCGTCCCGCGCTGACTGGCATCGGTGTTGCCTCATTCGCCTCTCCAGAAACATTAGTTGAGATTGAAGCAACAGCAGCACTGAAGTAATGGAAAGAGTTGAAGCAAAAATACAGGCTAACATTAGATTTGTAGACAGTCAATTATTTATCAACCGAAAGAGGTGATTCAATTGTTTGGATGTCAGCAGGTTCTAATCAAGTCAGACAGAGAGACTCAGGCAATTCTTGAGTATCTTTGTTCTGAGTCGAATGACCTGTACAACTGCGCGGTTTGCTATGCTCGTCAGGTGTGGTTCAAAACTGGCAAAATCGTAAGCGGTTTTGATCTCACTGCCGAAATGAAAACAAATCGTCATTTCAAGGCAGGGTACGCAAGCTCAATGCAGCAAACTTGCCTCAATGTAGGTGAAGCGTTCAAGTCGTTTAAGCAGTTGTTAGCCAAATCTCGAAAGGGAGAGTTAGACCAAAAACCATTAGCGCCAAAGTACCGGAAATCAGGAGGATTGTTCACCGTAACTTATCCGAAACGATGGCTGAAATTGGTAAACAACCAGATTAGATTCCCGCTAGGCAATCAGGTTAAAGCGTGGTTTGGAATCAGCGAATTCTTTCTACCAATGCCCTCTAATCTCGATTGGAAACCAATTAGAGAGATTCGGATTCTTCCAAGAAACGGCGCGTTTTATGCTGAGTTTGTCTACCCAATGCAAACAGAATCCTGTCCGCTAGACCCATCAAAAGCACTCGGTTTAGATCCCCGGTCTGAATAACTGGCTAACCTGCGCGAGCAATATCGGCACTAGCTTTATTGTTGATGGTAAGGAACTTAAAGCCTTAAATCAGTGGTACAACAAGCAAGTTTCGACAATGAAAGACGGAAAGCCACAAGGATTCTGGTCTAGAACGCTAGCGCAAATCACTGAAAAACGTAATCGTCAGATGCGTGATGCCGTGAATAAAGCTGCTCGAATTGTTGTTAACCACTGCCTAGAAAATGGTATCGGCTTGATTGTATTTGGGTGGAACAAAGGGCAGAAGGATAGCGCCAATATGGGGAAGAAAACGAATCAAAAGTTTGTCTCTGTTCCAACTGACAAGCTAAAAGACAGAATACAAGGGCTGTGCGAACAGTACGGGATTCAGTTTGAGGAAACGGAAGAATCCTATACCTCTAAGGCAAGCTTTCAAGGGTAACGATGAACTCCCAAAATATGGTGAAAAACCCCAGAGCTGGAAATCATCGGGCAAACGGGTAAAGCGTGGATTGTTCCGGACTTCAACCTTTGGATATATCAATGCTGATTGCAACGGGGCGGCAAATATACTTCGCAAATTAAACGTAAAGGGAAAGTTCAACTTAGACTTGAGCGGACTTACTAGAGGCGTTTTGACAGCGCCCATTCGGATTAGGCTTTGGTCTATCTGATGCAAGAATCTGCGTCTCTTTAGAGCGCAGAGTGTCAAAGATTCGATATTAGAACGCTGAATTACTTTAAGGAGCAATTCTATGTCAACTTTTGTCTTGGTTCACGGCGCATGGCACGAGGGTTCTGCTTGGAACGAAGCGATCGAACAGCTAGAAGCCCAAGGGCATCAGGCGTTTGCTCCCACAATTGCCGGACACGGTAAAGGTGTAAATAAAAATGTCAACCATGCTCAATGCACGCAATCGATAGTAGATTACATTGTCGGCAAAGATTTAACCGATATCGTCCTATTAGGACATAGTTTCGGCGGGACTATTATTGCCAAAGTTGCTGAAGTGATTCGCGATCGCATTCGACGGCTCATCTTCTTCAATGCCTTCGTCTTGAATGATGGTGAGAGCCTCACAGATAACATCCCACCCGACTCTCAAGCGTTATTCGACAATCTAGCGAGAGAATCGGGCGATCGGACAATCATGATGCCGTTTGAGGTTTGGCGAGAAGTGTTTCTCAACGATGCTGACCTGGAACTCGCTCGATCGAGTTATGCACAATTATCGCCCCAAGCGTATCAACCATTCATTGACAAGTTGAACTTGAAGCAGTTTTACTCGCTGCCCATTCCTAAAAGTTACCTCTACTGTACAGAAGATAATGTTCTCCCTCAAGGCGAACAGTGGGGTTGGCATCCGAGAATGTCTAGCCGCTTGGGGCTATTTCGGTTCGTGCAAATGCCCGGTAGTCATGAGGTCATGTTTTCTAACCCGGTTGGTTTAGCCGAAAAGATTATTGTGGCAGGACGCGACTAGCAACATTTATCTGTCT
>JAAUTN010000506.1 GCA_012031415.1 Leptolyngbyaceae cyanobacterium SM1_4_3 | reverse complement strand
AATTGCTTCTTCGCCTATAGCACCCGACAAGATTGCTTGGTGAAAATAAGGCACAAAAACAATTTTTGCCCCGTCCATATCGAAGTCAAATTCATATCCATGTTTTGCAAAGTATTCACGAATAGTATGGTTGTCGCTAACAACATCATAAACAGCATTTAGCCGCCAAGCTCTAGAATCTGGCTGGTCGTGGTTGATAGGTAACGACTCATAATCGGGACTCAGATAAACTTCGCCGTTGTGAACATTAGGCGAGTTATATACAGCCGACCACTCTTGAAGAGTATTATCCGCGAAATCGTGGCGGAGTGCCGCAATGCGTAGTCTACGCCATATCTGGCGCAATTTTCCTCTATCTGCTTGACTACGTATCGTATCAAAGCGTTCGATAAACTGAGTAATATTTCGTTTGCAGACTTCATTAAGCTCTGCAAGTCGGGCATCTTGTTTTCGCCGAGCCATACGTTCTTGTTGCGGAATTTGTTCCTCTATCTTTGCCAGCAGGGTTTGTAGATTATGAGAAATCATTGGTTCACGTATGTAACGCAGATCATCAAATTCGGGACCAAGAAACTGCTGAAAAGCGTGGTACGCTTCACGACATAACACAACTGATTGATCTGGAATTGGTTTCCAGACACGTTCAATTCGCCCCATTGCTTGAATTAATGAAGCGATTGTATTGAGTAGATAATCATGCGACATGCGTGGATGATGCTGGTATGTATTGTTCCAATCATTTGGCTTATGCAGCGTGCTGAGTTTAGCGCGAAACTCCTGCTCACTCAGATATTTTTCTGAATGGAGCTTTGCAAGATACCATAGGTTTTCTTTCAACTTTGCTATTCGCTCTTCATCTGTATCATCTTCGGAACCATTGCTGAAGTAGAAATATGGAACTTCTAAGAGATATAGATTTAGGAAATCACGCTCAGTTCCGTCTTGAAGTTCATACTGAATGTTAACGCCATTACCTGCGGTTAGGTATTGTGTTACCACTACCACAGGCAACTCTGTATGAAAGAGCTGGTTAAATTCATTCTTGGCACCTGCCGTTTGCCGAATGCGCTTGGCTTGTTCTGCATTGTAGAAAACGACTACAAACGTCTGATTGTTGATGTCAAGTTCATAGGCAGTAAATAACTTGCGCTCCAATAAAGGACGATTTTATAAAACGGAGCTATATGCAGCATTTCATTCTTAAATAGCTGTTCTATGTCACGATATGTATTGAGAAAGAACAGATGCGATTGAATTTCCTCGCTTAAAATGCTTCTTTCACAGGCAATAAGCAGGCTACTAAAGAATCGTTCTACACGACGCTTAAGGTGTCCGCCTTTTGTATCATTTGTAAATTGTTTTGTTTGGAAAGCTGTTGCAATAAAGCGGCGTATTTGCTTGTCTAGGGATTGACGATTATCCAATTCTTTAAGCCGGATTACCTCAAGCTGATTCCCACGAATAGCTGCTTTCTCGTTATTTAAAGCACTGACATCTTGTGCATCCAGTTCATCTGGCAGCAGCAGGTTAATACCATCTTTTGCGCCCAACCAATGCAGATTAAAGTTGTTGACATCAGCGGTGGATGTCTGCTGTGGCGGATAGGGCAAAGACAAGGTTCTTTTCAGCTAATGTGCTTATAAATTTCTCAGGGGTGGTATATATCGCATAGTTCCGAAGCTCCACTTCTTCGGGATCCGTTGCTTTTGCAATATAGTGAATATCATACATGCTGTAGCCAGCATCTAAAAGTGCCCCTAGTCGCGTTGACTGTGGTGGACGACGGCGGGGGAATTGTGATACTTGCTGAATTTGAGATGGGAAGACTGTGTTTCTATAAGCATCATTAATGATTCCCTGATGTGTTGCGGGGTCTTCTACCTCAATCTCCTTTAGCAGAGTTAGAATCTGTTCACTGATGGCTGATACTGCTGTAAACAACCGTCTCGCGCTAAACACTCTATCTGAACAGATTGTTGGATCACTAACGATGTTGAAGGCTCGCTCTGTCTGACATAAGTAAACTGGTGAGGAGCTGACTGTGTGGCTTGTTCGGAAGATTGCTATATCATTTGGTGCTTCTGTACTGATGAATTGATTAATATCGGGATAGTTGATATTTTCAGCATGGAGCAGATCAATTTCATTCATGATCTTTCTGATACGCCGTGTAATATCAGGCGAACCTGATACAGGGTAGTTCTCCAACCTCATTTTGTGGCGCTGCATTTCACGATAAAAATACTCTACAAATCGAAATACATCCTCGATTTGTCGTGACTTAGCAATCAATTGGATAAGATCATTCTCTAAAAAATCAAATTCGTCTGCAAAGATTACATAGCCTTTAAGATGATTGGCAGTGATGGTTTTTTCACCATCGAAGAAGCCATAAAATAGCTTATGCAGCGTGACCAGCAGTAACCTCACACTCATTTTCCGTTTGAATGCAATGAACGGAAACAATTTATGGACAATATCATGATCTAATAGTTTGTTATAGTCCGAATTAGACCGATTTTTGGCTGTAAGAATTACAGTCCGAAAGGCTTTAAGAATCTGCCTTGAATACTCTTCTGCTACTTGCTCTTGCCAACTCGGTAGCATACTTGAATCGGTCGGTCCAAAAATTTCATCGAGAGTTTTGATGGCACGATATACTTTGTTGAGATCAAGCTTATCGGTGTATGCCTGAAACATAGAACTGCGTAGTAACTCGTCAAAAGCTGAACGATGTTTACTACTGATTACAGTCCGTACTACATCCAAATCACGAGGCAAAATAATGGCAAAATTTGGATCAGCCATTTCATGAAGCAATTGGGTACGGTTCGCTACATATATTCCTTTGCGATTGGCAGGGATCGCTTTCATCACTGCATTTGGAATACTACTCGTTTTGCCTAAACCCGTTCCACCGCCAACCAGTTTCAAGCCTGTTTGATGCGATTCAATTGTACGTCGGTAGTATTCAAAGTAGTTGTTGCTCATAACACCTCAGCAAATTCTGCTTAATTCATTGACAAAATTTAGACTAATGGATGGTAAATATATTGCTTTCCTTGTGCATCTCGAAGATCAACTCGTTTTGCTAACCCCAGATCTGCAATTGTTTTTAATCTTGTGCTTGCAGCATTTAAGCTGATCTTTAATCTGTCAGCCAACTCGCGTGCAGATAGTTCTTTGCGGCTTGCAAGTACTGAGAAAGTTTCTTGAACATGACTTTCATATTTTCCTGCCAATTCAAGTCTTTCACCTTTTTTTATTACCAGAACACAATTTCGTATATGGGGCTTATCATTGGTTCACGCTCGATTCGAGTAACGAGTGCCATTTGCAGGTTCTCTTCGCTAAGTTTCATTTAGGTCTGCCAAGATCAAGTAGGGGTATTCGTATTCCTTCCGAGCTCGCATTACAGCTATCTGTCCAAATACCTCATCCGCAAAGGATGCATCCATTACCAATATGTTATCAAATGAAAGTAGTACAACATCTCCCCTGTCATAAAGGGAGAGATGTTTCTGAAATTCATCCCAAAAACGCTTCCCAGTAAAGCGAGTTGCCAGTACTGAGGGATCTTTAGTAATGGATTGCACCAAGTTGGTAATTCGTAGAATTTCCAAAATAACCCTTAAGCATTTTTGCTTAAGGGTAGTATACACTCGTTCTATACTCAAGACAAGGGGTATTCCCATTTTCCTTTTTCATGGCTACCCCACATGGCTATATAGACTTGAGTTCCAGGGATTTCTACAAGATCATCCCATTGATAGAAACGCTCATCATGTATTTGGAGCAAAGCTGTTCCAGAGCGAATGACTAGAATCCCCTTGCCTTGTTGGACAATATTTCGTACCTGAAATAAACCTAGCCCATTGCTTGAAGAACTTGAAGTGATGCCTGACTCCAATGATAGCCTTAAGTAGTCCGAAGGCTTCGCAACATCAGGATATTTGGATGAAAGGGTCGTAGCAATCCCTGCACCAATATCAATCACGCCTAGATGAACCCGACTTCCTTGATTGGCATTATACGCCTGAGCAAATGCATAACCTATGCTTCTGCTATGAATGACATTTTGTGTGATTTCACTTAGCAAAGTGCTTGCGCTTCCCAACTGCTTTGTAGTTACCCGCCCCAAGAGGAAGTGGCTTGCGGTTGTAATTGTGTTTGAAACATCATGGCTATTTTGTTCAGGCTCAGGGCTAATTTCACGAATCTCCATTAAGGACAAACTTGAGCTACGTGTCCATCTTTCATCCGGCAACTTGTCAAAGACTATTGCATCAGCAAACACGCGCATTACATCAACACGTTCCAGATAAGCTAATACCTGCTCGTTGACAATCCATTTCACAGGAGAGCCCTTTTTTT
>JAAUTN010000505.1 GCA_012031415.1 Leptolyngbyaceae cyanobacterium SM1_4_3 | reverse complement strand
CGCTTGCCAGAAAATCACGAAGGGATGATTTACGGGGTCATGATTCGCTTAATGCTGAGGCGATTAGCGAAAAACCGTCGCACTTGGCAATCTCCAACCACTTAATCTCTATTTACAAACACTCTCTAAGGGAAGAGCTTTAGGTATCTTTTGCAATCAATCAGGTGTACGACTTGGACGAGAGTTCGATATGACACGCGACTCTTGGCGCTTCGACTCCGTTTCCAAAGTTATTCCAGAGGGACAAGACTCTCGTCAACCAATTCTTGTTCAAAAACTTGTGGGGCAGGGTTACTTAGTTCTCAATGAAGGAAAAACTTTTCATCAATTCAACGATATTTGGGGAAACCCATCTAGATATCTTGTTGATTTATCTAAATGTTATGAAAAAACTGCTCTGCTAGAAGGTTCTAGATACTTTAGATTGCAAATTCGAGAAATAAGCCGTGCAACGGATGAGCGTACTGCAATTTCTTGTATTCAAATTCCAGGAACGGTTAACTCCCTAACAGCGACTAACGAAAGGACTCCTTGGAGTAGACCATCCTACATAGCTTTGTATCTCTGTGCAGTTTTCAATTCGTTCGCGTTCGATTGGAGCTGTCGTCATTTTGTTCAAACCCACTTAACTCTTGGCATATTAAGCAATCTACGAATTCCTAATGAGACTTCATCTGAAGCTTTCCTTACTCACTCAGCCTTGCGTCTCACTTGCAACCACTCTGGTTATAAGTTCCTTTGGCGTGAACAACTGGGCGACGAGTGGCGCGAAGCTGACAAAGATCCCTTTACCTTTCCCGTTCTTGCAACAGAAGACGATCGCTGGTCAGTCCGCGCCGCCATTGATGCCGTTGTTGCTCAAGCGTATGGACTCGCTCGCGACCAATACGCCCATGTCCTTTCCACCTTCAGCCACAAAAGCTATCCCAAAGCTCCGCAACTGTGTCTCGATCGATTTGACGAATTAGAAGCGATCGGACTGGAAGCATTCACCCAAAAATACGACCCCTACTGGGATATTCCCCTCAACGAAAATCTTCCCAAACCCGTCATCGACCTGCCCATTCCTGACCTCACCCCCGAAGCTCAGCAAGGTAGCCTTGATTTAGGAGATGTCCCCACCCAACCCAAACGCCAACGGAGGAAGAAATCATGAACGTTAAATTAGTTGAATCTTTGGTGCAGCTGATTCGATCGCTCCCCAGCGAAGAGAAGCATCTACTCTATAAAGAACTCAACATCCCCACTCAACATTCTTCTGAAAGCAGCCCTCCTGATTCTAATCCTTACTCCTCACAAGAAAAGCAGCCCTACCGATATGACGACCCCTTTGAACCTGCTGTATCGATCGAAGATTGGGAAGCCCTAAAGTGATTATTTAGATACACACATTTGGGTTTGGTGGATACAAGAAGATAGTAGACTTTCTGAGCAGCACCAAGCCTGGATTCAAGAATACACCCCGCAGGGATTAGGCATTAGCATTTTCTCTTGCTGGGAAGTTGCAAAACTCGTTGAAAAAGGGCGATTGACTCTACCCAGTGCGATCGACGAATGGTTAAAGACTGCTCTCTCATATCCAGGAGTCCGTCAACTTGAACTCACGCTACCAATCATTATTGAATCAACCCAATTAGCTGGCTTTCACGCAGACCCAGCCGATCAAATCATCGTAGCAACTGCAAGAATTCTAAATTGTCCCCTATTAACGGCTGACCAAAAGATTCTGGCTTATCCCGATGTGCAGACCTTGCAGTAGCAATATACTTCGCTAAACGTAATGCTCGATCGCAACCAATACGCCTACGTTCTCACGGAAAAGTCCAAACGCTCACGAAGTAAGAAATCATGAACACTAAGCTAGTTGAATCGCTGGTGCAAATCATTCATACTCTTTCGGCTGAAGAGCGATCGCTCCTCGAAGAAAAGCTGTTTTTTGACTCCTCAGAACCTTCACCCTCTGAACTAATAAATCTAGCGCTCCAAGGTAAAGCCTTTGATTTTCTCTTCGATGAACCCGATCTATACAGCCTTGAGGATGGAGAACCTGTGACATGATCAACCTGAGTAAAGGTGATGTCGTTCTTGTACCTTTTCCATTTACCGATCTGAGTCAAACAAAACTGCGTCCGGCGATCGTGCTTTGGGCTGACAATTCAGGCAATGACGTAACACTTTGCTTCATTTCATCGCAAAATATCACAAACCTAAGACCAGAAGAATTTTTGCTTGCTCCAGCCGAACCAGAGTTTTTAGAAACAGGCTTAAAGGTCGCCTCCAAAGTTAGAATCTCCCGAATTACTACACTTGAGCGCAATTTAATTGCGAGACGATTGGGCAAGCTTGGAACAAGCCAAATTCAGCAGTTAAACACCACGCTTCTCCAAACTTTCCAGCTTCAACAACCTCCTCAATCTGAAGACAACAGTGATGTTTGATTCATTTGATACTGTTAAATTAAAAGAGCCAATTTCAATCACTGATACCTCATACTCTGATGAAAATATTGCACCACAAGGAACAGTCGGTGTAATCGTAGAAATCTTCAACAATGGCGAAGCGTACATGGTGGAACTTTTCGGAGGATGGGTGAAAGCAGACGTGAGCGGAGGTTTTGCTTCTGCCGATCGCCGCGATCCCGAATCCTTCATGGAAACAATCGGCGTAGAAACGATCTATCCGCACCAAATCCACTTGGTCAAACCCGCCCGTGAAACGGTTGGCATTCGCGCCCAACTCCTCGCCCTCATGGACGAACTTTCAGAAGACAAGCTAGAAGAGGTCAAAAACTTCGCCGAATTCCTCAAACAAAAACAAAGAATTGCCAAAACCTCTTCATAAAAGCGATTTACCTTGAGAGGTTTTATGATCGAAGCAAAGGTACGATCGCTCGATTTTGGCGCAAATTTTGGTGCATTGCGATCGCCACAAAAATCAGGGCACTCTATGACCGCATATCCCCCAATCCCCACCCCCTGCCAATCCCATGACCACTTGGGCGATCTCCTTCGGCGACACCTTCATCAACGAACTCCTCAACCTTCCCCAAACGGTTCAAAAGCGAATTTCCAAAGCCACCAAAATTCTACGAACCGACCCAATTTCCGCCAAAGGAGACGCCAAAAAGCTCAAGGGCTACCAAAACAACATCTACCGCATCAGAATTGGCGACTACCGCTTGATCTACAGCTTTGGCGAAGGCTGGGTGCAGCTTCTCAGCATTCGCAAACGAGACGATCGCACCTACGAACTAGAAGTTCCGACCCCCGACCTGATCCAGTCTCCGCCTGACGCCGCGATTCTCTCACCGCAACCCGAAACGGCAAGTTATGTTTTCACTAGCCCAGCGATCGCCGTCGAGCCGTCACCACCCGCCCAAATTACAACTGCCCTGCCCTTCACGCTGACTGATGCCCTCTTGCAGCAGTGGCAAATTCCCGCAGAGCATTGGCCTGACATTCTCCAAGCAGAAAGCTCCGAATCAATTCTGGAACTACCCATCCCCGATCGCTTCATCGCCCGCATCATCGACAACCTCTACCCCCGTCCGATCGAGGAAATTCAAACGCAGCGGCAGTATGTCCTAACTGATCCAGAAGACCTCGATCGCGTTGTTGAAGGAACGCTCACGGATTTTCTGCTGAAGCTTGACCCCGAACAGGAAAAACTGCTCAGCTTCGGCAGCAAAGGCGCAACCCTGGTTAAAGGCGGCCCCGGCACAGGCAAATCGACGCTGGCACTCTACCGCGTCAAAAAGCTTCTAGAGCAAGGCTACTCTTCCATCCTCTTCACCACCTACACCAACGCCCTCGTCACCTACTCTGAACAACTCTTGGGACAGCTTTTGCAGCAGCCTCCCGCTCAAATGGGTGTCAAGGTGTCTACCGTTGACAGCCTTGCCTATCACCATTACGTCCGCACTCATGGCAAACCCGATTTTGCCAGTGTAGAAGACTGCCACCATCTGCTAGAGCAAGCGATCGCCACCACCGACCTTCCTGCTGCGAATGTGTTCGATCGCCAGGTTCGTCGTCAAACGCTCGATCGACTGGGCGCAACCTACCTGCTGCAAGAAATCTTGGATGTGATTGAATCCTGGGAAATCACCACACTCGAAGCCTACCTGAAGCTAGAACGACGCGGACGTGGCTTCCCGCTCAAGTCCAGCCTGCGCGAAGCAATCTGGGCAGTCTATCAAACCTGGCTTGCCCTCATGCAGCAGCAGGGCTGGACAACCTGGGAAATTTTGCGGCGTCAGGCTAGGGCGTGTCATCAATTAAGCCAGATGATAGAAGCCGCCATGTAAATCGCACTGAGAAACGTCTCTGCTAGCTTGTCATAACGTGTCGCAATCGCTCGATACTGCTTGAGCTTCGCAAAAAATTC
>JAAUTN010000504.1 GCA_012031415.1 Leptolyngbyaceae cyanobacterium SM1_4_3 | reverse complement strand
GTTATGAGTGGTTTGATTAATTGAAGAATGGATGGGTGAACTCACAGTGTTTGAACCGATTGTGAATATGCCACTGATATTTTGCTAAAAAGTGGCACCCCAATTTTTGGTAATTTGCATAACTTCTCATTTTGCAACAGCTAGCAGCTACCGTTTAGGCGGTAACTTCTTTGGGTTGGCGATCGCCCCTCTCAACCGCTTGGGTAAGTTATCTTCCAAAAACTGATCAAACCGATCAAACTCACTATGCCGCTTAAACTGTTGCAGAGCATCCAATAGATGACGCTGTTTCACTTGCTTGAATAGGCTTTTAACGACTTCAACCTGCTCAGATTTTGGCTTCTCAAGCACCTGATCAATCACTTCTACATATTTCTGATATTCCTCGCGCTCTTCGATTTGAGTCGGAAGCGCAGAGGCATAAATGCTGAAATAACCTCTTAGATTTTTCAGTCCTTGAATTAAATCAATATTGTCCTGATATAGCTCCTCTTCTAGTTCCCTCAAGAAGCGATTGGTGCGGAGAACTTCTTGAGCAATGATTGACTTGTAGCCCAACTCCAATAGACGAGTATAAATACTTTTTAGATTCAGGCTAATGAATCCAACTTCTGTTCGAGCATTGAGGAAGGCAGCAAATCCAAATCCGGCTCCTACTGCCTTAACAAAAAGCATCACGTCAACTACAGGAATAGCAGTAAAGAAGTCCGTCACCCACAGTAGAAAGGCTAGTGCTGGAAAAGACATTTGAACCATGACCCACAGCCAGAAGCCAGGGCTTTTGAGGGGTTCAAGAAAGAGTAATTCTTCGCGTGTTTTCTCTAACTCCTGGAAGGCAACGAGAAGATTAAGAGTTCCAGCTAATGCAGTTACAATCGCAATCAGCAGCCAGTCTAAAGTCACCAAATTGCGCTCTCTTTCCGACTAAAAGAAATAACTGGATGGAGCAGAAAATGACCTTTTGAAGTCAGTGTTAATGAGGTATCTAAATCTACAGGCTGCTGTTTTTGTCGCTTGCTTTTCAACACTGGAAATATATTGTGTAACAGATTGCCTGTCAGCCGATCAACATAGCCCTCGTTCCACAAAGATTGGACAATGGCTTGCGTTTTTTCTAGCGACAGTCCCACTGTATAAACTAAGTCTTTGACGGTTAAGGGACGTTTTTCTAGCGCTTTAAGAATGGCGATCGCCTGAGCATCCACAGTCGCAACGGTCTGCTGTAAGCAAATTAGAAATATTTGAATATCATCTGAAGCTTTGTCTGCCTCAGCCATCCACTGTTTAAGCAAATCTCTGGCAGCCACCACAAAATCATTTGCCGTTAAAATAGGCGCTGTCACCTGCTCCCAGGTAAGCGTTGTAGTCCTGACTTGGCTCGTTCGGTAGGTGCTATAACTTTTGGTGCGCTCTCTGGTGTGGTGAGCTTCTTCCAGGCGATCGTAAGCTTCGGTGTAGAGTTGCTTGAGGCGATCGTGCTGGTCAACCAGTTGCCAAATTTGCTCGTCTAGCCCAGGCTGATGCGCTTTAATTGCCTCACCCACTTGATGACAGGCAACTTGCAAATCGTGTGGCAACTCTGGAGCCACCTGAAGCAGCGCCAACGTAAAGGCTTGAGACACCAGCGGATCGTTCTGGGAATTGCTCATAAAGTTGCTCGACCAGCTAGGGCAAAAGCTGCCCAATAGTAAGGATTTGCGTAGAGAGGCTCGTTTGAGTTCATTTTACTAGAATCCTTCTGGAGATTACGAATGCGGCTAGACAACCGCTCAGCTACCCAGCGATCGCCCTGTGAGGTAAGCAGATCATTCAGCCAGTTTGCCAGTTGTTTGCAAGTCACGGTTTGCAGCCATTGCCGCGCCTGCTTTAAGGCAACAGCCGGAACATTTCCAGATAAAAGCAACTGGTAAAAGCGAATCATCAGGTAGGCACTTGAAATATCTTCCACCGTCCAAAATGTGCTGACGACTTGGGCTGCGCCTGCCTGCAAAAAAGCGCTAACCAAACCCACATACTCGACATCCAGCATTTGATCTTTGGTTACAGCCGTTTCGCAGGCAGCTAAGCAAACTAATGTGTAGTGACTGAGATTTAGTTTTCTGACTGCTTCAGCGGTGAGGCGATCGCCGTCCGCTAACAGCAAATCGGAGTTTTGAGGTTGATAAGCGTCGTGCGCTCCGTGTCCAGTAAAGTGAAAGACGCTGTGGTTTTGCTCTAGATAGGCTTTGACCTGAGAGTAGGTCGCCTCATTTTTGGCAACGCGAGTAGGAGCGTGAAACAGTTGAGCGATCGCGGCTGACTCAATTCGCGCATACGGCAAATCTGCGCCCTGATTGCTGGCAGGAAATTCTACGCTGAGCAGTGCGGAGTCGGACTGAATTGGGACATACTTTCGCTGCCGTAAAGACAGCCCCACTTGCAAACTGGGTAAGTAGGTCACGGTGAACCGCTCAGAAAACAAAGCATGAAGCGGAAAGCGGTGCAAATCTCGATGCGGAATTAGCATCAGTTGAGTGATTTCAGCTTGTTGTGACGCACCCGTTGCAGATTTGAGAATTTCTGCCTCAATCGCCTCAATTCCCAGAATTTCCCTCAGTCGCTCCAGGTTTTGCTTCAGTCCAACTCGCCAGGGATGAGTTTTGGGATCGGTGTGTTGATCTGGCTGTGCTGACTTCCCGTTCTCTTTTCCTTTGCCGCCCCCTTTACCGCCATAGTCGGCGTATTGCTGATTCCAATCCTTGACCCACGTTTCAAATTTGCGGAAACGCTGCCAGGATTCAGGTAAGCTTTTCCGTTCTAATGCTTCGGCATCCGCTGGTTGGGCAGAAATCAGAATTGGCGCGGTGGCATGGGGTTTTAGAACAAACGTCGTCAAGGCATCCGGGCTGAGATGCCAGTAAACAACCGCTGTTGAGTTGTCCAAAAGTGACTGCATCTGCTCGTAATCAGGACTCCAGACTTGCTCCTTCCACTCTTCCAAAATCCAACTCAGTGCCCGATTCTTGTAACGCTCTGCTGCTTCCAGTCCTGCTGTAATTTCTCCCTCCTGCACCAAACTGTCTACTGCCACTTGACTAAAGCCCGAAAACTTTACCTCTAGCTGTCGCTTCTGAACCAGAGAAGGTGCAGCATTTAGCAAATCTCGAAATACTTCCAGCCCTTGCAGTCGAAGCTCTTTTGCAGTTTCCGTATTGCCTAGACCTAAATACGCTCGAAGTAACTCTGAAATAACTTCTAGATAAGCTTTAGGAAAGTCAATTAAAGTCAAGGCTATAAGCGCTGTTTGGTAGCTCTTGATTGCTTTGTGCAAATAATTTCTGAAGTTAAAATCAAATTGCCCTTGAGAGTAATGCACTCGACCAGTTGCCCAATGTAATTTACCCCAACCTTCTGATTCACTCCCTTGCTGAACGTATTTCAACCCTTCCTCATAGCTAGCGAGTTGCCCTTCATAACCTCGCTTGTCTAAATGTGAAGTTTGCATTGCTAGAGGTAAAGATAGAAAAACGGTTGTCTTACACTGAGCGGAACCTCCAGATGCGCTACCCCGATTTATCCAAGCTTGCCAAAGGTCAGGTTTGATCGTCAAAGCTTGATCCAAGGAGGCAATCGCCTCCTCCCAAAATTTCAAGTTGAGAAGCGCTCTTCCTTTGTTGATGAGTGCCGCAGAATTGTCATGTTTAAACACTAAAGCCTGATTACAAGTGTCAATTGCTTCCTTGTACTGCCCCAGGTCAGATAGTACATTGCTCTTGTTGGTAAGCGCGTCCTGTCTATCGGGTTTAATTTCCAAAGCTTGATTGTAGGCAGCAATCGCCTTCTCACGTTGCTCTAATGCATATAGCGCATTACCTTTGCTGTAAAACGCTTCATGGCTATCTGATTTGATTGCCAAGATTTTCTCGTATTCAGAAATTGCCTCCTCATACTGCCCTAACTCAAACAATGCGTTGCCCTTAATATAGAGCGTTTCCCATTCGCAAGGCTTAATCATGAGAGCTTGGTTGAAGATAGCAATCGCTTCCTTGTATCGTCTCAAATGACACAACACATAGCCTTTAGCGTAAAGCGTCTTATGTTTGTCCGATCTAATCTCTAAAGCTTGATCATAGGCAGCAATCGCCTCCTCATGCTGCCCTAACTTAGACAACGCCTCGCCTTTGATATAAAACGTTTCATGATTAGGTTCAACTTTTAAAGCTTGGTCACAAAGAGCGATCGCTTCCTCATAGCGTCCTAAGGCAAACAGTGCAGCGCCCTTTGTGGTAGAGCTGTGTCGGTGGTAGTCAGGTTTGACTCGCTAAACGCCTGATCAAAAGCAGCGATCCAGGCTTCCTCAAGCAATCGTCCTAAGGCAAGCAGTGCGAATCCCTCCGTTGCAGAACGCTTCA
>JAAUTN010000503.1 GCA_012031415.1 Leptolyngbyaceae cyanobacterium SM1_4_3 | reverse complement strand
ATCATAAAGACGGGAAGTAGGAGACATAAATTTGACTGATTTGTGTGGTTACTTACCAGCCTAAATCAATCCCTGCTTCCCTCCTAGCCTCTCGTTCAGACTCCAATACTTTTGTCAGTCAAGCAGGAATTGCTAGAAAGATCAGTGGAGCGGCAGCTAAAGCAGTTTTGATTGTACGTTTGGTAGCACGCTCCGCTTCCTCCGGAGTCTTGAACTGCTTTTTCTGAACCATTTCACTGAGTTTCTTTTCAGGAATTTTGTGATTGTCAGCTACTTGATTAACCCAGTGCCAATAAGCCTTGCAAAGATTCAGGGCACCTTTTCTAATACTGGAAGCTTGTTTCATTCTCACTAGCCTTGAAGTTACGACTTCATAATATCCTTAGCGTGATGTCACTAATCATTTGTTACTGCGTATAGAAGTATTCCGCAACCCACAAAATTGATCCGGAATTTTGAGTCACTTAGAGGGGGCTGCTATGACTCTCGGATTGTCTCACAGTAACTTAATCCTGAATTCCAACAGATAATGTTGATGCATTGCTCCCACAGATAAGCCAGCGGTCTAACGGTGCGGTTCAGCGGCGGCAGATAACTTCTGAGACACCACCATTAACTTTTATCCGTCCGCTGCAACCGAATTGTTAGACCGCGCCTCCACTGCTGCCCAGCTTTCTCTTAAGAATTTCTTCCATTGCTTTCAGATCCTCATCAGTTTGAGGGAACGGGTAGATTGGACTATTGGGATTGCCCATTCTAATTAAAGCCTCGATTGCCTCGTCATCATCCCGATGAGCAAGAACATAAGCTCTCAATTCTTGGCGAGACATTTTGCTAAAATCACGCTTCGTCATCGTTGAACCTCCATTGTCCACTTGAGAAAATCAAGATTTCCAGGCTCTCAGTTACACCCGCAAGAATGAACACCGTCTTAGTATTGAGGTTGTATCGAAACACATGAATGGGCTGATACCCATCTGAGAGCATTTGGCACACTCTGACGCAGGCAAAAGCCTGTTCTGCGGTAGGCATATACTCACATCTATATGATAGCGAGTAATAACATACCGTAAAAGATGTACGGTCTTGAAGATTAAGCTCAGTAAATGTATCGTTAGTCGGACTTTCTTGTCAGATTGATAGTTGTGCAACTGTGATGATCCATACTCCCATCAAAAGTTTCCAATTTTTGATCAAATTGCCCGTTAAACCCGAAGGCTGTCCAGAATAAGGCTGGCTTATTTATCCATGTTCCTCGTGGAAAACTCATACGCCGAGAAGTAGAGTTAAAATCTCCCTCATATCTTGCCATCCCACTAGGAACGTTCGGATTTGCTGAAACAGGATATAAAGATAAATCTGCAATAACGGCATTCCCAGTTTGAGCTATATCGACGGTCACACCAGTTATGCCCTTTGAACAAGTATAAGTACCAACCCATACTCCTGAAATCGTTGGTTCTGGTTCTGATGGTTGTGTTAGTGTTGGCAACGAAAATGGAATAGTTTCTACGGGAGTAGGTAAGCTAGGCGTTTCGGTAGAACTACGGGATGATGTATCAGAATTTGGGGTTCGTTGGGGATCAAAACGTGCGTCTTGAATGATTACAGCAAGAGGGACACCGCCAAGAATAGTGACAACAACTCCTGCAAGAATATTTTTGAAGGTTAAAGGATTGTCACTCATAAACTATGTGTTGATAGCCTTAAATTACTAGTGTAAAGGCTCTGCACAAAACCAACCAACGACAGACGGAGATGCTAAACATCTACTTCTTGCAACAACCACTAATGATTCCAAATATCAGAACGGCGAGAGCAACAATAGCACTAATAATCAATTGGATAATGTCTGTATCAGGACCTACTGACACCATAACTGAACTATTAGACTTGACAACTCGGTTCTTTGAGGGTGTGCAGGCAGTATTACATTCTCTAAATCTTCGTCTAGCAAGAAGAGTTGCCTCAAACAGACTCTTGTCCGCAAGAGTTTTCTTTACGTACTCTGAACAAGAGTCGCCGCCGTATACAATTCGATGTGAGCAGGAATAACCTTTCTCTGGTGAAATATGATGTTGGTAAACACTGATAACTGCTATTGCAACCGAGCGTAATGAACTATCAAGAAGTGATAGCAAGCTAAAGAGACTGATCAGAATTTTGTGTAAGCGGTCTAAAATCCCAGTAATTCAGGAGACCGCATTATGGCACGGAAGAAGAAGGAGACCAGTCGGGTTGATGAACTGCTCGATGACCTGTTGGTAGATTGTCAAACCCCAGAAGATATTTTGGGAGAGTCCGGTTTGCTCAAGCAACTGAGTCAACGACTGATCGAACGAGCCTTGGCCGGGGAGTTGAATCACCATCTCAAGTCCGAGGATGCTGAGCTTAACAATTCAGCTCCAGAGAGTACCCCTCGTGGCAACAGCCGCAATGGATACTCGAAAAAGACAGTTCACTCAGACCACGGCAAGATGGATCTGGCGATCCCACGCGACCGCCAGGGCGAGTTTGAGCCAGTGCTGGTGCCCAAGCACCAACGCCGGTTGGCAGGACTGGATGAGAAGATTCTGGTGCTGTATGCACGAGGTTTGAGTACCCGAGATATCAGTGCCCAACTGGAAGAACTCTATGGGGTGAATGTTTCCCCCGCTCTCATCAGCGAAGTGACCGATAGCGTCAGTGATGAAGTGAAAGCCTGGCAGGTTCGTCCCTTAGATGAGGTGTATCCCATCGTTTACCTGGATGCACTTTATGTCAATATCAAGGTTTCAGGGCGAGTGAGTAAACGAGCGGTGTATGTAGTTTTGGGGGTCAACCGCGAGGGCAACAAGGAACTGCTTGGACTATGGATTGGCGAGGCAGAAGCCGAAGGAGCCAAGTTCTGGCTTAAAGTGCTGACGGATTTGAAAAACCGAGGACTCAAGGATATTCTGATTGCCTGCTGCGATGGGTTGGTGGGCTTTCCCCAAGCAATCGAGGCACTTTATCCCCACACCCAGGTGCAACTATGCATCGTGCATCTGATTCGCAATTGCCTGCGCTACGTCCCCTGGAAAGACTCTAAAGCAGTCGCGGCTGACCTCAAGCCAATTTATCAAGCCACCACGCTTGAAGAGGCGGAAGCAGCACTCGATGCATTCGCTGCCAAGTGGGATGACCTCTACCCAGCTATTAGCCAGGTTTGGATTCGACATTGGGATAACATCATTCCCATCTTTGATTATCCGATGGAGATTCGCAAAGTCATTTACACGACCAATGCGATTGAATCGCTCAATCGTTCGTTGCGTAAGGTGATTAAAACTAAAGCTGTGTTCCCTGATGAAGAGTCAGTTTTTAAGTTGATGTATTTGGCGATGAATAATATTGCCAAACGATGGAACCGACCGATTAAAAATTGGAAGGCTGCCTTGTCACATTTTGCTATCCTATTCCCAGGACGCTTCAACTATTGACGATCTAAAAGCTTACACAAAAATCTAAACACTCTCAATAGGACAGATTTATAGGTAAGCCACTAAAACTTAAAAGTTACTTATATGCAAAACAACCTGACTTACTTCGGTCAAAGCACGAGCAGTAACCGTTTGAGCCTGACTCGCTCATACTTTAATTTAACTTATTCAGTACCTACGCCTTCGTCTATAGAACCCATTTGAGATCTCAAGTGGGAGGTGCAAGACGCTTGAGCATCAGCCTGACAAAGCAAAGGTCAATTTTAGTGGTTGCATGAGAGAGAGTTCGTTCAAAGTTTTTCACCAAACTTTTACAGCGCTCCATCCAAGCATTGGAACGTTCAATCACCCAACGAACTGCGACTGGAACAAATCCAGCTTTGCCCTGCGCTGCCTTCTGTTGCTTTGAGGGTTTTGGGGAAAGCTTAAACCGAATCTTGGTCATGATCTGCGGATAAACCTGCTCTAAGGCTGCAATCAAATGCTCGATGTGATAACCGTGGTCGAGCAAGATTGTAATCTTGGGGATGTTGACGGGTTTAGACTTGAAATAATCGATGTTCAACGTCAGCATCTCAATTAATCCGGCATCATCTGAAACATTGGCTTTTGTGCAATGGGTAAAAAAGGGAAATCCCAACGTATCCACCGCCAGATGCCGCTTAATCCCATTAGTTGATTTGTAGAAACAGAACCCTTTGGACTGGGCACTGGCAGTGCAGGTATTTTTGACGGCTTGCGAATCAATGATGATTAATCGAGTCCACTTCGGTTTTTTTTAACCTGTTCTCGCACTTGTTCGTGTAACACCTGTTTTAGGGTTTGGATTGCCCCGGCGGAACGCCACTGAATGCAAGTGCCAATAGACCGTCGAATACGGCGGCAAGTCTTTCGGCAAGTCCTCCCAATTGCAGCCATTCTTGAGTTGATAG
>JAAUTN010000502.1 GCA_012031415.1 Leptolyngbyaceae cyanobacterium SM1_4_3 | reverse complement strand
CGACTCCGTGGGCACAACTCCATGCCGTCACAGGCTTGAGTTCACCTCCCAAGTTGGGGGATGCAGGCTCAGGTAGTGGGCAAAGTTCGTCACCGTCCAATGGCGCTTAGCGAATTCAGCGGCAAAGGCATAGGCGATCGCTTTTCACTTCCGGCTTTGTGGTGTCCAAAGGTTTCGCCATCGGTTGCTACAGCGATTAGTTGGGAGGGACGATGATCCCCCCGCACCGCTTGCCCAATCCGTCCTGCTAAATGTTGGGAACTGTTGAGTACATCGTTAAAGCCCATGTCCCGCGAGATCGGACCGTCATAGAAAAAGATATCGATATAGTCGCGATCGCGATCGCCATGCGGCATAAAGCAACGGTAGGGCTGGGTGGGATCGATCTGGCTGCCACCCACCTCAATCCACTGGGCTGGACGCTCCGCAGTCGCCAGGGGTCGGCATCGCTGCGCCTGAGAGGGAGCCAAAACCACAAAGCGAATTCCCTCGTTAATCAACACTTGCAGCGTGGCATAGTCCACCGCCGTTTCTGCCAACCAAATGCCTTCGGGATCACGCCCAAATCGCGATCGAAAATCCTCCACCCCCCAACGCACCTGAGTTATCTTGTCCCGTTCATTTGCTAGGGGCAAAATGATGTGGTTGTAGACTTGGGCGATGGCATTGCCGTGTCCATTTAGCCGTTGGCAACTGAGGCGATCGGCTTCAAGAATCCGCTGGTACACCTCCACGTCATAGCGTTCCAGCCAACTCATTAGGGTGGGACCAATGTTGAAGCTGAGGTATTCAAAGTTGTTGAGGATGATGAGCACTTCGCCTTGATCGTTGAGAATTCGCGCAAAGGCGTTGGGGCGGTAGCACTCGTGATAGATGCGCTCGTTCCAGTCGTGAAATGGATAGGCGCTGGGTTGACGCTCGATCGTGTCCAAGTAGGGATTTTCTCTAGGCGGTTGGTAGAAGTGTCCGTGGATGGCAACATACACACCCGTTGCCACCTGTAGGGGATCAGAGGTATGGGGATCACTGGTAACCGTTGCATTTGAGTGGGATTCTGCCAGGACAAGACCCATCGATCCCTCCTGCGTACTGGGATCAGCAGAATTCGACTGATGAAAAGAATCCATAAATGGTTGGGGCTTCCGTGAGTAGAAGTTGAGTTGGGGAATTGGGGATCAACAAACTTTTGGGGATCAGCTTGCCATCAGGTGATCGAATCGGTGGCAACTGTCATCGGCAGACTGAGCAAAGTGACGATCGCTCGTTTCTACATGTTTCAATGTAACTAAGTTTTGCTGCAAAGCCAAGCGACGTAGCAATCAATCCACAACCAGCGAGATCCGAGTTGGCTGCATTTTCTTAGCAAAGTACTTCAAAGAATAATTGCAACCGCCCAAGAAATCGATCGTTGCTTTGAATCTTTACAGTCGGTTGCAAGCTGTTACAGGATTAAAATAATTCGTAAAACTTTATGAAAGCAATTAGCGATTAGCGTGGTGCTGACTCTCTTGTGGGGTGGGCATCTTGCCATAGGTGTCAAGTTAAGGCATCCGCCCAAATGTCAAGCGATTGAGCTTTGGTGCTTTGCTGTCGTCGGCGCACGGCTTTGACGAGTCCCATCGAGCGCTGATGCTCGACCAGCCAAGGGATGAGTTGCAAGTCGGGGTGACGAGAGCGGGCACTGTTAAAGAAGTAGAGAGAGCGAAACACCATTTCGACGGAAATGCGCTCAAGCGGTTGCGAGAGGGCAAGAGCAACGTCGTGAGAGAGGTCGGTTAACACCGCATAGAAAATCCAAGTGGCGTAGAGTTGCAGTTGCACCCCATTGCTGCCACCGACCCAGAAGTAGGATAATCCCAGCAAGCGTTTGGTTAGGTTGAAGGCGGTTTCGATGCGCCAACGAGTGCGGTAGAGGTCAGCCAGTTGTTGTGCCGATAGCTGTTGGGGGTCGAGGACGTTGCTTAAGTAGTGATACCAAGTTGTCCCCCACCGCACCGAGACCAATCGCAGGGGGTGACGACACGGGTGGGTGTGATGCACTCCCATCTGGATCAGTTGGTCGCAGTAGCGTTCCCCTTGAGAGAGCACCTGGATGGTTTGATAGCGCACCTTGGGCTTTTGGCGGGTGAGGATAAACTTACCTGCATCGGTAAAATCGTCAAACCACTTAAAGCAGTAAAACCCTAAATCCACCACTAACAATCCCCCTATCGGCAACCGCTCCAGTAGGGCGGTTGACCACTGCGACTCATGCGCTTTGGCATTGGGTTCGTACCATGCCACGACTGGACGATGGCTGAAGACTTCCACTGCCACCAGCATCTTGCCACCCAGCACACTCCCCACCTGCGATTGCAACTGCCCAAAGTGCTTCTTGAGCGCTTCGAGCGTTGAGGCATCCGCACTCCAGACTACCTCAAAGCGCTGCGCCACATCCCGCCATTGCCCAGATAACGGTTGAGGTGCCTGACGGCTACCGATGCGCTCAACTACTTGCTCAAACAACTGAGCAAATAGCTTAGCAGGCAGACTGTTGAGCCGTTGCGATAACGCTTGGCGACTGACGCTCACGCGCTCCACCCACAGCAATCCTTCGGTCTCCAGTAGCCGTAACACATCGCTCAAATGCGGCACTTGCCGATACACTAAGCTCATCACAATCGCCGCCATCACCGGTAAAGTCAACACCCGACTGCGTAAGCTCCGCTGTTTGTCCTTCACCACTTTCAGGTTGCTAAAGGTGCCCGGGCTGATTAGCTCAAACAAGCGCCGCTCAATTTCCGCACTCGCTGGGGCAGGCGGACTCACCCGATGCCGAAAGTCTGGATTGCCTTGTTGCTTGCGCGGTTTTGCCATCGCTCATTACTAGGTTTGATTTGAATCTAACGAGTTCTGCCGTACGCTTGACAAACTGTACTGCTTCTTAACTTGACACCAATGGCATCCTGCCTGCCCAGTCCAGACGGGCAAGATGCCCATCCCACAAGAAAATGGGCATTTCAGCCATCAATAGGCACACCGCACGATTAGCCAGTAACCAGCCCCTTACCAACCTGCCTGAATCTGCCGTACCACCGTCAGAGCAGAATAGCTCACTCCCGCCGTGCCCTCACCCGGATGGGTAGCGTCGCCCACCAGCCAGAGGTGGGGAATCGGGGTGCGGTTGGCAAAGCCGAAGGGACCAAAACGTCGAAACTCGCTGCCCAATGCCCCCCACCACCCCTTGATCGCGAGCGGTAAAGCGGGCAAAGGTGCGGGGGGTAGCCGCTTCGCAGTAGCGAATCGTCTCTGGGGTGAGGTGGAAAAATGTGGACAACCGCTCGATCGCCTCCTGGGTGTAGTGGTGCTTCAGCGCTTCGTAATCAGCACCCTGCCACCACGCCGTTGGATCGGTAAAGGATGAGGCAATTAGCGTGGCACAGCCATCGGGAGCACGCCCATCCCCCGGATGGCTCACCGAAACAAACAAAGAATTATTTTCCCCGATCGCCCCATCATAGTCATAGAGAAATTGCAGGTGGGGGGGGCAACCAGCCGGGATAGCCGACTGATCGACTCCCAGATAAATCACAAAGGCACCCGATGCGGGTGGTAGCTTGTCTACTCGCTGGCGATAGCCCGCTGGGGCGGCGGCTCCGAGTAATTGCACCAGATTTTGTACTGTGACATTGGCAATCACCTGATCCGCAGGTTCAGTCCAGGTTGCGCCGGTTTTTTGGTTGCGAACGGTGACTGCGATCGCCCGTCCCTGCTCGACATGGATTTTTTCGACGGTGTGCCGCATGTGCAACGTGCCGCCATCGCGTTCGAGGGCTTGGACGAGGCGATCGCTCAGCACCTGCATACTGCCCTGCAAATGGTACAGTCCCTGGGGCTCCTGGGAAACCCCCAACGCGGTTGCGGCGTAGAGCAGGGCGGTTTCATCGGCGTCTACTTGGGAATAGAGCTTTAATTGCAGATCGAGAAATGTTTTGAGGCGGCGATCGCCATACAATCCATACGCCCGCAACACCTCGCCCCACCGTAGAGAAGGTAAAGGGCACAGTTAGCAAGGTATCGGGACGTAAGGCTTGGGTTAATTGTGCTAGATCCCAGAGATTGCGGGGCGGCAACACCGGGTCGCGAGATTGAAACGCCCAACTGGGACGAAATAGCCCACTGAGCAACTGCCAAAAGGGTTCGCTGCCCGGAAATTGTCGCTGTCGCTCCGCCTGCCAGCGTTGCGGATCGCGCCAAACATTGATCGCAACCGTTTCATCTGGCAGGTAGACGGCGCAGGCAGGATCGCAGGGCGTCGCCTCCGGCAGGTCAATGGCTAACGTCGAAAAGATCTGATGGTGAATTCCCCCCGGCTCTAGCCCTGCAACCTGCGTCGCTCCCACATCAAAGGTAAAA
>JAAUTN010000501.1 GCA_012031415.1 Leptolyngbyaceae cyanobacterium SM1_4_3 | reverse complement strand
AGTTGTTGGCACTATTTGCATTCGCTTACCCTGTGATGTTCACCTGTATGATCCAAGAAGATTTTACAATTGGGTTTTTGGTTTTCTCGCATCGAGCTTTGGTGTGTGATCTTTGATTTCTCCACGTTCCTTAGAGATCTGTCAGGCAGTCAGAGTAACGCCTCTAGACCATTGAGAATCAAGTCTAGTCCAAACTCAAAATCGTGCAAACCGTCGTACCTCCTCTCTATCACTTCGTGGGTCAGATAATTCATGTAAGGATACTGCTCTGCTGGAATCAATGGCAGTCCTTTTTTTTGCGGCTCAGAATAGTTTTCTGCCTCAACGGGAAAGTTCAACTCCTGAAGCGTGAATCCATAGATATGACTGTCCATCGCATTCCAGATATGATCCGCCATTTCCAACGAAAATCCTGCTTCGTGTAAGCAGCCTAACGTTGCATCTACATACCGCAACATCGCTGGACCGACATTGATCCGTGACACAATCGGCATCGTTGCCCAAGGATGACGGAGTAGAACCTCGTGGGCTGAAATTGCCCGCCGTCGCATCGCTGTTTTCCAATCAAGCTTAAAATCCGGTACTTCAATTTCGCCAACTACAATGTCCACAATGCCATCAATCAAGTCATCTTTATTCTGGATATGGTTGTAGAGCGACATTGCTTTAACGCCTAGTTCCTGAGCCAGATTTCGCATCGACAATGCTTCCAGTCCGTCTGCATCAGCTAAGCGGAGCGCAGCAAGGAGCACCCGTTCTCGGCTTAACGGTACTGGAAGGATGGTGTCTGGATTCTTTTTCTTAGGCATTAGATTATTTTACAGCGTGTTTCAGGTGTGCGAATCGACACTACGAATCAGTCCCACTGGATTGCCCCCTTGACAAACTTACGCTGTAAGTTACACTTACGCTGTAAGCCTACAAAGGTAGACAACGAATAAGAGTGAAAAATATGAATGTACAAAAAACACCACAAAACGTATTGGAAGACATAAGGGTCAAAATGAAGCTTGCAGCCCTGTGGGCGAGTTTTATGTTTCTCTACATCTATGTAGATTATTTCGGCTTATACAAGCCAGACTATATAAACAATATTCTGGTAGGAAAAGTTTTTGTATTTGACATTACACAAGTCTTTCTATTGACAGGACTGGCTTTGACAACAATTCCAGCTCTTATGATTTTCCTTTCCGTCGCCTTGTCAGCTAAAGTAAATCGTTGGACAAACATAATCGTGGCTGCGGTTTATATTCCTTATACATTGTTCAATTTGGCAGGTGAGTTTTGGATGTATCTGGTGTACGGCGCTGTTGTAGAAGTCGTTCTTCTTTTACTAATTATCCGTTATGCATGGAAATGGCGGGTATCAACTTAAGGCGGGAAAGCCACTTAGACTGCTGAGGAGGTTCGTTGATATTTTGCCACCATTCAAGGGTAGAAAAAGTCAAAGACCGATTGCCCAGGCTAACCATTCCCGTGCAGCGGACGAGAGAAAGCGATCGGGTGGGAAGCCAACGGTGTTGGTCGCCGCTGATGGGAGCCGTTAGCTTGCTTCGTTTTGGTTTGTTGAGGCGGTAGTTTCAAAGTTGTTGGTGAGAGTTCGATCGCCCAGAAGATAGTTTGGTTCGCGAGTTCGAGGTTATCTGTAAGAGTGCGATCGCCCAAGAGATTGTTAGTTGAGTGTAAGGGGTGGGGCGATCGGTGAGTGGCAAAGCGTGGGGGGCGATCGGTGAAGGGGCAAGCTAACACGTCATGGCAGCGGACAGACGAAAGCCGCTCGTGCTGAGTTCAGGGTTATCTGCTGCCGCTGCATTCTGCCGTTAGACTTCCATGTGAAGGCAGTACGACCTGGACACCTTAATGATTTATTCACTCTTTAAAAATGTCTGAGAACTCAAATCATTTAGAAACTGCTATTGTGGAAAACGGCAAATGGGTGGACAAAGTATTTGCCACTGGAGCTGCAATTTCGACTATAATCCTTACCCTTAAATTTATTAATGTAAGTGAATTTGAATGGAATGGAGTTACAGTATCCGTTGAAAATACTCGATTTCTAATATCTATCTGTGTTGCTTTTACAGTCGCTCACTGGTATGCAAGTAGATTACTAATTAGGTCAATCCTTGAATTCTGGAAACTTAAATCTCATGAAGATCGGATAAAACTTCTAGAGACTTTAAGAGCAACGGGTGGCTTACTTGTAAGAGGCTTTATTCCGAGAGAAAGAGCTAGAATAAGAAAAGATTTATACATATATACCTTCAACATTAAAGACTATACTTTTTGGGTGTCCTACGGATGTATAGCTGTTTTACTGCTAGCTATTTCTCCTTGGAATTTGAGTAATAAAGCCTTTCTATTCTTACTTGTTACGGCTATAGCGACAGCTATAATTAATTGGAAAATAGCTTCTGATTGGATCGTTGCCCTCACAGAAATATCCTTGCAAAACAAAGATGAAGCTTACTATTTGAGGAGTATAACGGGTGATGAAAAATATGTTCCTAAAGTAGAGAAACCCCTTTTTCCTCTTTTTTATTCAGTTGTGAACTTTTTTCCTTTTACCTTAGACTACCAGATTCTCCCTAATCTAATTCTGATATTGGTTCTGATTCCTGTATATATAATAGTAGGTATCGTTTTTATTTTGATCAGTGTAATTCAGAAGGGTATTGAACTTATTAAAAAAGCGATATTAAGTAAGCGAAATTAGCTGTATTTCTTTGATTGCTAGGATCAGACTTCCTTGGCGCTTTAATCTGCTTGAAGATGCTAGCAAATACATCTTCAATGTCTACTGAAAAATTTTCATCCCAAGATGAGAATTTTCAGGTAATCCCAGTTGATGAGGCTGATTTAGAACCTCTTATTGGGATGTAGCTGATGAAAGGTTATCAACTACTGGTGCAGGTCTGGCAGTCATATCGAACTCTGCAAAGTCAACACAGTCTAACAAGTCGATGAAGCGGACGGTTGAGAGATCTTGGAGGGTTGCAAAGTTTGTCTGCCGCCGCTTATCTTAGTTGTTATGCTGCCTTAAGCTAGTTGTAACGACTGCTCACGATACCATGCTAGGGTGAGTTGAATTGATGCTTCTAAGGGAGTCGCATGGTTGCCAAACGCTTGAGCATATTTGCTGTGGTCTACAACAAACGGTTGCTCAAACTCGTACATCATTTCAACCGTTTCTCGCGCTTCAGGAATAAACAACCCACCCAACTGCATCATGAACTTTCCCATTCCCTTCATTGCGGGTGGATGCCCTGCTTGTTGAAATGCCAGGGTAAGGAATTGACGGGTGGTGACGGTCTCAGCGTTTGGAACATGCCAAATTTGCCCTAACGCTTCTGGGTGTTCACCCAACATAACTAATGCTCTGCCGAAATCATCAATAAAGGTGTAGGTGTGGGGTACATCCAAGTTGCCAACTGCAGAAGCCATTTTGCCTGCTAACACCGCCGGAAAGACACGATCGCCCATCACAGAACCTAATACACCCGATCCATAGAAGTCTGAACCACGGGCGATCGCGACTTGCACTAATCCTCGTTGGTGCGCCTTTAGCAGCGCCTCTGACATTTGGGCACGGGTGCGTCCTTTGTGAGTTGTTGCAGCGTTAGGCAAATCTTCATGCATGGGCACATTCACGGCTCCATACATATAGAGGTTGTCTCCAACAATCAGCCTGGCACCGCTAGCCGCAACGCCTTCAACAATGCTCGCTTGTAGTTTAGGAAATAGAGTTTGCCACTGCGTATAGCCAGGTTGAGCGCATTGATAGACAACGGCTGCCCCGCGTGTGACGGCTCGAGTATTCTCAGGATCGTAAGCATCAGCAGCGATCACTTCAACCTGTGGAGGCACAGCAGCGCTGCCGCTCCGGTTCACCATGCGAATTTGCACATCGTGCTGCAACAACTCGCGCATAACGGACTGTGCCAAAGCACCTGTCCCAAAGATAACGTGGAGTTCTGGATGAGTTGCCATAGAGTTTTCTGGGAGTAATGGTTAAACACAAAAGAGAAACTTCAAACACTGCGTTGACGCTGATCAGACGATCGCAACAACGCAATTCCCATCGCCAGAAACCACAGTTGTAAAACACTGACTGATACAGTGATGAACGCACCTAAATCGATTCCAAATAGCTCAGCCAGTTGAACCGCTAACAGCGTTGCTGACACCAACCCAAGGAAGCCTAACCAGCGAGATACTATTCGGGTTTGCAAAATCGTCAACGACACGATCGCTAGCCAGAGTGCTGCAAATAAGCTGACTCCCAGCACTTCACCGATCGATCCGGCGTAGTCGTTGAGTACTCGATATACAACGGCGATCGCCTCACGAGTTCCGGTAGATGTTGCTGAATCGGTGTAGAGTGTTGCCAATGCAGG
>JAAUTN010000102.1 GCA_012031415.1 Leptolyngbyaceae cyanobacterium SM1_4_3 | reverse complement strand
GCAGGTAAAATGCTCCACTATTGTTGAATTGCTGCCAGTGGTCGATAACTTTGAGCGGCGCGATCGCAGATCAAGCCTCAAACCGACCAGGAGATGAACATTCATAAAAGCTACCAGAGCGTTTATAAGCAGCTAGTCGATTGCCTCAAGCGAGTCGGCGTAGCCCCTATGCGCTCTGATGGCAAAGAATTTGACCCCAACCTGCATGAAGCCGTCATGCGAGAAGCAACAGACGAGCATCCTGAAGGCACAGTAATCGAAGAGTTGGTGCGAGGCTATCTCCTGGGTGAGCGAGTTTTGCGCCATGCGATGGTCAAAGTTGCTACTGCACCAGAACCCGTGATAGCTTCAGATGAAGATTATCAGGGTGAGAATGACGGCTAAGGGGATCTCCGTAGGACACGTATTTTTTTGACAGATTCTTTACACGGTGCGTGTTAATTCTACGGTATGGCTGCTGCTTTACGGATGGGTTGCCCATAAAATTTAGGCTAAGCTGATCAGATTCCCGAAGAATTGCGGAATACTCTGCTAGAAATGAGTTCAATTCATCTACATTTTGCACTCATTCACTTGAACACGTTCACAGCCGCTAATTATGGGAAAAGTCATTGGTATTGACCTGGGCACGACAAATAGCTGTGTTGCTGTCTTGGAAGGCGGTCAACCGATCGTCATTGCCAACTCAGAAGGAGGGCGGACGACTCCCAGCATTGTTGGTTTCGCCAAAACAGGTGAGCGGCTGGTGGGGCAGCTAGCAAAGCGGCAAGCTGTCACCAACGCCGAAAATACTGTTTTTAGCATCAAGCGGTTTATTGGTCGCCGTTGGGACGATACCGAAGCGGAGCGCACCCGGGTTTCCTACACCTGCATCAGGGGCAAGGACGACACCGTAGATGTGCAGATTCGGGGACGCACCTACACCCCTCAAGAAGTCTCAGCCATGATTCTGCAAAAGCTCAAGCAGGATGCTGAAATTACCTGGGTGAGCCTCCCACCCAGGCTGTGATTACGGTTCCGGCCTACTTTACAGATGCACAGCGACAGGCCACTAAAGATGCAGGGACGATCGCGGGGCTAGAAGTATTACGAATTATCAACGAGCCGACAGCGGCTGCTTTGTCCTACGGTCTGGATAAACAGGATCAGGATCAGACTGTACTGGTGTTTGACTTGGGCGGCGGCACCTTTGACGTGTCAGTTTTGCAGCTAGGGGATGGCGTGTTCGAGGTCAAGGCCACTTCAGGTAATAATCATCTGGGCGGCGATGATTTTGACAATGCCCTGGTGCGATGGATGATTGACAGCTTCAGAGAGTCTGAAGGCATTGACCTGTCGATTGATAAAATGGCACTCCAGCGATTGAGAGAGGCGGCGGAGAAAGCCAAGATCGAGCTTTCTAATATGCTGACGACTTCGATCAATCTGCCGTTTATCACGGCTGACGACACGGGACCTAAGCATCTGGAAATGGAGCTAACCCGGGCTAAGTTTGAGGAATTGGTCAATCACCTGGTTCTTAGCACGATTGAACCCGTTAACCAGGCGCTCAAAGACGCTGACCTCACTGGTGAGGATATTGATCGGATTATCCTAGTCGGAGGTTCTACCCGGATTCCAGCAGTTCAGGACGCGATTCGTCAGTATTTCAATGGTAAAACGCCTGATCGTTCGGTTAACCCGGATGAAGCTGTGGCGCTGGGCGCAGCGGTACAGGCGGGTGTCCTGGGCGGTGAGGTCAAGGACTTGCTTTTGCTAGACGTAACGCCGCTGTCTTTGGGGATTGAAACGCTGGGAGAGGTATTCACGCGGATCATCGAACGAAATACAACGATTCCCACGAGCAAGACGCAGACTTTCTCAACAGCGACGGATGGCCAAACTTCGGTCGAGATTCATGTGCTGCAAGGAGAGCGGGCTTTAGCAAAAGACAATAAGAGTTTGGGTAAATTTCAGCTAGCTGGAATTCCGCCTGCGCCCAGAGGGGTTCCTCAGATCGAGGTGTCGTTTGAGATTGACGCAAACGGCATTCTTCAGGTGGCAGCGAGGGATAAGGGGACTGGGCGAGAGCAAAGCGTGCGGATTACTAACACAGGTGGGCTAACTCAATCTGAAATCGAGCAGATGAAGCTGGATGCGGAGATTAACGCGGAGGACGACCAGCGCCGCAAGCAGTTAGTGGAATTGCGAAACCAGGCAGATGGGCTGTTTTATAGCTGGGAGACGACGCTAAGGGACAATGCTCAGTTTATTACAGACGATCTCAAGGCAGAGGCAAGCGAGCGCGTGGCTGAACTACGGGCGGCGATCGCCGATCGCTCCATCTCAGTCGAGTTCATGAAGCAGCGGCTAGACGCTCTCCAGAATGCGCTATTTGCAATTGGCGCATCTGTGTATCAGCAGATTAACCAGGACGAGACCGATTACGACTACTCAGAAGACACCTCTATCGCAGAAGATAACGGCAGTTCAGGTTCAACCCTAGAGGAAGAGTTTGAAGACTATGGTTTTGAAAATGATGATACGGTGACTGCTGATTACGAGGCAGTCGATTAGCCTAGAGTGCTAGGGTATTAAATAGAGGGTGTAGGGTGTAAGTTATCCTAGCCCTAGTGAGTTTCCCTAGTTCCAAAAACTAAAGCCCTCCTATTTAAGCAAGCAGTCTCCTATGGCTCGTGATTACTATGAAATGCT
Source organism: Leptolyngbyaceae cyanobacterium SM1_4_3 (assembly GCA_012031415.1). GTDB lineage: Bacteria > Cyanobacteriota > Cyanobacteriia > Elainellales > Elainellaceae > JAAUTN01. Next base: position 16,718 of record JAAUTN010000102.1, on the reverse strand, counting down.
CGGTGTCTCCCGTGATGCAGACAAAGAGGAGATCAAGCGTGCTTACCGACGTTTAGCCCGCAAATATCATCCTGATGTCAATAAGGAAGATGGCGCTGAGGAGCGCTTCAAGGAAATTAACCGAGCCTATGAAGTGCTTTCTGAACCTGAAACTCGTGCTCGCTATGATCGCTTTGGCGAGGCGGGAGTCGGCTCTGCTGCGGGGGCTGGCTTCCAGGACTTTGGCGACTTGGGTGGTTTTGCCGACATTTTTGAAAGTTTCTTTAGCGGCTTCTCTGGCGGCATGGGCGGACAGTCTGGCGGTGGCGGTCGTCGTCGCGGCGGCCCGGTCAGAGGCGATGACCTGCGGCTTGACCTGAAGCTGGATTTTCGAGAAGCAGTTTTTGGCGGCGAAAAAGAGATTCGCATTAGCCATCTGGAAACCTGCACAAACTGTAGCGGGTCAGGGGCAAAGCCAGGAACTCGTCCTAGAGCCTGCCCAACCTGTACTGGTTCAGGGCAAGTGCGTCGCGCTACTAGAACGCCCTTTGGCAGCTTTACTCAAGTTTCTGTATGTCCGACCTGTAATGGTGCGGGGCAAGTAATTGAGGAGAAGTGCGAGGTTTGCGGCGGCAGCGGACAAAAGCAAGAAGCCAAGAAGCTGAAAATCACGATTCCGGCTGGGGTTGACAACGGGACTCGACTGCGCGTTTCCTCAGAAGGAGATGCAGGGCAGCGAGGTGGACCACCCGGAGATTTGTATGTTTACCTGTTTGTGAATGAAGATGCTGAGTTTCAGCGCGACGGCATCAATATTCTTTCAGAAATTAAGATCAGCTATTTGCAGGCGATTTTGGGCTGTCAGATTGAGGTGAATACGGTAGAAGGCTCAACCGAAGTGATGATCGCCCCCGGTACTCAGCCTGGAACAGTGCTGACTTTGGAAAACCAGGGTGTTCCCCGGTTGGGCAATCCGGTTAGCCGTGGGGATCATCTGATTACCATTCAGATTGAGATTCCAACGCGATTGACCACTGAAGAACGTGAGCTACTAGAAAAGCTAGCCAAGATTCGGGGCGATCGCCTCGGCAAAGGGGGCGGCATTGAGGGCTTCTTGGGAGGGCTGTTTCGAGGATGAGTAGCGCTGCATCGACTGCCGAGCATCTGCCCGATGCCCAACTGGATTTGAGAGGAACTCCTTGCCCAATTAACTTTGTCAAGACCAAGCTCAGGCTTGAAAAGATGGCTCCCGGTGCCCTGCTAGAAGTTTGGCTAGACCCAGGGGAGCCAATTGAGCAAGTTCCCGATAGCTTGACGATGGAGGGCTATGGGGTTGAGCAGGTGGAGGAGCGATCGGGCTTTTTTGCTGTGAGAGTGCGCCGACCCAACGAAAATCATTCTGCGGGTTGAGCGATGAGCGCTGAGTTAGACCATCAGCCTGACGTTCAGCAATCCGAGAATGAATCGGCGATCGCAAGCCCTGAAGATCTGGTAGGAACCGTTCTGGCGGTTCAGGCCAATTACTATTGGGTGCAGTTGGGTGAGAAATCTCTGCTGTGTACTCGGCGATCGCTTCTGAAAAAAATTGGACAGCAGGTGTGGGTGGGCGATCGCGTCCAGGTCGAGGAACCCGACTGGGCCGGCGGAAGAGGGCGATCGCCCAGGTTTTTCCCCGCGATAGTGAACTCGACCGTCCGCCTGTCGCCAACGCTGACCAAATTCTGCTAGTGTTTGCGCTGGCAGACCCAACCCCAGAGCCGCTGCAACTGAGCCGTTTTCTGATCAAAGCTGAATCAACTGGGCTGGAAGTTTGCCTGGGGTTGAATAAGCGCGATCTGGTGAGTCCCGAAGCGCAGATAGAGTGGGGCGATCGCCTTCAGCGATGGGGCTATCCGGCTTACCTGTTTAGCACTCAGCAAAAAACTGGACTAGATCACCTGCAAACTCAGCTTCAGCAAAAAATTACGGTTATTTCTGGCCCCTCTGGAGTCGGCAAGTCAAGCCTGATTAACCAACTGATTCCAGACGTTGATCTGCGGGTTGGCTCGGTTTCCGGCAAACTGGGGCGCGGTCGCCACACCACCCGACACGTCGAGCTATTTGAATTACCCGGTGGCGGACTGTTAGCCGACACGCCCGGGTTTAACCAGCCCGATTTAGACTGTGCGCCTGTGGAGTTGGCAGACTATTTCCCAGAAGCGCGGCAGCGGTTGGAAGAAGCAACCTGTCAGTTTAGCAACTGCCTACACCGAGATGAGCCAAACTGCGCCGTGCGGGGCGACTGGGAGCGCTATGAGCATTATTTGGTGCTGTTGGAAGAGGCGATCGCCCGTCAAACTCAGCTTCATCAGACCACCGATCAGGACTCTAGTATGAAACTAAAAACCAATCAGAAAGGCGAGAGCTATTACGAACCTCGCCTGGAAAGCAAGAAATACCGCCGCCAATCTCGCCGCACCCAGCATCAAAATCTGGATGCGATGATATGGGACACTGAAGCCGAAGACGATTAAATACCTGAGCAAATTTCAACCAATTGGGTTCTGAGCCATGCCTGTGAAGGATGGGGATGGCTGCGTTCGTGCCACATCATTCTGACCGATGAGGGAGCAATTTCAATCGGTGCGTCTGTTAAGTGAAGCTGATCGCTCAGTCCGCTGAGTTGAACAACCCGCGTGGGCAGTATTGCAACCAGATCTGAGTTAATTAGAAGCTGAGGAACGACGAAGAACTGATTGACCGTTAACCCGATGCGGCGTTTTAGCCCTCGCTCTTGCAGCAGTGGTTCGAGCAGTCCGGTGGGTTCTCCGGTTAGCGTTACCAGCAGGTGTTTTGCTTGAGCGTAGCGTTCTAGCGTTAGCTTTTGCCCTGCGAGGGGGTGTTCACGCCGCATCGCGCAAACCCAGGCAGAGGTAAATAGGACGTGCGATCGCAACCGAGGATTAGGATTTGGAAACACGCCGATCGCCAGATCAATCTCTGCCTGCTCTAACAACTTTGGCGCATTGATGTGAGTGTTTGGAACAGTTCGCAGATCGATATTGGGTGAAAACGCCTCAATCACCCTAATCAAGGGCGGCAAAATCAAATTAGCCGCAAGGTCATTTAGGGCAATTGTAAAAGTGGTGCGCTCTAAAGCAGGGTTAAACTCAACAGGCTCAACAATTTGACGAATCCGATTCAACGCCTCTCGAATCGGTTGCCAAATTTCTGATGCTTTCGGCGTTGGGCTAACTCCGCTTGAAACTTTGATAAACAATTCATCATTAGCAGGTGACGCAGACGTTTAAGAGCATTACTTACCGCAGGTTGCGTCATGTTGAGGCGAGTCGCGGCGCGGGTCACGTTGAGTTCTGTCATGACTGCATCAAAGATGTTGAGTAGATTGAGGTCAAACTGCTCATAATTCATTTGAGTGATAACCCTCATGTTAATTATCTATTGGACAATATAACGGCTCTGCCAATATCTTGAAATTGAAAGGTTTAGTGCAGAGTGAGTAATGAAAAAAGTACTAGTTGTTTTAGCGCATCCAAACTTTGAAAAATCCAGGGGAAATAGAGCGCTAATCGAAGCAATTTGTGAACTTCCTTCGGTTACAATTCACCATTTGTACAAGCAATATTCTCAATGGCAAATCGATGTACAGGCTGAACAAGCACTTCTCATACAACAAGATTTGATTGTGTTTCAGCATCCGCTGTACTGGTATTCTGTTCCACCGTTGCTCAAGAAATGGATGGATGATGTGCTGACTTTTGGCTTTGCTTTTGGACAAGATGGAACAGCGTTAAAAGGCAAGGAATTGATGCCAGTTATTACAACCGGGGGTTTGCCAGAACTATATGCTGCGGGTGGTGGCGCAAACTTTACGATTAGCGAGCTTTTGCGACCAATTCAACAAACCGCAACGTTTTGCGGCATGGGTTATAAAACGCCTTTTGTCGTCTATGGATTTTTGCCCCAGGAGTTAGAAATTCCTGGCGCAATTACTGACGAGCAATTGTTTCAGGAAGCAAATCGATATCGACAGTTTTTGCAGCATTACATGGCTGGCTGATGAGAATTTGTCTAAGAGGGTGTTTGAGAAGTCTAATCTATAACCCCAAAGCCCGTAGGGGCGTGGCATTCGGGCAAGAATTTTTGGTTTATTGCAGGATCTATCTGCCGAATGCTACGCCCTTACAGGGGACATTCGCCACTTTCCAAATACCCTCAAAGGCGATCGCATTTCAAATCAGCAATACCAGTTCTTTGTAAAAGAACCAACAAGGGGCTTAAGCCCCTTGTTCCACAGAAATTTATTTGCTCCAAGTTTAAATCATGGTGTGAATATGTTGCTCTTAATTTCCTCAATGCTCAGATGGATTAAGCGATCGCCCCTCAAAGCAATCAGCCTAATTCTCAGTGCAATCTTGCTTAGTCTATTAATTCAAATGCCCGCTGTTGATGCAGTAAATTGGGAAAATTCCTTTAACTCAGGCGTTTATCATTTTGCAGTTGGAAACTTTAAAGCAGCTATCCTTTCTGATGGATTGTTAAACTTACCTCCCCTGCCAACCTATGCGCCAGCGGCAGATCCTGAAGAAGTTGAGCAGGCTATGGTCGAGCGATTTTGGTCGCCTGATGAGCTATCGCTTTATTTCAACGCACTCTACGTTGATACGGGTACACATCAGGTTTTGATTGACACGGGCGCAGGTACAGAACTTGGAGCAGGATTGGCAAAACTGACCCAAAACCTTCACAGCGCAGGCATTCGCCCCCAAGACATTGACATCGTGGTTATCACTCACGCTCACCCCGATCATATTGGCGGCATTGTTGCTCCTGATGGTCAACTCACTTTCCCAAATGCTGAGTACTACATTTCCGCCGCCGAGTGGCAGTTTTGGATGGCTGAAACGGTAGACTTGTCGCCACTCAAGATTCCCGATCAGTTTCAGCAAGGGATGAAATCTGCGGCTCAAAAGCATTTGGGGGCGATCGCTAACCAGATATATCAATTTCAGCCTGATCAGGAAATTGTTCCAGGAATCACTGCGATCGCCGCACCCGGTCACACCCCTGGACAATCAGCGCTGCGGATTACGTCTGAAGCATCTCAGTTAATTGTTGCCGCAGATGTGTTCTTTAATGAAGCGTTTGATTTAGAACATCCCGATTGGCAAACCGGATTTGACCTCAATCCACAGCAGGCAGCACAAACCAGACGCAGATTATTAAATCAAATTGCTGGCGATCGGACGATGGTGATTGCTTATCATATGCCGTTTCCCGCGTTGGGATATGTTCGTTCGTGGGGCGATCGCTACGAATGGGAACCTGTCCTTTGGCAGTTCGATCCTTGACCGATATGATGTGTACATAATAGCCATATGGACATAAGCTCGGCTTTATCCATTTGAGATCGAGGTCATTCTAGACCCAGCCTGGATTACGCTCAGGCTCTCGTATTTTTCAAACGTCGTAGGGTATCACAGATCAAAAGTTGTCAAGAATTTAGATGTGATTTCAAATCGTCTAGGCAATGGGTCAATGCTCCACTAAAGTAGTAAGGGCAATCGAAATTGTGCGAATTCGACTACTAGCATTACATTCATGTCGGTCGAATCAGCATTTAAAACTCCTTGTATCAAATAATGTCCAAATATCCGCTCAATCTTAAAGTGCTAAATCGCCAACAGGCTTTTAACGGGTTTGTCTTTTTGCTTTTAGCGCTGATTATTTGGGTTGCTTACTTTCAGAACTTTCAGCAGTTTTCGATATATCGAGAAGATTTCACTAGAGTTCCGCTGATCATGCAGTGGAAGTGGACGCAAATTTGGCAATACTGGCTGCCATTTTTTGAGGTTATAGCAGTCGAAGAAGGTCGGCCACTGCACACCGGACTGATTTATGTATTTGCTCGTTTAGGTGTTCAATTCGGTGGTCTACCCGCCATGTATATAATTGCCTATTTCGTTAATCTAGTTCATGTTTTATTGTTTCACAGGTTGATGCAGCGATCGACGCAAAACGCTTTTTTTTGCACTCACTAGTACTTTGGCTTTCGCCTTATTTCCTGCCAATACAAATCATGCTTGGCTTACAAGCGCTTTTGGCATCTTACCCGCATCTATCTTATTTCTGATTGCCTCACATTTATATTTATCGAATGATAGAAGAAATCGCATTTTTTCATATTTACTAATTTTTATTTCATTGTTCTGCTATGAAAAATTTCTACCGCTATTTTGGATTGCTCCACTGCTGAAGCCGACCTGGAAATGGAATAGGCGATCGCGGCAAGAGTTGTTTAGACATACTGCAATTCTAATCGCATTGATGCTCGTTGTTTTACTGATTCGTACACTGGTTGGTGAATCGCGTATCGGTCGGCTGATTCAGATTAGTGATGATAGGAATAGTGTCTTACAGGTGCTGCTTTCAATTACAGCAGGGCCAGTTGTATCGATCGCTGCTTTTATCATGAAACCAATTCAGGCTTTCATGGCTCTAGAGGTAAAATGGATCGTTCCACTGAGTTTGCTGTTGTTAGCAATTGCTTACGGCTTGTATTTTTCGGGCCTGAATCACCAAACAAAGCGACCACCAACTGAAGAAGCATCAGAGCATTTTCAGCGCCAGTTTTCGAGTCTGTGGAGATTGCTGATTGCCGGATTTGTCGCGCTGGTGTTAGCGTATGTTCTCACTCTCACGGGTGATGAGGACAACATTTATCTAGTAAATGGTAGAGCTTCGCTGGTACATCTTGCTGCTGCTTTTGGAGCTGCGATTTTGTGTGGTTGCGCCTGTTGTGCAATCCAATTTGGGGTGAGCCACAGCCGAAGAAGATCAATTGCTACAGTGGGGCTAGCCTTGTTTTTTACGCTGCTGATTGCGAGTGGATTTAGAGTTCAGCAAGACTTTGTGGCGATCGCGCAGTATCAGCGAACATTTTGGACAGACATTGCACAACTCTGCCCCGATATGACTCAAGGAAGCATTATTTTAATTGACTTTAATCAAGATCCAGCAGGACTAGAGAAAGTGCAAAGTTTCAACAGTCGATTTCCGCGTTTGTTGAGTTTGATTTACAAATTTCCGCTGCGCTGGATCAATGATGAAGATCCGAATCAATCGATTCAGCCGAAGGCGTATCGGTTAGATGATGACTGGCAAGAGTATATTGCGCTTGAGGATGATTTTCTACAAATCAATCGCGAGGTTGCGCTCGATCAAAGAGAGTTGCCAGGAGAAGTTCGTAGCGATCGTGTCATGTTTCTGCGATCGCATGAAGGTCGATTATCTCGACAATTTGAGCCGCTCGTGGTGGGCGATCGCACTTTCCCTTTGAAGCAGAATCAAACGCAACTCAAAGAGCCACCGTTCCGTCCTAACCTGTTATTTGATCTGCTAATGTTTCCGTAATGAAGCGTTTGATTTAGAACATCCCGATTGGCAAACCGGATTTGACCTCAATCCACAGCAGGCAGCACAAACCAGACGCAGATTATTAAATCAAATTGCTGGCGATCGGACGATGGTAATTGCTTATCATATGCCGTTTCCCGCGTTGGGATAGGGTCGTTCGTGAGGCGATCGCTACGAATGGGAACCTGTCCTTTGGTAGTTTGAGCCTGATCTGCACCAGTGAAATGACCGGACGGGGGAGGGCGGAATTCTATAGGATCAAGTCAACTGGTTTAAGAAAGTTTTGCTGAAACTGCCGTTTGGCTATGGTTCATCCTCCTTCCCTGGTTGCAGCGCTGCGTCGATATGCCGTCCGTGCTGTCTTTTTTGGTATGGTTTCAGCTTATGCAGCCTGTGGGTTTTCGCAGGCAGAGCAGCCTCCCAACGAGACTGGGGCAGAGGTTGCTCCCGTTGCCTCGGTTGTGGCACTAGGTCGATTAACGCCTAGAGGGGAAGTGATCAAGCTATCAGTGCCCAATGCTCAAGACAGTCGAGTGAATCAGATTTTGGTGGAGGAGGGCGATCGCGTTGAGGCAGGTCAGGTTATCGCCATTTTGCAAGGTCAAGAGCGACGGCAGCGGGATCTGGAGGAAGCCCAGAAAAACGTTGAATATTACCAGGCGTTGCTGGCTCAAACGCAGTTTGGAAGCGCTAAACAAGCAGAGATTGGGGCGCAGCGGGCAAATATTGCGCGGCTAGAGGCCCAGCTTCGCACGGAGTCCGATGAGCGGCGGGCGGCGATCGCCAGTGCTGAAGCCGAACTGCGACGGGCAGAACTGAACTATCAGCGCAACCAGGAGCTTCAGGAAGAGGGTGCAACCAGCGTCGAAAATTTGGAACTGGCGCGGGAGGAACTGGACACCAACCAAGCAGCACTGGCGCAAAGAAGGGCTGAATTAGACACCACTTCAGCAACACTACGAGAACAGATTCGGCAGGAGCGAGAGAATTTGGCGACGCTGCAAGAGGTGCGCCCGGTCGATGTGCAGGTAGCCCAGGCTGAACTGGACAGAGCCTTGATCGCGGTTGAGCAACGGCGGGCTGACCTGGAAGATACGCAGGTGAGAGTGCCCGTCGCGGGACAAATTTTGAGAATTAACACGCGGGTGGGGGAGCAGGTCAACACTGAGCAGGGCATCGTGGAACTGGGGCAGACGGATGAGATGTATGCGATCGCCGAAGTCTACGAAACCGAGATTACCAAAGTTCAACCGGGGCAACGTGCCACGATCACCAGTGAATATGGCGGCTTTGAGGGAGAAATTGCGGGAACGGTTGATCATATTGGGCTGCAAATTGGGGCGCGAACCCTTTCCAGCAATTCTTCTGACCCTACTACCGATGAGACAACTCGCGTGGTGGAAGTGAAAATTCGGATTAGTCCAGCGGATAGCGTCAGGGTTGCTGACTTAACGAATATGCAGGTTCGGGTTGAGATTGATGTCGAGAGTTGATGTAAGACTTAACGTGTACAAACAAGCGTCAGCCATCAGGCTTTATCAGTGTCTTGGTTTTTATCCAATCGAGCGATATAACGACAGTGCCTGCACCGTTTTTTTAGAGAAAACGCTTTAGTGAAAGAACTATGCTTAGAGAAATTGATCAGGATATTTGGGTTGCTGAACAGCCATTTCGATATTTTGGACTCAGTGTTGGGACGAGAATGACGATAATTCGACTTGCAAACCATGATTTAGTCGTTATTTCTCCAATTCAAGTGAGTGATCAACTTGTGAGCCAGCTTAACGAACTTGGAATGGTCAAGCATATCATCTCTCCCAATCTTTATCACTATTTATTTGCAGCCAGCTTTAAAGCCTTTTATCCAAACGCGACATTTTGGGCTGCACCAGGTCTAAAGAACAAGAAACCCGATTTATTAATCGACCAGATCATTGAGGGCGATGCAAACAGCCTGTGGAATGGCATTGACTCTGTATTCTTTGACGGATTTAGAACTATTGGCTTCGGTGGGTTTGATTCCCTCAATGAATGTGTATTCTTCCATGCTGCAAGCCGCACCCTAATATTGACCGATACTGCCTTTCACTTTGACGAGAGCTTCCCAGTGATGACGCAATTAGCGACTAGAATTCTTGGAGGATTTAAAAACTTGAGTCCATCACTTTTGGAGCGAATTGCAACAACAGAAAAAGACAAAGTGAAAAAATCGGTTAAAAGAATTTTAGATTGGGATTTTGAGCGAGTAATTATGGCTCACGGCAGTGTGATAGAGCGCAATGGAAAGGAAAAATTTAGGCAGGGATATGAACGGTTTTTAGGGCAATCGATTTATGTCGCCGGATAACTATCTGCTTGTACCTGAAAGGGGGGGTTTAAAGAGTAGCTTACGTCCCCATAAGGGCGTGGCATTCGGCAGGTAGACTCTGGAATAACCTAAAATCTTTGCCCGAATGCTACGCCCCTACAGACTTTTGGGTTACAGATTAGTCTTCATCGAATACCCTCTTGGGGGCTGAAGTATCAGATTATGAAACGTATCCTCAAATCCTCACTTGAATGGCTCCAGGTCAATAAACCCTTAGGGTGGGCACAGCTATCTCACCAAAAGGCCCGTTTGCTGGTTGCCATGACGGGAGTGGCATTCTCTAACATTCTCATCTTTACTCAGCTAGGGCTGCGGGCACTGTTGTTTGATGGAGTCACTTTGGTGCCAGAGAATTTGGCAGGCGATCTGTTTTTGGTGTCTGCCTACTCACCCACAATTAGCTTTGGTAGCTTCTCACAAATTTATCTTTATCAAGCAGATGCGGTAACTGGCGTTGCCGCTGCCAATCCGCTTTATATCAGTTCTGCCGACTGGGTAAATCCTGAGGACTTGCGGAATCCTTTAGCACGTGGTGAGGAAGAGGTGAGTTCAGAAATCGACTTCTTTCCCAGTACCGTTAGGATTTTGGCGTTCAATCCGGCTCGTCCGGTACTCAATATGCCAGAGGTCAATCAGCAGCTTGAGTTGCTGAATGCACCGGGTAGCGTTTTGTTTGATCGGCTTTCGCAAGACCAGCTTGGGCCTGTGCCGGAACTGTTGAATCAGCAAGGCGTAGTAAGTACGGTGATGAGTAATCGTCGCACTTATGTTGTGGGGCTGTTTAGCCTGGGCAGCACCATGTTTGATAAAGGACACGTGATCATGAGTGACTGGAATCTTGCTCAGCGCAATGGTCAGGATAGCCTTCAGCAGGTGAATGTAGGTAGTTTGTTTCTGGAGTCAGGAGCCGATTTGGAGACGGTGCGGACTCGTTTGCAAAACACGTTACCACCAGCGGTCAGGGTCGTGACTCGTGAAGAGTTAAGGCAGTCGGAACAGGCGTTTCGGGCTTCTTTCCCAGAAGGGAAAATTCTTAATTTTGGAGCGGCGATCGGGTTTGTGGTGGGTGTGGTGATTGTGTATCAAGTACTCTACACCGATGTAAGCGATCATTTGCCGGAGTATGCAACGCTCAAAGCAATGGGTTATTCGGATCTGTCGCTGCTGGCTGTGGTGCTTCAGGAAGCAGTCATTCTGGCGGTCTTGGGATTTATTCCCGGTTACATAACCTCGTATTGGGTCTATCAGTTACTCACTTTTTTAACTAAGATTCCACTGACGATGCGGGCGGGCATTGCGCTACAGGTGTTTGTCCTGACGCTGGTGATGTGTGTGATTTCAGGGGCGATCGCCATGAACAAGCTCCGTTCTGCTGACCCTGCGGATGTATTTTAACGATGGAACCCGTTGTAGCTGTGCGTCATTTAAATCATGCCTTTGGTCAGGGCACACTGCGAAAGCCCGTGCTGATGGAGGTTGACCTGGATTTGTATCCGGGTGAAGTGGTGATTTTGGAAGGGCCATCGGGCGGCGGCAAGACGACTTTGCTAACGCTAATTGGGGCACTGCGATCGGTGCAGGAAGGCAGTTTGAAGATTCTAGGACAGGAGTTGCAGGGCGCTAAAAAGAAACAACTGATTCAGACGCGCAACCAGATTGGCTTTATTTTTCAGTCTCACAATTTACTGGAGTGTTTAACTGCCTGGGAAAACGTAAGTACGTCCTTAAGGCTACACAAACAGATTCCGTCGCGGGACTATCGCAGGCGATCGCTGGAAATTCTTACTGCTGTAGGACTGGGCGATCGCGTTGATTACTATCCTGAAAAGCTATCAGGCGGACAAAAACAGCGAGTGGCGATCGCCCGTGCCCTGGTTAGCTACCCTAAACTGCTGCTGGCAGACGAACCTACCTCCGCCCTCGACAGCAAATCGGGGCGCGATGTTGTGGAAATTATGCAGCGGCTTGCCAAAGAAGAGGGCTGTACGGTTTTGCTCGTAACCCACGATAACCGCATTCTGGACTTAGCCGACCGCATCATTCACATGGAAGACGGACGGCTAACAAGAAATACAGTGCTTTGAGTGGAGCCTTTTGGTAAAAGCGCGCCCTGGAGGACTTGAACCCCCGACATCAGGTTTTGGAGACCTGCGTTCTACCAACTGAACTAAGAGCGCATTTTGGGGTTTACCGGAGCATACCCCAGTGTAACAGCTTGCGTGGCTGCATAGTGTGTAGCAGCCTAAAGCGCTCGGTCGAAGCGCTGCTTGAGGCGGGTTGCTTTACCGACGCGATCGCGCAAGTAATAAAGTTTCGCCCGACGCGCCTTACCTCGACGAATAATCTTGATGTCAGCAACGCGGGGAGAATGGAGCAGAAAGACCCGCTCTACGCCTACACCCTGAAAGACGCGGCGAACGGTAATCGTTTCGTTGATCCCGCCGTTTCGCATGGCAATAACTGTGCCTTCGTAAGGCTGTACCCGCTCCTTGCCGCCTTCCTGAATTCTTACCCCGACACGAATAGTGTCTCCGACGTGGATAATCGGTAAGTCACTCTTTAGCTGCTCCGCTTCAATCGAGCGGATAATTTCCTGGGCTTTCATAGCTTTTTCAATACTCACAATTTCTCAGTATAGTCCTAGCTTGGGGAGAAAGTCCATTGGCAGAATCTTGAACTTTGCCAGAAAATTTCCCCCTTTCAGTTGCATCCCCCCTTGGCGGATTGAATTTCTTTAGGGAAAAAGGTTCACTAAACTCTAGTAACCCTAACCCATCCAGATTTCTCTAAACGCTCGTAAGTAAGATTAGCGTTCCAGACCTTTGTGGATCTCATTGATTTTAGATAACTAGGACAAACTTTCTGCATGAAGAAGCATCTTTTAACACTGGCGGGTTTAGCCCTCATCTTGCCAGTCCTGCTCCAGGCTTGCACAGGCGGTGAAACTCCTCAAGCCGAGACTCCCGAAACTGAACCAGCCGCCGAATCCTCAGATCAGGCTGCTGGTGAAACAGGTACGCTGCAAATTCGGGCTAACGGAGAAGATTTTGTCCGTCAGGGCTTTGTCTCTAAGGATGGCTGGGAGATTAGCTTTGATCACCTCTATGTGAATTTGGCTGGACTGACAGCTTACCAAACCGATCCGCCCTACGATCCGGAAGCAGGTACCGAACTGCAAGCCAGCCAGGAAGTCAAGGTGGAAGAGGTCAAGACGATTGATCTGGCAGCGGGAGACGAAAGCGCTGAGCCAGTTTTGGTGGAGGAGGTAGAAGCTCCGGCGGGTCGCTACAATGCGCTTTCTTGGGAAATGGTGAATGCAGATGACGGACCTGCTAGCGGCTATGCGATTGTGATTCAGGGAGTCGCTACGAAGGACGGCGAAACGGTCAATTTCACGCTAAACGTGGATGAAGAGCTAGCGTTTAGCTGCGGCGACTTTGTAGGAGATGAGCGTAAGGGCATTTTAGAACCGGGCGGCACGGCTGACGTAGAAGCAACGTTCCACTTTGATCACCTGTTTGGCGACGGGGAAGCCGCGCCGGACGATGAAATTAATACTGGTGCTCTGGGCTTTCAACCTTTGGCTGATCTGGCTGAGGGTGGGGAACTGACGGTTGACACGGCTGACCTAGAGCAAAATCTTTCTGAGGAAGATTACAACAAGCTGCTTGAAATTTTGCCAAGCCTGGGTCATGTTGGCGAAGGGCATTGTGAAGAAACACGGTTGACCACATGAAACGGACGTTTGCTATTCCTTTGGTGTTGATGTCGGTGGTAGGTTGGCAGGTGAGGGCGATCGCTCACGGCGTGGGGATCACTTATGAGGCAACGGAGGCGATCGCCCTTCAAGCAAACTATGACAGCGGTGAGCCAATGGCAGAGGCTCAGGTGACGGTCTACTCGCCGGAAGACCCGTCTACCCCCTGGCTGACAGGTGCTGCGGATGAATCAGGGCGGTTTGTGTTTGCCCCAGACACCTCCATTCCTGGCAACTGGGAGGTGCAGGTGCGGCAGGCCGGACACGGCGAAATTCTCAACATTCCCGTTGGTGGAGAAGAAGGGGTGTTGGCGGCGAGTGTGGATGGCTCAAGTGAGCCGGGATCATCTGCGACAGACAGCGAATCCGACAGTCAGATTGTCTCTAGCACTGGCGATAACCTGTCGCTGCCGCAGAAAGGGCTAATGGCAGTTTCCGTGATTTGGGGATTTGTGGGCACGGCTCTGTTTTTCCTCGCCAGGAAGAAGTAGCGATGCACATTCCTGACGGTATTCTTCCGGCTTCGGTATGCATTGCGGGGTATGCGATCGCCGCTCCTTTTGCCTGGTATTCCCTGCGTCAAATCAATCGGCTCAAAGACCCCACCGAGGAACTGCCCAAAGCGTCTTTGCTGACGGCAGCCTTTTTTATTGCCTCCTCGATCAACATTCCCGTGCCGCCTTCCAGCGTTCATCTGGTGCTAAACGGGCTTTTGGGAAGCATTTTGGGCTATTTTGCCTTTCCTGCGATTCTGGTGGGTCTGTTTTTTCAGGCGATCATGTTTGGGCATGGTGGGCTAACGACGCTGGGCATAGATGCGGTGATGATGGGCGTTCCGGCGTTAGTGGCGCATCACATTTTCCAGTTGCGTCATGCCTTTAGGCAAAAGCTCGGTGAGAAACTAGCGACTAATGTATTTGCATTTCTGGCTGGGGCAATGGGGCTGGGGCTTTCTGCTGTGATTTTCTTTTTCCTGGTGATTACTAACATTCCCTCTGGGTTTGATGCTCAGACGGAACAGGCGGCTGTCTATGGGCTGACGCTGGCACATTTACCGCTGATGCTGATTGAGGGCACCTTTACGCTGCTGCTGGTGGCATTTTTGCAGCGGGTAAAGCCAGAACTGATCGAGCGACGAGGGTAGGGCATGAGGTTTGAGCTAGACGAATATGCCTATCTGGATTCGCCGCTGCACCGCTGGGAGCCTCGGTTTAAGCTAATTGGACTGCTGGTGCTGATTTTTGCTTTTGCGTTTATTAAGGATTTGCGGCTGGTGCCTGTGGTGCTGGCGATCGCCACCACCCTCTACTCCCTCTCCCGGATGCCCCTTTCTTTCTTGATCAGTCGCCTCCGCTACCCCGGTTTCTTCCTATTGGGCGTAATTTTGCTGCTGCCGTTTCTCTCTGGCGAAACGGTAATTTGGCAATGGGGCGTGCTGACCCTGCGGCAAGAGGGCGTTTTGGCAATGCTGCTAGTCGTGGGTCGGTTTCTGGCGATCATGACGACAGCGCTGATTTTGATGGGCACGACTCCCTTTTTGACGACGGTGAAGACGATGCGATCGCTAGGGCTACCCAGCCTGATTGCCGACATGACACTGCTCACCTATCGCTATCTCTACGACATCGCCGCAAATCTCAGCACCATGCAGCAAGCCATGCGGCTGCGGGGCTATGGCACCTCTACCCGTAAAAACCTGCCCTTTGTGCCCGACCTGCGTGAACTCGGACTTTTGGCCTCGCTAGCTGGAACGCTGTTTGTGCGGAGCTATGAGCAATCCGAAAGAATTTACAAGGCGATGCGGCTGCGGGGCTACGGCAGCGAAAAATTTAAAGTCCATCCCGTTTATGCTGGCTCAACCCCATCATCAGCGACATTAAGAACCTGGAGCGGGGTGGGTTTAGTATGTACACTGCTTGTTGCAACAGGTTTAGTTGTGGCAGAAATTCTTTAGTTTTAGTCCACAAAATATGAGTTCTACAGAGCGACTTTCTCAGACTAGCCCTTCACTTCAGCAGATCCAATTAGCGGTTGAGATCAAAAACCTGTGCTTTTGCTATCCGAATGAACCCAATGTTTTGCAAGATATCAATCTGCACATCAAAGCCGGAGAACGAATTGGCGTAATTGGTCACAACGGCTGTGGTAAAACGACCTTCTTTAGACTGATCTGCGGGGTTCTCAAGCCCAATGTGGGGGAAATTGCCGTATTTGGCGAACCGATTTCACCCGGAGACTTTCGGCCTGAAATTGGCTTACTGTTTCAAGACCCAGACGATCAGCTTTTTTCGGCTTCCGTGCGAGAAGATGTCGCCTTTGGGCCCCAAAACATGGGACTGCCGCCCGAAGAAGTTGACCTACGGGTGCAGGAAGCGATCGCCCTGACTGGACTACAAGACCTCTCTCACCGTCCGCCCCATCATCTATCAGGCGGCGAAAAACAAATGGTGGCGATCGCCGGAGTTCTCGCCATGCGTCCCCGGATCATGCTCTACGACGAACCTTCTGCCAATTTGGACTTACGCGCCCGTCGGCGGCTGATTCAGTTTTTGCAGCGATCGCAAGAGACGCTACTAATTTCTGCTCACGATTTGGAATTGATTTTAGAAGTGTGCGATCGCGTCATCTTAATGGACGAAGGGCGCATCATCGCAGATGACGATCCCCATCAGATCATGGGCAACCAGGAACTCATGGAGCGGCACGGTTTAGAAAAGCCTCATTCCCTGATGCCCCACATTGATCCGCATCATGGGTAAAGACGAGCGAAAAGTATGAGGGATGAGGGGTGAGGGATGAGGGATGAAGTCGAACATTCGTCAAAGCTTTGCCGTTTTCCGCCTGTCCTACCCATAGCCAAACAGCAGCCTGCCTAAGCAAAATCATCTGCAAAGCGTCACCATGTCCGTGCATCCCACCGATGCGAAGCGCGTCATGCTGCCCATCCCAGTCCCTTGCGGAGGGGGTCTGGGGGACGCGCTTCGTCCCCCCAGTGGGGGTTTGGGGGCAAAGCCCCCAAGAAGGTCTTTGCTATAAACCAAAGATTCTCAGGTTAGACCGCAAAGAGGCACAAACCTGCGTCCCTCTTTGGGTATGTTGACAGACTGGACTATCACAAGGAGTCTGGGAGAATCCGAACCTTCGGGGGTTTTTCCAAAACCCCCTCCGATTAGTTTGGGGAGGCGGCACAACGCGCTT
>JAAUTN010000500.1 GCA_012031415.1 Leptolyngbyaceae cyanobacterium SM1_4_3 | reverse complement strand
CGGTCGCCTCCTAAATGGTAACGGAGGCGCGCAAAGGTTCCCTCAGACTGGACGGAAATCAGTCGCAGAGTGCAAAAGCATAAGGGAGCTTGACTGCAAGACCAACAAGTCAAGCAGGGACGAAAGTCGGCTTTAGTGATCCGACGGCACTGAGTGGAAGGGCCGTCGCTCAACGGATAAAAGTTACTCTAGGGATAACAGGCTGATCTCCCCCAAGAGTTCACATCGACGGGGAGGTTTGGCACCTCGATGTCGGCTCATCGCAACCTGGTGCGGAAGTACGTGCCAAGGGTTGGGCTGTTCGCCCATTAAAGCGGTACGTGAGCTGGGTTCAGAACGTCGTGAGACAGTTCGGTCCATATCCGGTGCAGGCGCAAGAGTATTGAGAGGATTCCCCTCTAGTACGAGAGGACCGAGGGGAACGCACCGCTGGTGTACTGGTTATCGTGCCAACGGTAAACGCCAGGTAGCCAAGTGCGGAGCGGATAACCGCTGAAAGCATCTAAGTGGGAAGCCCACCTCAAGATGAGTACTCTCACCACTACAAGTGGGTAAGGTCACCCGCAGACGACGGGTTGATAGGCGGTAGGTGGAAGCGCAGTAATGTGTGGAGCCGAGCCGTACTAACAGACCGAGGGCTTGACCAGCGCGTGAGGGAAAGTTGAGTGTTCAACGATGATAGAAGAGCTTGTTGCTGTGCAGTCTTGGGGGTTTTGAGGATTTCCTGGTGTTCATGGCGTAGTGGAACCACACTGACCCATCCCGAACTCAGAGGTGAAACGCTGCTGCGGCGAAAATAGTGGGTGGGTGACTGCCTGTGAAGATAGCTCAGTGCCAGGATGGATTTGGGAAAAAAGGCTGCCGATCGGCAGCCTTTTTTCATGGTCTTTGATGTTCCAGCCAAGCCCGCATTTTACCCGGATTGAGCAAGCCGTATGGATCTATCATCTCTTTGAAAGCAAGTTGGATGAGGTCAATTTCTTTACGTCCGCCATCTTCAAGAATGTATGTATGTGGGTTGGCAACGAATGCACCCTTTGCTTCGTGATGGGTAATAATTTCGTTGAGGCGATCGACTGTGGTGAATCGTACAATCTGTAAAGCAGCGGGCACAACTACACCGTTGAATCGAATGAATTCTAGATGCATCATCACCTCCTCACCAAAGTGTTCATACATGTACTGCACCAGCTTTAGCTCTGGGTCGTATGGAAATAGCGTTTGCAAGTAGGTAAGGTTGGGATCAACGCTGCGAGCGTGCAGTGTTGTGTGATTCCAAGTGTATTCCAACAGCATTGTGCCTTTTCCTGCTTCTTTAGCGGTTTTTTCGTAGCAGAATGCACCGCCGAATTCTCGTACCAGTTCACCCAATGGTTGGCGGCAGGATTCCGATATCATCAGCAGTGCGATCGCGCTACCCGCAGGAACCGAGTCGCGTAGCGCGGCAAAATATTGAGGAATTGGGTCGGCACAGACTGTAATAAGTTTTTTGACAATGCCGTCTGAGTCGCCCAAGGTTTGCCCAAAACGGGCTGCTGTCATGAAATTTGGGAAGGTAACGATCGCTTCCATCCAGGGATAGGCTGGACTGAGCGGAATTTCTAGTTCAGTGATAATGCCGTTTGTACCATAAGCGTGATTGACCTTTTGAACTTCGTCTCCGCGCAGTTCGATGACACGGGGTTCTTCTTCCATTGTCACCACTCGGACGGCATGGAGATTGCCGCGATCGCGCAGTTGCCCAAAGTTAATAGAGCCGATACCACCCGACCCGCCGCTGATAAATCCGCCGATCGTGGCGGTCCGGTAGGTGGAGGGAGCCATGCGAATTTCCCAGCCTGATTCACGGGTTTGCTTGTCGATCGCGCTGAGCTTTGCCCCTGGTTCGACGCAGGCAAGACCGGGTTTAACCCACTTGACAGCCTGCATTTTAGTCATGTCAAGAATGACGCCGCCCTCAAGGGGAATGCACTGTCCATAATTTCCGGTGCCTGCTCCGCGTACAGTCAGCGGGATTTGCTGCTGGACACAGACTTTGGCAACGGTAAGAACTTCGGCTTCGCTGGCTGGACGCACGACCAGATCGCCTACTTTGTCACCAAGCTGGGCTTGCAAAATTGGGCTGTAAGAGTAGTAGTCTTTTGAGAGCTTCGCGACTTGTGCTGGGTCGCGAATAATTTCAATGCCGTCGATCGCAGCGGTAAAAGCGTCCCAGTCGATCGATTTTGCGGTCGTCACAGTCATTCAGCCTACCTGTACATACACTACTATTGTTTACTGTAGCGGGGTTTGAGCGATCGATTTGACATTAACATTACTATTTGCGCTTGCTCAATTTTTGTAAGAGGAGCATCCTGCGATAATAATTGAGATAAACAGATGGTTTTAGTTGAGGGGTTGGTTGCGTGGGAGCGGTAAGTTTTTCAATCGACATCACGCTAGTGAAGCAGCTTCAACAAGTTCTGCCCCTGTCAGTTTTTGTAGAAACAGGCACGTTTGAAGGTGAAACTGTTAGCCAAGTTTTAGGTTTGTTCGATCGCATTCACACTGTTGAACTTTCGCAAGAATATTACACAGCCGCCTCAAAACGATTTCAACATCAAAACGTTAGCTGCTATCACGATTCTTCTGAGCGATTTCTAAAAAACCTTTGCCCTGCGCTTCAAGAAGATTCGGTGCTTTATTGGCTAGATGCTCACTGGTGCGTCGCTAGTGCAACGGCAGGAGAAGCATCGCAATGTCCTCTGTTAAAAGAATTGGAGGCGATTCACTCGCTCAATTCAGAAAGTGTCATCTTAATCGATGATGCAAGGCTGTTTTTATGTACTCCTCCAAAGCCGCATAGCGTCGAAGATTGGCCTACTTTTGATTCGATTCTCAAAAAGATTTCTGCTCTCAGTTCTGCTCATGAACTGATGGTGATTAATGATGTGATTGTGTACTATCCTGCCTGCTTAAGTTCTGTAATGAAGCAGTATGCTCACGAAAACTCGATCGATTGGCTGTATGTCCTACATCAAAATCGAATTGCAGGCGAAATGCAGTCGCAGCTTGAAGCAAAAGAGGCAGTCATTCAAGATTTGATTAAAGTGAGCAGCGATCGACTGGCAATGATTGAGAAGCAGCAAGAGGCGATCGAGCAGATTCGACAAAGTAAAAAGGCAATGGTACAGAAACTACGCGAAACAGCAAAGCAAAAACAGCAGCGTATTGAGAAGCAGAGACAAGAGTTGCAGCAGCTTAAACAAGCGCAAGAAACAACCTGGCCTAAAAGATTAAAGGATAAACTTTCTAAGATATTTAGCTAGTCGAATTAGATAAGCTTACAACATAAGTTGATTCTACCAACGCGGTATGTTAAGAGTCTATAGGCTTAAAGAGGTTTCAATGGCCTATCAGGTAGAATTTTGAGTAACTGCTTTAGAAGCTGGCTCAATTCATGTTTAAAGAAAAATTCAAAGCTTTACTAAACAAAGCGAGAGCGCAAAACGGCGCTTCGCAAGCTGTGCAATCAACGTCTTTGTATGCCGAACCACCCAACGAGCCGATCGAGATTGACTCTTGTGAGTTTTACCATCATTTCAATCTGCCTAAGATTGGTGAAGTCGGCCAAGGCTGGGACTTGCGCGAAACAGTTAATGAATATCTTGGTGTCACGCTAGGCGTTGAGTACCAGGGTAAACGCGCCCTAGATTTAGGAACAGCCAGCGGCTTTCTTAGCTTTGCAATGGAGAAACAGGGATCTGAAGTTGTGTCATATGATATGGCTTCTCAAGCACAATGGAACATTGTGCCCTATCAAGAACCAAGGTTTCAACAGGCTTTGCCCAAAATTACCCAGCAAACAGCCCTCTCCTACCAAGGAATTAGGCGATCGTACTGGTTTGCCCACCATGCTCTGAGCAGTTCAGCGAAAGTGTTTTATGGCGATGTTTACCATCTGCCGGATGCATTAGGACGCTTTGATGTAGTCATGGTGGGAATGATTTTGCCACATCTGCGCGATCCATTTCAGGCACTCTACAGCGCGTCTCGGCTGTGTGATGACACGATCGTTGTTACTCAGCAATGCCCACTTGGAGAGCAACCCTACGGTTTGTTTTTGCCAAGCGTACAAAACAGCCCTGATAACTTTGAGAGCTATCATGCTTGGTGGGTATTTAGCGAACAGTGCATCATTAATATGCTGGCTGTTTTGGGTTTTGTACATGTAGGAACTAAGCGAGTGAGTCATAAATGTTCGGCGCGAACGCGCGGGCAAGACACCTATGAAGAGTGTTCTACGATTGTTGCCAAAAGGCGCTCTAGCTTACGGACTTAAGCATTCCTAAGAAAATTGTGTGCTATTGCTTTTTCATGACTTTTTTCTCAAAGAATAGGGGCGATTCCTGCTTGACTGACAAAACTAAGAAGCTGGAAAGCGGCTGAGGACAGTGAATTC
>JAAUTN010000499.1 GCA_012031415.1 Leptolyngbyaceae cyanobacterium SM1_4_3 | reverse complement strand
CCTCTACAGAAATTGAAAAGATTGCCCAAACAACAGAGGTTTAACATTTTCTAAATGAGAGTTTCAAATAAGTAATGATAATCTCCAATTGCGGAGTAAATCAATTGTTCCGTTCACTCTAAACTTTGCAAACAATGCCATAGATAAATCCACCATCTCCACACTTTTGGACACTATCTTAGTCTTTCGGTTGAATCTTCCAATCCATTTGCGATTATCTGAATTGTTCCTCTCTATATTCAGAGTCTCTCTTTTTGAAGTTACATGATGACTATCTGGATGCCCTTCTAGCTCTGCTTTGTATGCTTCCCAATGGTCTGTACAATACACCGTTACTTCCCATGCCGACAATCGTTCTAGTAATCTCCTCAGCGTTTGCTGATCACGACCTCCCAACTCCCAGTCAAGTAATCTCCCACTATCACGGTCAAATGCTTTCCATATCCAGAGTTTGTTTTTTTGACCCTATAAAGTGCCACATCTCATCTAACTCTACTACCACTACCTTGCTTGGCTCAGGCTTCTCACAATTATCTTGCGCAAACTCTCTCACCCAATTAAGGATTGTTTGGGCAGATACTTTAAGATTTTCGCTATGGCATTCATGGACATACCACTTACATAGTACAAGACTGCTTCTAGCCTCATCCATAAAGGTTTACCTCTTTCCATGTTAGCTGTAGTGAACTGATATTTGCAATCTTTACACTTGTATCTTTGTTTCCCTTTGACAAATCCATTTTTTGTTGCGTGAGTATGATTGCATTTCGGACATGATATTGAAGCACTTTCACTCATAGTTTAGATTGATTATTGACGCCTTCAATATTATAGCATTATTAACTTGAAACTCTCAGGAAAATGTTGCTCACTTTGCGCGATCGGTGACCTTTGAGGAAATTGCGGCGAATGATTACAATCTGTCGGTGAGCAGCTATGTGGAAGCTAAGGATACTCGCGAAATCACGGACATCACTGCACTCAATGCTGAACTAAAAACGACTGTGGCGAAGATCGATCGCTTGCGGGCTGAGATTGATGCGATCGTGGCGGAGATTGAGGGATGAGTAAATCAGAACAGCCTATTGCTTTGATAGATACGCCTGATGGCTATAACATCTGGTTGATGGAACTCAAAGAACGCATCCATACAGCCCAGCAACGAGCGGCATTGGCTGTCAATCGTGAATTGGTTCTGCTCTATTGGCAAATTGGACGCGATATTTTGGATCGGCAAGCGGAACAGGGCTGGGGAGCGAAGGTTATCGATCGCCTCGCCCATGATTTGCGTAGTGCATTTCCCAACATGAAAGGTTTTTCTCGCACCAATTTAATGTATATGCGTGCTTTTGCTGAAGCATGGAAAGATATTGAATTTGTCCAACAGGCTGCTGGACAATTGCCGTGGGACATAATTTGGTTTTGCTGGACAAACTGAGTACACAGGAAGCGCGTATTTGGTATGCCCAAAAAGCCATAGAAAACAATTGGTCGCGTAATGTGCTGGTGATGCAGATTGAAACACGCTTAATTGAGCGACAAGGCAATGCGGTTTCTAATTTTGAGCAGCGCTTGCCTAAACCAGATTCCGATCTTGCCCGTGAATCGATTAAAGATCCCTATCGCTTTGATTTTTTAGGTCTGACGGAGGAAGCTCAAGAGCGGGAAATAGAAGGTGCATTAGTCAAGCATGTGACGCAATTTTTGTTGGAGTTGGGGCGCAGGATTTGCTTTTGTGGGTCGTCAGGTGTTGCTGCAAGTTGGTGAGGAGGAATTTTTTATCGATCTACTGTTTTATCACTTGAAATTGCGCTGCTATGTTGTGATTGAACTCAAAGCCGACAAGTTTAAGCCTGAGCATTTGGGTCAGTTAGGGTTTTATATGACGGCGGTGGATCGGCAAATGAAGGCTAAAGAGGATGCGGTCACGATCGGTTTACTGTTGTGCAAAAGCAAAGATAAAGTGGTGGCTGAGTATGCTTTGGGCGATAAAAGCCAGCCTATGGGCATTGCTGAATATAAGTTATTGGAATCTTTACCTGTTCCTTTACAAACTCAATTACCGAGTATTGAAGATATTGAGCGGGAATTAATGGGGTTTGATGGAGGTGTGGGATAAGTTTTCTGGAAAGACTGTTGGATGGGGGGGGCGATCGCCGTTACCGCTATTCACGGCAGCGATGATAAAATGTAAACCTCACTATGCGATTAATTTATCTTATGCGGACAATCACTTTACAAATTGATGATAGCGTTAGCGACAAATTTTTATGGTTACTCGATCGCTTCTCTAGAGATGAGATTAAGATTTTGGATCAATCTGATTATGTCAGCGATGATGAATATCTGAGAGGAATTGAAGGAATGGTTCAAAGTATCAATTCAGCGCGAACTGAATTTATTGAGCAGGGCGTAACTCTCGATAAACTGGATTGGTAATGTACAAAATAATTTTCATGACGCAAGCTCAAAAGGATGCCAAAAAGCTAGCTTCTAGTGGATTGAAACCCAAAGTTTTGCAACTGATCAAGATCATTGAAGAAGACCCATTACAATATCCGCCAGATTATGAATTTTTAAAGGGAGATATGAAAGGGCTTATCAGTCGCCGCATCAATAAACAGCATCGGATAGTTTACGAAATCTTTGAATCAGATAAATTGATCAAGGTCTATCGGATGTGGAGTCATTACGAATAGCTCTATTTAAAGCTGGAATTAATAAATTTTGATGGAGGTGATGTATGAGTGGGATGAACTTTCTGGAAAGGTTGTTGGACGGGGTGACGGTGGAGTGGAAGCCCTTGGGAGAGGTTACAAAATATGAACAACCAACTAAATACCTAGTTCAATCCACTGACTATAGCGATGACTTTACAACTCCCGTATTAACGGCGGGTAAAACTTTTATCCTTGGGTATACGGATGAAGCTAATGGAATTTATAGAGCTTCAAAAACTCCTGTCATCATTTTTGATGATTTTACAACAGCTAATAAATGGGTAGATTTTGATTTTAAAGCTAAGTCATCTGCAATGAAGATGATCACATCGGCTGATGATTCTAATTTTATTCTGAAATATATATCAATACTTCGGACAGAATTAGTAAGCAATAGCACCGTAGGAACAGAGGATAGGGAAGTTAGGATGAGATTTAATAGAAGTAGGCTCCAAGTCTAACAGGGAAATAAATCGGTCAAGTAAATGACGATTGAGAGCTAGGCGCTTGTAACTAGCCATAGAAAAAATTAAAGGATTAGGGGACTGATGAAGTTGAGCTACATCAAACTTAGCCAGATTTAAGGCTGTTAAACTAGCATTGAAATGGAAATCAAGTTTAGTAAAATCACGAGCTTGGCAATCAGATAGACCTGTAAACTGTTTAGCATCACGGAAGATAAATTCAATCTGAAAACGAGCTTTGTAGAAATCTAGGATGTCAGACGGGTCACTTTCTAAATTAGTGGAGAACAAAAGTACTCGTCCAATACGGTTTGGGTCACGAGAGTCAAGCAGGTAAGCAATCCGAACTTTCCGCTTCAGACTCAATGACCAGACAACGGCAGTGTATAGGAATAAGTTAGGTTCAAGCTCACGCACTAGAGTCATTCGAGTGACATCAGTCAAGTCCACCTTGCCGTCATACTTGCGGGGTCTGCCACGAGGTTTTTGCACACCTGAGTAGACATAACGCAAATCGGCATCACAGCGTAACTTGCTAATCACATCTAAGTTCAAATCAGTGACCCCATCAACCCACTTAATCTTGCTATAAAAGCCATCACAGACCAGATAAGACGCCGATTTTGGTAGGTAGGGATGAGTTGCTTGCACTTGGGCTAAGTAGTAATCAATCCGAGTTTTCCCTTCTGTCGCTGGTTGAGTCTGCTGTACGGATAGGGCATAGCCTTGCTTTGTATCCACATCCACAATTGCTAAGAGGGAAATCTCTAACCCTTTTTCCGCTTTTCCAGTAGTTCCATTGTAGAAATACTCTATCCCATAAGTTGCTTTCCCACTTTTGGGGATAAAGGAACAGTCTATCGCTATGACCTGACGGGCTGTTGTTGGAATAGCTTGTTCTATCAAGCTGGCATTGCTTTTGATAAAGTTGAAAGAACGCTCGAACTGCCGACGATAAGTACGTTCTGATATCTGGCTGTAACGGCTCAGATTTGTAAAATTAACTTTCCCGCACACTATGAATATGGTAGAAAACAAAGTTAAAAGAAATTTTTGTTGTGGTTTGCTCAGCAGGCTGTGTAATATGAGGTTTATGCTATTCATTTGGTGCAAGTTTTTGATAACCGTACCTTAAACGTATGAATAGTTTTTCTACCTATTTCCTAAAATTGTCCGGAGTATTGAAATGATCAAACACGCCTTAAAAAGGATAATTACTATTTTTTAGATTTTTCCTATTCCTATTGCTAAAGGTTGTCTACTATT